>CALEZI010000063.1 GCA_937928755.1 uncultured Rhodanobacteraceae bacterium | reverse complement strand
ACCCGTGACCCGTGACCCGTGACCCGTGACCCGTGACCCGTGACCCGTGACCCGCGCCCGTGCCCCGTGCCCCGCTGTTACGCCTATGCCCTTTCCACCTTCGCCGGAATCATCAACGACGCCACCATGGATCCGGCCACGAGCACGAACACGACACCCAGCGAGACCGCGATCGGAATCTTGTAGAAGTCCATGATCAGCATCTTGATGCCGATGAAGCTCAACACTGCGGCGAGGCCGTAGTTGAGGAAATGAAAGCGGTCGGCCATGTCGGCGAGCATGAAGTACATGGCGCGCAGGCCAAGGATGGCAAAGATGTTGCTGGTCAGCACGATGAAGGAATCGGTGGTGATCGCGAAGATCGCCGGGATCGAATCCACGGCGAAGATCACGTCGGTGACGCCGATCATCGCAATCACCAGCAGCAGCGGCGTGGCATGGCGAACGCCTTCGCGGATCGTGGTCAGTTTCTCGCCGTCGAACTCGTGGGTGATCTTCATGTGCTGACGCACCCAGCGAATCACCGGGTTCTGCTCGAGGTCGGGCTTTTCGTCGGCGAACAGCGCCATCTTGATGCCCGTGATCAGCAGGAAGGCGCCGAATACGTAAAAGATCCAGTGGAACTTGGCGATCAGGAAGGCGCCAAGCAGGATCATCAGGGTGCGCAGCACGATCGCGCCGATCACGCCGAAGATCAGCGCACGCTTCTGGTACTCCGCCGGCACTGCGAAGAAGTTGAAGATCATCAGGAACACGAAGATGTTGTCGACCGCCAGCGACTTCTCGACCAGGTAGCCGGTCAGGAATTCGAGCGCCTTGGTATTGGCGATTTCGCGCCCGGCTACTCCGTCCAGGTACCACCACAGTGCGCCATTGAACAGCAGCGCCAGTGCGATCCAGACCAACGACCATTGCAGCGCTTCACGGAACGACACCTTGTGCGCGCCCTGCTGGCGCATGACCAGGAGGTCCACGATGAGCGCGACGATCACCAATGCGGTGAAGGCCGCCCACATCCACCAGGTGCCGATTGTCTGCATACGCCATCCCCGTCCACGAACCACTGTTCGCACCCGGACGAGGACCCCCCTCGACCTGCAACGGCGTCAGACCCGCATCCAGTGGATGCGGGTCACTACGCACGCGGTGCGGTCGAGGTCTTGCTTGCGTATCGATGAATGATCCGCCGACCCATCCGGCGCGCAGGTAGCGCACGTGATGACGATTGGGCCGCGAAAAGCTACTCCCCTCTACGCTGCGGAGTCTGGGCGCGGAACCGCGCGGATGCAATACCGCCGGTGTCAAGGGTCTGTGGTCATGCGGGCTGCGGTTGGGTCTTGTCGCCAATCGAAACGGCGGCGACGCCGGTTCCGGCGCAAAGACCAAGCCAGGGCCGCGAAGCGAAAAGATGCAGGCGACGGTGTGTGTATGAAGCCGAAGAGGTGAGATCGAGCATTGGCGGGAAAATCCGTGCATCTTTTCGCGCCGGTGTGAGAAATGCGGGCTAGATGTTGAGCCAGCGCCCGCCATCGACCCTGAGCACTTGTCCGGTGACATAACCGGCGTCGCGGATCAGGTACAACACGGCGCCGGCGAGATCATCAGGACTGCCCTGGCGCTTGAGTGCCGTGCGCTGTTCGACCACGGCCAGCGTCTCTGCTTTTTCCGGGTTGGTCGACCACAGGATGTTGCCGGGAGCGATCGCGTTCACGCGCACCTCGGGACCGAGTTCGCGCGCCAGTCCGTAGGTCAGCGCCACCAGTGCAGCCTTGGCCATGCAGTAGGGCAGGTAGCGTGGAATCGGGCGGTCGGCATAGATGTCGACCAGATTGATGATCGCGCCGCCGGCGACGCGCAGATGCGGCGCCGCCGCTTGTGCCAGGAACAAGGGGGCGCGCGCGTTGGTGGCCATCAGGTCGTCGAACTGATCGACGCCGATCTCACCCATCGCGGTCGGGTAGAAGCTGGAAGCATTGTTGACCAGCGCATCGAGGCGGCCGAAGCGCGCGATGACTGCGGGCACCAGCGCGGTGGTCGCCGGTATGTCGCTCAGATCCGCCTGCAGCGCGAGTGTGCTGGCGGCGCGTGCCGATTCGAGCTCGGCGAGCAGCGCATCAAGATCCACGCCGGGGCTGCGGTAGTGCAGGGCGATGTCGTAGCCGGCCGCGTGCAGGCGGCGCGCAATGGTGGCGCCGACGCGGCGGGCGGCGCCGGTGATCAGGGCGACTGGGTGGGCAGCGGGACTTGGGATCGAGTTCATCAGCGGAGCATATCCCGTAGGTCACGTTTGCCGCGCAGCGGGCTACGTGACGCGTTCCCGTGTCACGTAGCTCGCTGCGCGAGCAACGTGACCTACGATTGATCCCTACGCCTGGGTCAACTCCACGCGTCCGCGGAAGTGCTCCAGCGCCTGCGGGTTGGCCAGCGCGTCGGTGTTCTTGACCGGTCGGCCGTGAACGACGTGGCGCACTGCCAGCTCGACGATCTTGCCGCTGATGGTGCGCGGAATGTCGGGCACCGCGAGGATCTTCGCCGGCACATGGCGTGGCGTGGTGTTGTCGCGAATCACCTTGCGGATCCGACCCTGCATCGCCTCGTCGAGTTCGATGCCCTCGCGCAGGCGCACGAACAGCACCACGCGCACATCGCTGTCCCAGTCCTGGGCTATGCAGATCGATTCCAGTACCTCGGGCAGCTTCTCGACCTGCCGGTAGATCTCCGCGGTACCGATGCGCACGCCACCCGGATTGAGCGTGGCATCGGAGCGGCCGAGGATGATGATGCCGTCGTGTTCGGTGAGTACGGCGAGATCGCCGTGGCACCAGACGTTCTCGACCTTGGCGAAGTAGGCGTCGTGGTACTTGTGGCCGTCGGCGTCGTTCCAGAAGCCGACCGGCATCGACGGGAACGGCTGCGTGCACGCCAGTTCGCCGGGCTCGCCGCGCAGCGGGCGGCCGTCGTCGTCGAGCACCTCGACCTTCATGCCGAGTCCGCGGCATTGCAGCTCGCCGCGATACACCGGCAGCAGCGGGTTGCCGAGCGCGAAGCAGGAGACGATGTCGGTGCCACCGGAAATCGACGCCAGCAGCAGGTCCGGCTTGATGTCGCGATAAACGTAGTCGTAGCTCTCCGGCGCCAGCGGCGAACCGGTGGAGAGGATGGTGCGCAGCTTCAGCAGCTTGTGCGTCTGGCGCGGCTTGACGCCGGCCTTGTCGGCGGCGGAGATCCACTTGGCGCTGGTGCCGAACACGCTGATGCCGAGTTCGTCGACCAGGTCGAACAGCGCGCCCGGTCCGGGGTGGAACGGCGAGCCGTCGAACAGCACCAGGGTGGCGCCGACCGCGAGGCTCGACACCAGCCAGTTCCACATCATCCATCCGCAGGTGGTGTAGTAGAAGATGCGGTCCTCGCGCTTGAGATCGGTATGCAGCACCAGTTCCTTCAGGTGCTGGATCAGCGTGCCGCCCTGGCCGTGCACGATGCACTTGGGCACGCCGGTGGTGCCCGAGCTGTACAGGATGTATTGCGGGCGATCGAAGGGTCCGAGGTCGAAGTTGAGTTGCTCGGCGGTCGCCGGAGCGAACTCGTCCCAGCGCACCGCGTTCGGCACACTGCTGATGTCGCGGTCGGTCCCGGCATAGGCGAACACCACCACGCGCTCGACACTCGGCAACTGCGCCAGGATGCCGCTGACCTTGTCCAGGCAATCGAAGCGCTTGCCGCCGTACCAGTAACCGTCGGCGGTGAACAGCACCTTGGGTTCGATCTGGCCGAAGCGGTCGAGCACGCCGTTGATGCCGAAGTCCGGCGAGCACGACGACCAGATGGCGCCGAGGCTGGCGGCCGCGAGCATCGCGATCACCGCTTCCGGGCGGTTCGGTACGAATCCGGCGACGCGGTCGCCCGGACCGACGCCGGCGGCCGCCAATCCCGCGCGCACCCGGCGCACCTGCTCGGCCAGTTCGGCGTAGCTCAGTTCGCGCGTCGAACCGTCTTCGCCGCGGGCGACGATGGCCAGCCGCTCATCGCGAAAACGCAGCAGGTTCTGTGCAAAGTTGATCTGCACGTTGGGGAAGAAGCGACATCCGGGCATCGCCTCGAAGTGCTCGAAGGCGGGCGCCATGTCGCCGCTCGCGCGGATACCGCAGAATTCCCAGACGCCCGTCCAGAAGCGATCGGGATGACTCACCGAATAATCGTGCAGCGTTGCGTAGTCGGGCAGTTCGGCCCCGAAGCGGTCATGCATGAAGCGCATGAAGCGGCTCAGGTTGGCGCTCTCCATCCGCTCCAGTCCGGGTCTCCACAGGGGGGCGCTCATGGTCTGGTCTCCGCAAGGTCTACCGAAAGGTTGTACAGCATGCCGCCGACAAGGGTCGACCGACATCGGTCGTTCGGGCAGCGCGGCGCCATCACAATATCCATATCATCCGCATTCCGCGGACGTTGTTGTAGGCGCGACCTGCACAATGCGACCTGCGCCATCCGGCGGCCGTGGCGTACGCCTCAGCCCCTGCACACAGAATCAGACTGCCTGGACCTGCCATGATCTCGACTCGAATCCTTGTCGCCCTCCTGCTCGCTGCAGGCGCCACCACCGCCCAAGCCGACCCCAAGGCCGAAGTGTTTGCCGCTTGGGACGCGATGATCGCCGCGAAATCGTATCGCGCCACGGTCGAAACCTCGGCCAACAGCATGCAGTTCAAGCAGACGATCGAAATCATCATCCCCGATCGCATGCGCATGAATGGCGGGCCCGGTGGCGATATGGTGGTCACCCCTGAAGGCGCCTGGATCCGCATACCGGGCAGCGACTGGACTGCCGCGCCGCCGGGTACGGCGGCACTCAGCAAGCAGTACCTGAGCCCGGATTTCGTCGACAAGGCGAAGGCCGCGGTGAAGTCGGTCGCGGCGCTCGGTACCGAAGAAGTGAACGGCAAGCCGGCACGCACCTATAGGGTCGATCAGGTCATGACCACCATGGGTGTGGAATCCGAGACCAGCACCAAGCTGTTCGTCGACGTCGCCAGCGGCCGCCCGGTGCGCCAGGAAATCGACGCCAAAGCCATGGGTACTTCGTCGCGCACGGTCCAGGACATCGAGTACGTGGCGGATCTGGAGATCCAGGCGCCGAAATAGGCAGCAGCGGGCGCGGGGCACTGGGCACGGGAAGAGCCGGCAACTGCGCAGACGCATGGAGGGCCGCGCGCCTGCGCGGCCACGTTCACTTCGAACGACGAAGCGCCATCAAGTGCGGCGCCGCAGGCGCGGCGCCTTCCAGATGCGTGCGAGCCGTGCCTCGTGCCCCGTTCGGCTTGCCTCTTGAATCCCCTTGAACCCGCCCCCACTAAAGGGCCCGTCGCGCGCTGGGCGTTGTTCAGGCTCCCCCGGCGCTGCACGAAATCTGCAATTCACTCTTGCTCAATCTCAATCAAGAAGGCCTATCGCCATGAAAATTCGTCCTCTGCACGACCGTGTGATCGTCAAGCGCATGGAAGAAGAGCGCATCAGCGCCGGCGGCATCGTGATCCCCGATTCCGCCACCGAGAAGCCGGTCCGCGGTCAAGTCATTGCAGCCGGCAACGGCAAGATCCTGGAGAACGGCAACGTTCGTCCGATCGCCGTCAAGGCCGGCGACAAGGTGCTGTTCGGCAAGTACAGCGGCACCGAAGTCAAGGTCGACGGCGAGGAACTGCTGGTCATGCGCGAAGAAGACATCATGGGCGTGATCGAAGCCTGATAGCGCCGCCGGCAGCGCTCGCGCCGCCAGCCGCTCCTGCTTCTCCCCCTTTTTCCTTTTTCCTTTTTCCATTTTCCAAGGATTACAACAATGGCTGCCAAAGAAGTCCGTTTCAGCGAAGACGCTCGTGCACGCATGGTCAAGGGCGTCAACGTCCTCGCCAATGCCGTGAAGGTCACCCTCGGTCCGAAGGGCCGTAACGTCGTGCTCGAGAAGAGCTTCGGCGCGCCGACGATCACCAAGGACGGCGTGTCCGTCGCCAAGGAGATCGAACTGGCCGACAAGTTCGAGAACATGGGCGCGCAGATGGTCAAGGAAGTCGCTTCCAAGACCT
>CALEZI010000062.1 GCA_937928755.1 uncultured Rhodanobacteraceae bacterium | reverse complement strand
GAGCAAGGCGGTTGTGGGTCCAGACTTGTCTGGACGCTTCTGCTTCCGGCTCGATTGTGGGGAAAGCGCCCAGACAAGTCTGGACCCACAACAGCAAAGACGGTCTGCGGCGCGCTTCCCGCTTCCCGCTTCCCGCTTCCCGCTTCCGCTTCCCGCGCCCGTGCCCGTGCCCCGCCCCTAAGGCTCCCGATAGATCGCCACTTCTCGCTTGCCGGTGGCATCCACAAAGCCACGATACATACCACTGGTGTTGAACGGCAGGCGCACATTGCCCTGCGCATCGATGGCGATGACACCACCATTGCCACCGAGCGCCGGCACCCGATTCAGGATCACGTCGTCGGCGGCTTCGGCCAGGCTGTCACCGGCGTAACGCATCCGCGCGCAGATGTCGTGGGCGACGTTCAGGCGGATGAAGTACTCGCCCCAGCCGGTGGCAGACACGGCACAACCTTCGTCGGCCCAGGTGCCGGCACCGATGATTGGCGCATCGCCCACCCGACCGTACTTCTTGAGGACCATGCCACCGGTGGAGGTCGCGGCGGCGAGGTGCCCCTTGCGATCGAGCGCCACCGCGCCGACCGTGCCGAAGTAGCTGCTCCTCGGCACGGCTGCCTGTTTCTGCGCCGCCGCCTTGGCATCCAGGTACTGCTGCCAGCGACCCTCGGTGCGAAAGTAGTCGGGCTCGACGAATTCGATACCGATTTCCTTGGCGAAACGCTCTGCGCCGGCACCGATCATCATCACGTGCACGGATTTTTCCATCACCGCGCGCGCCAGCAGCAGCGGGTTCTTGACCCGCGTGAGCCCGGCCACCGACCCGGCGCGCTGAGTAGCGCCGTCCATGATCGCGGCATCCAGTTCATTCGTGCCGTCGGCAGTGAATACGGCGCCCTTGCCGGCATTGAAGTGCGGCGAATCCTCCAGCCGCGTCACCACCGCCGTGACCGCATCGAGTGACGCGCCGCCTTCCTCAAGCACCGCATAGCCGGCGTCCAGTGCGGCATTGAGGTCAGCAGTGATCGCCGCTTCCTGTTCCTCGCCGAGCAGGCTGCGTTCGATGGTGCCGGCGCCGCCATGAATGGCGATGGCGATCGGGGGCTCGGCCGCTGTGGCGGCTGAGGCGAAACACAAGGCGATCAGGCTGCGCATTGAAACTCCGGTGGTTCAGTGACGGTGACCGCGTCGAGGTGAGGACTTACGCAAGATCAAACTCTAGATTTTGTCCGCGAAGGACGCAAAGAACGCAAAGGAAAGCCAAAGACCAGTGAATGTCTCCTTCTCCGCTCTTCTTTGCGTCCTTTGCGTCCGGCCCGTCAGCAAGCTGACGGTCGTTCAACGGCGAGCGGCATGCCGCTCGAAAGCCCGTCTCACCCTTTGCGGACAAAATTGCCCCCTTTGCACGGGTAGGTCGGGTCCTCGCGTCCTGGTTGCCAGGCGAGTCGCCTGAACCTCACACGCGAGGCGCCCGACGCTCTGCGACAGGCCTGCGTGAAAAGGCGCGGCCGCCGGCGCGATCAAGCCTTCGGCTCCAATCTGCCCTGCACGCGCCGGAGCCGCACTACGCCAGCAATTCCCCGAACACCGCCAGCGCCTTGGTGAACGCGGCATCGTACGGCGCCTCGACGCTGATCTTCGAATCGTCCAGCGGATCGATGAAACTCAGCCCGCGCGCGTGCAGCAGCAGTCGATGCACGCCATAGTGCTGGCGGAATACGCGGTTGTGCTCTCCTTTGCCGTATTTGACGTCGCCGACGATCGGGTGCGCCGCGTGTTTCAGATGGCGCCGGATCTGATGGTAGCGGCCGGTCTCCGGGCTGGCCTCGATCAGCGCATAACGGGCCTCGGGATGGCGCGCCAGCGGAATCGGCAGGCGCACCCGGGCCAGCGTGCGAAATCGCGTCAGTGCCGGCTTGCCGGCACCGCGGCCGTCCGACCCGCTGAGCGGATGATCGACTTCGAACACGTCGGCGGGCTCCCCGCGCACGACGGCGATGTAGCGTTTGTCGACTGCGCGCGATTCGAACTGCCCGGACAGCATCGCTGCCGAGCGCGCGTCGCGCGCCAGCAGCAATACGCCGCTGGTGGCGTGGTCGAGCCGATGGATGGCGTGCAGGCGGTCGACATCGAGTTGCTTGCGCAACAGGCCCAGCAGCGTCTCTTCGCGCGGTCCGGTGTAGGACGATTCGTAGACCGACAGCCCGGCCGGCTTGTTGACCGCAAGCCAGCGCTCGTTGTGCGCGAGAACTTCGATCTGCATCGGCGCGATCAGCGCTCGCGCCGTCGGCTGGCACGCTCGACATAATCGATGATGATTCCAGCGACATCGATGCCGGAAACGTTCTCGATACCCTCCAGACCGGGCGAGGAATTGACCTCGAGCACCAGCGGACCACGCTCGGAGCGCAACAGGTCGACACCGGCGACGCCCAGGCCCATGGTCGCTGCGGCACGCACCGCCGTGCTGTTTTCCTCGCGCGTCAGCTTCACCCGCGTGCCGCGGCCACCGCGATGCAGGTTGGAACGGAACTCGCCCTCGCGAGCGCTGCGCATCATGGTTGCGATCACCTTGCCGCCGACCACGAAACAGCGCAGGTCCGAGCCCTTGGCCTCGCGGATGAACTCCTGCATGAGGAAATGCGCGCGCACACCGCGGAAGGCCTCGGCCAGGCTGATCGACGCCGACAGTGTTTCGGCCAGCACCACGCCCTGTCCCTGGGTGCCCTCGACCAGCTTCAGAATGTGCGGTGGATCGCCGAGCATCGCCACCAGATCATCGGTGTCGTCCGGACTATCGGCACACACCGTGGTAGGCAGGCCGATGCCCTGCTGCGACAGCAACTGCATCGAACGCAGCTTGTCGCGTGCACGGCCGATGCCGTCCGCACCATTGACGGTGTAGACGCCCATCGATTCGAACTGGCGGACCACGGCAGTGCCATAGAAGGTGATCGAGGCGCCGATACGCGGGATGATTGCGTCGAAGCCCTCCAGCACCTTGCCCTTGTAGTGGATTTCGGCCAGTCCCGGGCTGATGCGCATGTAGCAGCGCAACGGGTCGATCACGCGCACCGTATGTCCGCGCTGTTGTGCGGCCTCGACCAGTCGTCGGGTCGAATACAGCTTGCGGTTGCGCGACAGGATCGCAAGTTTCATCCAGCAAACCTCATTGTTCTTCCTCGTTGCTGCCACCGTGCACAAACGAGCGCGCGGGATCGATCAGCAATCGCCCCTGCATCGCGGTACGACCCAGCAGCATCGGAAACAGCATGTGCCTGCGGTCGGTGAGGTTGATTTCGATCGGCCAACACTCGCCACCGAGGCACACCAGGGTGCGGATGAACGGTCGCCGCGTGGTGTGACCACCGGAGTCGGTCACATAACGCTCGTCGACGACTTCGGCTTCGGATTCGATGCTCGGCGAGCCCGGACCATCGGATTCGACGGTAAAACGCACCCAAGCTTGCTGGCGCAGATGAAAGCGTTCCTGGCGTACCACATGCAGCGCCGAGGAGCGCGCACCGGAATCGATCTTGACCTTGATCGCAGCCACTCCAAGTTCCGGCAAAGCCAACCATTCGCGCCAGCCGACGATGCGCGGGCGGGTCAGCGGAATCGCACTGGATTCGACATCGATCATGGCCGGCAAGCTAGCAGAGAACGACGGCCACCGGCATCTGGTCGGCTTTGCTAAAGTGGGCTACCGGCGACGTGTCGGCGAACTTCGAAAAGGAACATCCATGAGTTTCATGAGCGAGTTTCGCGATTTCGCAATGCGCGGCAACGTGGTCGACCTCGCGGTCGGCGTCATCATCGGCGGCGCCTTCGGCAAGATCGTCGGCGCCCTGGTCGACAAGGTGCTGATGCCGCCGCTCGGACTGGCGATGGGCGGCATCGATTTCGCCGACAAGAAACTGGTGCTGCAAAATGCGCTGATGGAAGCCGACAAGGTGATCAAGCCGGAAGTGGCTATCGGCTACGGCGAGTTCATCAACGCGACCATCCAGTTCGTCATCGTCGCCTGGGCCCTGTTCATGGTCATCAAGGCCATGAACCGGATCAAGAAGAAGGCCGAAGAAGCGCCCCCGGCGCCGCCGGCGACCCCGGAAGACGTCGCCCTGCTGCGCGAGATCCGGGATTTGTTGAAGAAGTAGCCTCGAATACTGCTTCTGTGGGAGCGGGTTTATCCCGCGATCTTCTGGCTCTGCATGGCGAGAGGATCGCGGGATGAACCCGCTCCCACGAGTAGCGGAAGCAGGGCGGATCCTGCGCAATGTGGCGCATCGCCGACGGTGGAATCCCGGCTGATGGCCGGGGTTCCACCCGACGGCCGTTTACTTCGCCGCACCCTTGAGGTGCGTATCCAGAAACTTGAGCACCGCCTCGTAGCCGGTCTTCTCGTTCTCGCGCTTGACGAAGCCGTGGCCCTCGTCGTCGAACACCACGTACTCGACCGGCACATTGTTGGCCTTGACGGCGGCGACGATCTCGTCGGACTCGACCTTGAGCACACGCGGATCGTTGGCGCCCTGCAGCACGATCAGCGGCTTGCTGATCTTGTCGGCGTGAAACAGCGGGCTGATGCGCATCAGGCGTTCCTTGTCGGCCACCGGATCGCCAAGTTCGGCGTACAACGCCTGACGCTGCGCTTCCCACCACGCCGGGATGCTTTCCAGCGTGCGCAGCCAGTTGGCCACGCCGAAGATGTCGACGCCGACCTTGAAGGCATCCGGGCGATAGGTCAGCGCCGCCAGCGTCATGTAGCCGCCATAGCTGCCACCGATGATGCCGATGCGTTCCGGGTCGATCTTGCCAGTGCCGATCATGAGTTTCTTGCTCTCGACCACGTCGTCGAGATCGGCTTCGCCGTGCTTGCGATCGTCCGCGGCGTAGAAGGTCTTGCCGTAACCGGAGCTGCCGCGGTTGTTGATCGCGTAGACCGCATAGCCGTGGTTGACCAGGTACTGGATCAACGCCGAATAGTTCAGTCGCGACTGCCCGCCCGGGCCGCCATGCACCCAGACCAGGCCGGGCACCTTGGCGGCGTCGCTGGCGCCATGCGGCATGTAGATGATCCCGGGAATTTCCAGGCCGTCGTAGCTGTTGAAGCGCACCACCTCGCCTTCGACGAGGTCGTCGACATCGATCGCCGGATTCAGCGCCGACACCAGTTGCCGCGCTTCGCCGCCGAGCTCGGCGGTCCAGATCGACGACGGGAATCGGCTCGACGCGACATAGAACACCAGGTGCTTGCCGTCCTCGGAGAAGTCGACGCCGGTGACGTCGCCCGCCGGCACCTTCGGCAGCGCCACCGGTTGCAGCGTCGTTGCGTCGAGCATCACCAGTTCGGTGCGCGCGTCGGCGTTCACGTAAACCACCAGACGGCTGTCGTCGGGCGTGTAGTCGGCACCGACCACGTCCCACGTCGTCTCGTAGACCACGCTGCTCTCGCCGCTGGTCAGGTCCATGCGCAGCAGGCGGCTGAACTCGCCGCCGCGATTGCTGGTGTAGAGCAACGCGCCGTCCGGCGTGAACGCCACCGAATCGTTGCTCTCGACGCCCTCGTGCTGGGTCAGGACCTTTTCGGTTTTCGTCTCGCGATCGAACAGGACAATGTCCGAATCGCTGGTGGTATTGACCTTGCCGAGCGCGATGTAGCGCTTGTCGCGGCTGATCGCGCCGGGGAAATAGCCATTCTCGTTCTGGTACAGCAGCGTGCGCTGGTAGCCGTCGACGGCGTACTCGTAGACGTCGAAATAACGCTCGTCGCGCTCGTTGGTCATCACGAAGAAACTCTGCTCGTCGTCTGCCCAACCGCCGAACATCGCCTTGTGCTTGTCGCCCGGCGTCAGGTCCTTGACCGTGCCATCGGCCTCGCGCACGTAGACGTGGTTGAGCTCGTTGCCGCCCTGATCGGCGGTGTACAGCAAGCGACCGTCCTTCGGAAAGTAGCCGATGGCGTAGATCGAATCGGTGGTCGACTGAGTGAGGGCTACCGGCTTGCCGCCGGCCGCAGCAATCTCGTAGAGGTTGATCACGCCAGTCTGGTTCGACGAGTACAGCACCTTGCTGCCGTCAGGAGACATGTCTGCACCCGAGAGGCGCAGGTTCGACAGCAGCGTGTCGATGTCGTACTGCTTGATCTCGCGCGCCGGGGCCGGCGGCGGCGTGGCCGCAGGAGCCGCCGCCTTGGGCGCTTCCACCGCGGTCGACGGCGAGTCGGAACAGCCGGCGAGCAGCGCGGCCAGCGCGAACGGCAACAGGGACAAACGCAGTGCGTGCATGCAGACGATCCTGGAATGGGAAACAGGGTCGCGAGGCTGCGCCCTCACAGGGGCTCATGCATGTGGCGGAAGGCACGGGGACGGAACAAGCGAGTTGAAGAAGCGGGGCAAGGGGCAGGGTGCAGGGGACCCGCATCGGCGCGCGGTCCGACGATAAAGCGAACCGGATCTGCGAAAAGGCGAGGAAGCGGCCGAGAACCAACCTCGGCGCACGGTTCGACCATCACTTGAACTTGAACCCCTGCCCCCTGCCCCGCTTCTGATGAGGGGACCAGAGCACCTCATCCCGGGCCGAGACTCCCGCGCACCTCAGCCCCCGTAAGCCACGATCTCCTGCTCGATCGCGCCGAACAGGCTCGCCCCCGCGTCGTCGAACATCTCGATGCGCACGCGCTGGCCGTACTTCAGGAACGGCGTCGAGGGTTTGCCGTCGCGGATCACTTCGAGCATGCGTTTTTCGGCGAGGCAGGAGGCGCCGACGTTTTCGTCCTGGTTGGCGACGGTGCCGGAGCCGACGATGCTGCCGGCGGTGAGGTTGCGCGTCTTCGCGGCGTGCGCGACGAGTTGCGCAAAGTTGAACTGCATGTCGGTGCCGGCGTCGGGTTGGCCGAACAGCTCGCCGTCGATGTGCGTCACCAGCTTGCGGTGCAGTGTCGAATCCTCCCAATAACCGTCGAGTTCGTCGGGCGTGACCAGCACCGGCGACAGCGCTGAACGTGGCTTGCTCTGCAGGAAGCCGAAGCCTTTGGCCAACTCGTCGGGGATCAGGTTGCGCAAGCTGACGTCGTTGACCAGGCCGATCAACTGGATGTGCGCCGCGGCCTGCTCCGGCGTGACCGCCATCGGCACATCGTCGGTCACCACCACCACCTCGGCCTCGAGATCGATGCCGTAGTCCTCGCTGACCACCTGGACCGGGTCGCGCGGCCCGAGAAACTGTGCGCTGGTCGCCTGGTACATCAACGGATCGACATAAAAACTCTGTGGCACCTCTGCATTGCGCGCCCGGCGCACGCGCTCGACGTGTGGCAGGTAAGCGCTGCCGTCGACGAACTCGTAAGCCCGCGGCAATGGTGCAGCGAGGTAATCGAAGTCGAGTTCGAAGGCGCCGTGCGCACGCCCGGCATTGAGCCCCTCGGAGACCGCGTTCAGCCGCGGCGCGATATCCGACCAGCCATCCAGCGCCTGCTGCAGCGTCGCCGCGATCGGACGTACCTCCACGGCGTGCTTGAGATCGCGCGAAACCACGACCAGCGTGCCATCACGGCCACCGCGCTTGAGGGATGCGAGTTTCATGGGTCGGGCTCCGAAGGGAATGCAACGAGCATTGGCGGTTGGCCGCACATACGCAAGTTCTTCGCGAGGCGAAGAGTGAAAAGTGAAACGTGAAACGTCAATCAGAGCGCGCTTCAATTGACGTTTCACGTTTCACCTTTTACCCAACTTCGAAACACCCCATCATCTATTGACACAACGTCAATCACTGACTTATCGTCTCACCCCATGAACTACATCGCCGAACGACGACTGGAAGAAAAGGAAGCGCGCCGCAAGCAGATTGTGGATGCGGCCGAAGAGGTTTATGCCGACACCGGCTGGGACGAACTGACCATCGACCAGGTCGCGCGTCGTGCGCGACTGTCGCGGGCGCTGGTGTATGTGTATTTCAAGGACAAGTTCGACCTGCATTGCGCCATCTGCGAGCGTTCGTTGCTGCTGCTCGGCGACCGCTTCGAGCAAGCGGCCGCGCGCCACAGCCGCGGGCGCGATCAGGTCGAGGCGCTGGGGCGCTCGTACGTCGCGTTCTCGCAGGAAGTCCCGCACTACTTCCAGGCGCTGGCGCGTTACGAGGCGCACTCGCCGACCCACGTCGAAGGCGACAGCAACGAGGCCGCGTGTCAGGTCGCCGGCGAACGTGTGCACGCGATCATGGTCGAATGCATCACCCGCGGCATGCAGGATGGCTCGATCCGCGCCGACCTCGGCAATCCTTACCTAACCGCCGTGACCCTGTGGGGTTTCATGCATGGAATCATCCAGATCGCCGCGACCAAGGCCAACATGCTGGCCTGCGATGGCATCAGCACGCAGCAGTTGATCGACCATGCGCTGCGCATGTCGAGTCTGGGGTTGAGCCCGTGAGGAGCGGGAAAAAGGAAAAGGGAAAAAGGAAAAAGGGAAGCCGTTCGAGGTGAATTTGAGGTTGCTCGGAGTGCCGGTTCCGGCATGTAGCTGCTAGCTCGCAACACTCCGCTCGTCCCTTTTCCTTTTTCCATTTTCCCTTTTCCGCTTCACCTGAAATTGACACGTGTCTAACAACTCAACGAGCACATATCGCATGACAACGCGCCGATGGATTCCGGGTGTACTGCTGGCGCTGGCCGCGGGTGGTGCGTGGGCGACGGACGACTACACGCAGCGCATCGCCGGCTACATCGCTGTCGGGCGCGAATCCAATCTGGCACTGAATGCCGCCGGTGCCGATGTGCGCCGGGCGCAGGCGCAGCTTGATGAGGCGCGTGCGCGTTATCGGCCGGTGATCTCGCTGAGCGCGCGTTACAGCGAAGCCGAAGGCGGTCGCACCCAGGCCCTGCCGGTGGGCGATCTGGTCAATCCGGCCTACCGTACGCTGAATGAGCTGTTGCAGGCGCAGGGACAGCCGCCGCGCTTTGCCGACATCGACAATCAGGAAATCCGCTTCCTGCGCGAGCGCGAGCAAGACACGCGGCTGAGCCTGACCCAGCCGATCTACGCCCCGGCCATTGGCGCCGGCATCGCGGCCGCCGATGCCACGCTGGCAGCCACCGATGCCGCGCGCGAGGCCTACGAGCGGGCGCTGGTGCGCGACATCGAAGTGGCTTACCTCGACTGGCAACGCGCCAATGCCTCGCTGCAGATCGTCGAGGCCAGCCGCGAACTGCTGGCGGAGAACCTGCGCGTCAACCAGGTGCTGCACGACAACGGCAAGATCACGCTGGATCAGGTGCTGCGCGCCAAGGCCGAGATGCTTGCCGTGGAGCAGCAGAGCCAGTTCGTCGGCAATGCCGTGATGCAGGCGCGCAACTACTTCAATTTCCTGCTCAACCGACCGCTCGACACGGCGATCGAAAGCAGCGAAACACCCGACCCGAATGCGCATGTGCAGCAGCAACTGGCCGCGCTGGGCGCCGATGCGTTGACCGTCGAGGACCGTGAACTGGAGCGCCAGGCGCAAGCTGCGCGCGCCGAAGTGAAGCAGATCGATGCGCAGGTGCGGGCGGCCGGTGCCGGCATCGATGTCGAACGCGCGAACACCTTGCCGACGATCGGATTTGGCATCGACGCTGGCATCCAGGGCGAAGACTACGGCTTCGGTTCCGGACAGAACTACGCGATTGCCTCACTGGTGCTGGACTGGCGCATCGCCGACTTCGGCCAGAGCCGCAGCCGCGTCGCCGCCGCCCGCGCCACCCTGGAACGCGCCGAAATCGCGCGCCAGGAGGTGTCCAGCCAGATCGCCCTGGAAGTGCGTCAGGCCGCGGATCGCCTGCGCACTTCACAGGCATCGCTGGCCACCGCGCAGGCACGCCAGCAGGCCGCCGCGGAAGGCTTCCGCATCGCCGCGCGCAAGCGCGACGCCGGCTCAATCGCGCAAGTCGAGTTCATCGACGCCCGCAGCGCGCTGACCAGCGCCGAACTGAATTTCAACCTGACCCGCTTCGACGTCCTCGTGCGCCTCGCCGAGCTCCGCGCGGCGCTGGGAATGTAGGGCCGTGTGGAGCACACATGACGCAAGTCACTCAACCAAAGATCTTTGTCCGCAAAGGACGCAAAGGACGCAAAGGAAAGCAAAACCAATCGACAGAGATGACGGGCTCGACCGACTGCGGCGCGGCCAACAAATCTTCGCTTTCTTTGCGTCCTTTGCGTCCTTTGCGGACAAAAAACAGCTCTCTGAATCACCTCCGTTTCGCCCGCGGAAAAGCCGCAACCTCCAACTACCAGGAACCCCGAACATGTTCCGCCCCATGCTGATGGCAACACTCACCCTCACCCTCGCGGCCTGTTCCAACAGCAACGGGGCGATCAACGCTGAAGCCGAGCGCGTGGTGCCGATCAAGGTGGCCGTGGCCGAAGACGGCGCGGCGGCGCCGACGATTCGCACGACGGCGATGCTGGCGCACAAGGACGAGATGCGGCTGGCGTTCAAGATCGGCGGCGTCATCGCCCAGATCAATGTCGATGAGGGCGCAACGGTGAAGGCGGGCCAGGTGCTGGCCGAGCTGGAGTTGGCCGAGATCGGCAGTCAGGTCGAACAGAGCCGCCAGTTGCTGCGCAAGGCCGAGCGCGATCTGGAACGTGGCGAGCGCCTTTATCGCGACCAGGTGATCCCGCTGGAATCGCTGCAGGATTTGAAGACCCAGCGCGACATCGCGGCGCAGGCGCTGAAAGGCACCAGTTTCAACCGCGAGTACGCGGTGATCACCGCGCCCACCGACGGCGTGGTGCTGCGCAAGCTGGCGCAGGCGCGCGAGACGGTCGCGCCCGGCGCGCCGGTGTTGGTACTCGGCAGCGCCGATGCCGGTTATGTGTTGAAGGCCAGTATGGCGGATCGCGATGTGGTGCAACTGGCGTTGGGCGACGCCGCCGAAGTGCGTTTCGACGCCCTGCCCGGCACCCCGCTGAATGCTGAAGTCACTCGCCTGCCGGCGGCCGCGGACCCGCGCACCGGCATGTTCGACATCGAACTGGCGCTCGCCGCGACCGACCCGCGCCTGCGCAGCGGCCTGGTCGCACGCCTGGCGCTGACCCCCGCCAGCGCCGGCGCCGGCAGCCTGGTGCGAGTGCCGATCGCCGCGATCCTCGAAGGCGACCGCTCACGGGCGTCGGTGTTTGTCTTCGACGCCACGCAGCAAACCGTCGCCCGTCGCAAGGTCGAAGTCGCCTTCATCGACGGCGAACAAGTCGCGCTGGCCAGCGGCCTCGACGCCGGCGCCAAGGTCGTCACCGACGGCGCCACGTATGTGGAGGAAGGGAAGAAGGTAAGGGTGGTGGAGAGTCGCTGACCTCACGCGACTGCGCTGACGCAGTTGAAGAGCCTTTTATCCGCAAAGGACGCAAAGGACGCAAAGGGAAGCAGAAGCTGATTTGAAAGGTGGCCGGGCGCGCACTCGAGACTCCTTTCCTTGATCGCTTTCTTTGCGTCCTTTGCGTCCTTTGCGGACCAAAACAACAGCCCCCGGGCACGCGAGCAACCCATGTCCTTCCTCGAATTTCCCATCAAGCGCTACCCGTTCACGCTGATCGCCTTTCTCGGGCTGGTCGCGCTCGGGATCTATTCGTTCAACTCGATCGCGCGTTCGGAGGACCCGTATTTTCCGATCCCGGCGTTCGTGATCTCGGCAATTTTGCCGGGCGGCGATCCGGTCGAGATGGAGCGGCTGGTCAGCAAGCCGATCGAGGACCGGCTGGCCGAACTCGATGACGTCAAACGCATCGACTCGACCAGTTCCGATGGCCTCGCGGTGGTCATTCCGGAGTTCATCGCCGGCGTCGACGTCGAGCGCAAGTACGAAGAGATCGTGCGCGAGATCAACGCGCTGCGGCCCGATCTGCCTGCCGAAATCGTCAAGCTGGAGATTCGCAAGGTCAATCCGGGCCTGGTCAACATCGTGCAGATGGCGCTGGTCAGCGAGGATGCACCGTACGCCGAACTGGAGACGCTGGCGCGCGAGCTGAAGGACTCGCTGAAGACGCTGCCGGGAATCCGCACGGCGGAATCGTGGGCAATTCCCGAGCGCGAACTGCGCGTGGCGGTCGACTTGAAACGCCTCGCCGAACTCGGCCTGACGCCGGGCCAGGTGGTGCAGGCGGTGCAGAGCGACAACGCCAATATTCCCGCCGGCAGCATCGATGTCGGTCCACGCAGCTTTGCGCTGAAGACCTCCGGCGCCTACACCTCGCTGGATCAGGTGCGCGCCACCGTAGTCAGCGCCAGCGAAGGCCGAACAGTGCGGGTGCGCGACATCGCCGAGGTGAGCTGGGACACCGCCGAGCAGCGCTACGTCGGCCGTTACAGCGGAAAGCGCGCGGTGTTCGTCACCGCCAACCAGAAGGACGGCGTCAACATCTTCGACATGCAGGCGCGCATCGACGCCGCGCTGGATCGCTTCGAGGCCGGGCTGCCGGCGCGCGTCAAGCTGGAGCGCGGCTTTCGCCAGAGCGAAAACGTCGGCTCGCGACTGGATCGGCTGGGCATGGACTTCGGCATCGCCATCGCGCTGGTGTCGCTGACGCTGTTGCCGCTCGGCTTGCGCGCCGCCGGCGTGGTGATGATCTCGATCCCGCTGTCGCTGGCGATGGGTCTGGCCGGTCTGTATGCGATCGGCTATTCGCTGAATCAATTGTCGATTGCCGGTTTCGTGGTCGCGCTCGGCCTGCTGGTCGACGACTCCATCGTGGTGGTCGAGAACATCGCGCGCTTTCTGCGTATGGGCTACAGCCGCGAGCGCGCGGCGGTCGAGGCGACCAAGCAGATCTTCGTCGCCATCCTCGGCTGCACCGGCACTTTGTTGTTCGCCTTCCTGCCGCTGCTGGCGCTGCCGGGCACCGCCGGCCAGTTCATCCGCGTGCTGCCGATGGCCGTGGTGCTCACCGTGATTGCCTCGCTGATCGTGGCGCTGACGATCATTCCCTTCCTCGCCAGCCGCATGCTGTCGCGGCACGAGCCGGCCGAAGGCAACCGCCTGCTGCAGGCGGTGATGCGCGGCATCCACACCTTCTACCGCCCGCTGCTGCACTTCGCGCTGGCGCGGCCGAAGACCACCGTCGCCGCCTCTCTTGGGTTGTTCGTACTCTCGCTCGGACTGGTTCCGATAGTTGGCTTCAGCCTGTTCCCGAAGGCCGACACGCCGCAGTTCATGATCACCATCACCGCGCCGAATGGCGCCAGCGTGGCCGAGACCGATCGCGCGCTGCGCTTCGTCGAAACCGAACTCGAAAATTCCGAAGAGATCGATTTCTGGTTCAGCAACCTGGGCAAGGGCAATCCCAAGGTCTACTACAACATCATTCCGGCCGAACAGTCGTCGAACCTCGCCGAGGTCTACGCGCAGGTGAAGGACTACGATCCGGATGCCACGCCGGCGTTCATTGACAGCCTGCGCGCGCGGCTGCGCGAGTACCCGAATGCGCGCATCGTGGTGAAGGAGTTCGAGAACGGGCCACCGATCGATGCACCGATCGCGATCCGCGTGCTCGGCAGTGATCTCGATGTGCTGAAACGGCTGTCCGCCGAGGTCGAATCGATCATCAAGTCGGTGCCGGGCTCTCGCGATGTCGACAACCCGTTGCGACTGGATCGCACCGATCTGAAGCTCGAGCTGGACGCCGAGAAGGCGGCGCTGCTCGGTGTGCCCAGTGTCGAGTTCGATCGTTCGGTACGCCTGGCGGTCAGCGGCGTCGATGCCGGCGATTACCGCGACAGCGATGGCGAGAGCTACGACATCGTCGTGCGCACGCCGATCGACGGCCGTCCGACGCTGGAGCAGCTCGACATGGTCCGCGTGCCGTCACTGTCCGGCGAGCTGTTGCCCGCAGCGCAACTGGCCAAACTCGAGTTCGACCGCTCGCCGCCGCAGATCCAGCGCTACAACCGCGAGCGCACGGTGATCGTCAGCGGCTACACGCAGACCGGCTTCAATACCGGCAAGGTCACCCAGGAAGTCATCGCGCGGCTGGAGTCGATGGACTGGCCGCGCGGTTACCGCTTCCAGGCGGCCGGCGAAGTCGAAAGCCGCGCCGAAAGTTTCGACGGCCTGGGCGCCGCGGCGCTGTTGGCGGTGTTCGGCATCCTTGCCGTGCTGGTCCTGGAATTCGGCAGCTTCCGCTCGACGCTGATCGTCGCCACGGTGATTCCGCTCGGTGTACTCGGCGGCCTCGTCGCGCTGTTCCTGTCCGGCTACAGCCTGTCGTTCACCGCGATGATCGGCTTCATCGCGCTGGTCGGCATCGAGATCAAGAACTCGATCCTGCTGGTCGACTTCACCAACCAGTTGCGCCAGGAAGGCCTGTCCATCGACGAAGCCGTCGAACGCGCCGGTGAAGTGCGCTTCCTGCCGATCCTGCTGACGTCAGCGACCGCGATCGGCGGCCTGCTGCCACTGGCCGTGCAGCAGGTCGGCATGTACTCGCCGATGGCCTGGGTGATCATCGGCGGTCTGATCTCGTCGACCATCCTTGCCCGCCTGGTCACGCCGGTGATGTACAAGCTGCTGCCGCCGGTGCTCGACGATGCCTGCGAGTGCGGGCCGGAACGCGTTGGAGCGATGGCGTAGGGTGCCACTTCTGTGAGTCCAGACTTGTCTGGACGCTCCCACCTTTGTGGGTCCAGACTTGTCTGGACGCT
>CALEZI010000061.1 GCA_937928755.1 uncultured Rhodanobacteraceae bacterium | reverse complement strand
CATGGATACCTCAACCAACGCCGAAAACTGCTTGACGGCGAACGGAGGATCTACCCTGGATTGCTGGCCAGCACGATCTGCCCGAGCTTGCCGCGCACGCGCGGCGCCAGGCGATCGTACTGCGCACCGAGCAACTGGCGCAGTTCGTTCTCCTCGATGTAGCCGATCGAACGTCGGTACTCGGACTTCGCCGCCGTGATGCGTGCCTGCATGGCCAGGATGCGTTCGGTGGTGTCGACGCGCTCGGCGGTGGCGTATGGATGATCGCGGCGGTAGCGCTCGATGCGTTCGCGGTGGCGCGCATGCACCAGGCCGGGTGAGGCATCGGGCGCCAGCGCGGTCAAATCGACCCTTCCACGATAGGCGAACGGGCTGGTCGCGCCGGCATTGTTGGTGATCAGGAAGCCGCCATCGTCGAAGGCCGTCTCCAGCTCGATCACCGCCGGTCGCTGCCATTTGCCCATCAGCTTCAATAACAGGAAGGCGATCCATCCCGGCCACTTTGGTTCCACGCGATAGCTGGCGCCGCAGGTGATGCCGTCGTTGGCGGCGTAAATGCGCACCAGCGTCGGCCGCCCCAATTGCTCGGCCAGGTGCAGCGGCTCGAAGTCGCCAACCACGCGAAAACCCTGGGCGCCCAGTGCGGTCGCCGCGCTGGTCGCAAACTCGCGCATGAATCTGGGATAGCTGGCGAGTTCGCTGGGGGCGTAGTCGGGCTCAGGCTCGTGCGCGAGCGCGTGGATCTTCCAGGCGATGTCGATCGCCAGCATGTCATCGGGATGATCGGAGACGAACTCCGCCATCGCTTGTTCCAGGCTCATGCCGCTGCGTATGCCGGCGGCCGCACTGTTGATCATCGATGCTGCGAGGTCATGACCGAGCGTTGCCTTCTCGGCGCCGTCGACTTCGGCCAGCGCCCGCTCCAGAACCTGCGCCATTTGCTCGCGTTCGCCGCGGCCACCGTCGAGAGAGCGCGCCCGCATGTCTTCGATCAGTGCGCGACCGGGATCGTCGGTCGGCGTAACCGCCAGCACCGCGTCAAATGCCGCCAGCGCCTCCTCATGGGCACCCAGATCGTGCAGCACGTTGGCCAGACGCAGGCGCACGCGGCGATCGTTCTTCAGCGCCAGCGCACGCTCGTAGTCGGCGCGTGCGGCCTCCAGCGCGCTACGCGAATAGCGCTGGCCGGAAAAGCTGACGATGCTGTCCGCATCGTCCGCTGCGGCGTCGCCGAAACTGGCCAACGCCGCACGCTTGTGCCAGTCGGCGCGCAGCGCGTAGGCCTCGTGCAGGTTCGGATCGAGTTCCAGCGCACGCGCGAGTTCGTTTTCGGCTTCGCCACGCCGCTCGCCATCGCCAAGCTGACGCGCCAGCAGCAGATGCGCGCGCGCCAGTGTCGGATCCAGCGCCAGCGCGCGGCGCAGGTCGGATTCCGGATAGTTGCCGCTGGCATCAACGGCGGCCAGTTCCGCGCGCAGAAACCAGGCGGGCGCATAGTCCGGTTTCAACTCGATCACGCGCTTGACCGCCGCCAACGCATCGTCGTCGCGCTCGAGCGCCCGGAGCACGCGCGCGCGATGCCAGTGCAAGGCCGCCTGGTCGGGAAAGTCCGCGACCATCTCGTCGATCTGCGTCAGCGCAGCGTCGATATCGCCGCTGCGAAAACTCTGCGCAAAGCGCTCCAGGCGCTCGCGTGCGTTCGGTTGCGTCATCTCGTCCCCCTGGGCGATGACGTCGAGGATAGCGCGCAACCTCAAGAGAACATTTCTTGTCCGCAAAGGACGCAAAGAACGCAAAGAAGTGCATCTTTATCGGAGTTCGCTGGCCAGCTCACCATCCTTGGCGCGCTGGCGTGCGGCGTGCCCATGCATGGCTTTGCCTTCCTTTGCGCCCTTTGCGTCCTTTGCGGACAAATCGCCTTTCGGTTCCAGCCGGCAACCTCTTTCACTCGCGCTCTCCACCCGTTCGGGCTTAGCCTCGGACATCTGCATCAAGAAGGATCGCCACCATGTTCGATTTGTCAGCCCGTGCCCAGGAAATCCGCGAACGCCTGCTCGTTTTCATGCGCGAAGTGGTGCTGCCGGGCGAACGCGATTACCACGCTGCCGTGGCCGAGCCCGGCCAGCGCTGGGTCATTCCGCCGGTGATGGAAGAAATGAAGCGCAAGGCGCGTGCTGCCGGACTGTGGAACCTGTTTCTGCCCGACAGCCGCCATGGCGCGGGGCTGAGCAACCTCGATTACGCGCGTTTGGCCGAGATCATGGGCCGTTCGCTGATCGCTTCGGAGGTGTTCAACTGCTCGGCGCCGGACACCGGCAACATGGAAGTGCTGCACATGTACGGCAACGAGTTCCAGAAGCGCCAATGGCTGGAACCGCTGCTGGCTGGCGAAATCCGCTCTGGTTTCGCGATGACCGAGCCCGACGTGGCGTCCTCGGATGCCACCAACATCCGCTGCCGCATCGTGCGCGAAGGCGACCAGTACCGCATCAGCGGCAAGAAATGGTGGACCACCGGCGCCATCGATCCACGCTGCAAGTTCTACATCGTGATGGGCGAGACCAACCCCGAGGCCAAACCCTACTCGCGGCAATCGATGGTGATCGTGCCGCGCGATGCGCCCGGCGTGAACATCGTGCGTCCGCTGCAGGTGTTCGGCTACGACGATGCACCATTGGGCCACGCCGAGATGTCCTTCGACGACGTGCATGTGCCACTCGGCAACCTGATCTACGGCGAAGGCAAGGGTTTCGAGATCGCCCAGGGTCGCCTCGGCCCCGGCCGCGTGCATCACTGCATGCGCCTGATCGGGCTGGCCGAACGCGCGCTCGAAGCGATGGTCGCGCGCGCCAAGTCGCGCATCGTGTTCGGCCATCCGATCGCGCGCCACGGCATGGCGCAGGAGGCGATCGCGCTCAGCCGCTGCGAAATCGAGCAGGCGCGCCTGCTGACGCTGTCGACCGCGCAAGCGCTGGACAAGCTCGGCACCCGCGGCGCGCGCGACCGGGTCGCGATGATCAAGGTGGTGGTTCCACGCATGGCCTGCCAGGTGATCGACCGCGCCATCCAGATCCACGGCGGCGCCGGCGTCTGCCAGGACAGCTTCCTGCCGCAGGCCTATGCCGGCGCGCGCTCGCTGCGCATCGCCGACGGCCCGGACGAGGTGCACATCATGACCTTGTCGAAAATGGAGTGCGAGCGGGCGGTGGTGTAGCCGATCCTTCGGCGCAGGCGAAGGTTCCGCGGTTGCGGTTGTGGGTCCAGGTGCATCTGGACGCTCTGCGCCTTGAACCTGAGAAGCGTCCAGACAAGTCTGGACCCACAACAGCGCGGCAGCCGCAGATCCGATCCTCAGCTGTTGTGGGTCCAGATTCATCTGGACGCTCTGCGCCTTTAACCTGAGAAGCGTCCAGACAAGTCTGGACCCACAAGAGCGACGTGGCTGTAGATCTCTTGCTGTTGTGGGTCCAGATTCATCTGGACGCTCTTCGAGTTGAACCTGAGAAGCGTCCAGACAAGTCTGGACCCACAAGAGCGCGTCCCCTGGCGCAATTTACCCTCCCGGCACCACCACGATGTCGCGCTGCTGCGCATCCTGGATGCGCAGGCGCAAGTCCTTCGCCCCGCTCGGCCCGTAACTCGGTTGCGACAGCACGCGGATGCTGGTGCTGTGCGGCGTCGCCAGGCAGAAGCCGGCGAAGCCGCTGACGCCGCCGAACGGGTGCCGCGCATGGTAACCGCCGACCACTGCGCCACCCTGGAAACCGCCACCGGGGCGGTCGATGAAACTGGTGGTCAGCGAGAAGTAGAACTGGCCTTCGGGATCGCCGCCGGCGGCGCCGCTGATGGGCGCAACGGTCGCTTCGTAAAAGGCCGGCGGCAAATCCAGGGCAGTGACGAAGGGCGCGGCCAGCGAGATGGTCTGGGTCGAATCGAAGACCGTGTCGCTGCTGGTCGCCGTGCGCCGCGCGATGCGGATACGTACCGGCAGGCTGGCGCTGCTGCTGCTCGATGGACTGCCGGTGAGACTGAGATTCAGGCGTTGGTTCTCATTGGCGGCATTGGCAATGTTGAAGGCCGCGAAACCGACCTGTCCGGCGTCGATCAGACCACCGAAGTTGAGGCCACCGGCGAGCACGCGGGTACCCGGATCGTCGAGCAACACTTCCATGCCGAAGGCGCCCGCAGTCAGCTCGGCGCCGGGGCCGTCGTCGACAATCGCCGTGAAGAAGCCGGACGGGCAGTTGGCGTTTGGCGGGTTGGGTGTCGGCAACGCATATCGACTCAGGGACGGTTCGTCCTGCGGACCGGCCGGCGTCAGCTGGCGCGGCAACGGCCACACCCAGGCGCCGCGCGAACGGGTGAACACCGCGAGCGTGGTGAAGCCGCGATCGATCGACATGTCCCAGACCATCGCCCGCGGCAGGCTGGCGAAGCGTCGCCACACCGGCTGCGGCGCTTCGACATCGTCGGTGTAATACAAGCCCCAATCGGTGCCGACGAACACCTGGCGCGGAATCCACGGGTTGACCATCACCACATTGGCCGGTACGTCGGGCAGGTTGCCGCTGACATCGCGCCAACTGAAACTGCTGCAGTCGGCGTTGCAACGCACCTGGTAGACATGCCCCGGTGTGGCTGGCGTGTTGGCGCCGAAGCCGGCGACCGCCGCGTAACCGATGGTCGGCGTGAGCGGATCGGTGGCGACGCCCAGGATCGAGCGATTTGGCAACACCGCATTGTTGCCGGTCACGTTGACCCAGCTCGCCGCACCGGTGCCGAGGCCAAAGCCGAACCAGACATTGCCGTCGAGCGTGCCGGCCATGGCCACGCGCCGGGTCGACACCGCGAAGCGCAGCGCCTGGATCACCGAGCGGTTGTCGCTGCCGACCACCAGGTTGTTTTTGGTCAGGTCCGGGCTGATCGCGACCCAGCGCGACGCGGCGGTCGCACCGCTGGCGCCATTGACGCTCTCCCACACCCGGTAGGTGCCGGCGATCAGGTGATTGCAACCACTGCTGCCGGCGCAGCCGCTGTCGGCGACCGCCGTGTCGCCGTATTTGTAGAGATCGAACGGCATCAGGAAACTCTTGCGGTCGCCGCTGGTCTCGCGCGGCCCCCACGCGCCGTTGGCATCGAACTCGGGCGCGTTGGCACCGTTGACGCTGACGACGATGTTGCCGCGCTGGCTGGACATCCAGACGCGCTGGCCGAATACGGGCTCGATGCGGGTCGTTATGCCGTCGCCGCCGAAGGCGTGTTGCCAGACATCCGGCTGCGCCTGGTCGCCGAACTGGATCAGCACCGAAGTGCCGTTGTCCTGCGCGCCGCCGATGACCACGCGCGGATTTGCAGTCGCGAAGTTGGCGATGATGTCGCCCGAGTAGAACTCGACGGCGTTGATGCTGTCGTTGAGCGGCGTGAAGGTGGGCCTGGGCGCCGTCGCGTTGGCACTGTAGTAAACACCGCCGTCGTTGCCGATCAGCAGGCGATTCGGATCGCCGCCGACAAAGGCGCGCGCGTGCTGGTCGATATGCACGATCGCATCGTTGTTGCTGCACAACTGATTGCTGAAGGTTGCCGCGCCGTCGGTCGAGCGGTACAGCCACCAGGCGCTCAGCACCACGTCGTCGACATTGGTCGGGGATACCGTGATGCCGGCGTTGTACCAGTTCTGCGTACCCGGCTCGCAGCCGGAGAAGTTCGTCGGCGTGGCGCGCGGCAACCAGGTGTTGCCGGCGTCGCTGCTGCGCCACAGGCCGATGATGGCGAAGCTCTGTGGGTCGATCGCCTTGGCGTAGAGGATGTTCGGGTTCTGCGGCGCCGCGGCGATCTCGATGCGACCGATCGGCCCGAAGCCGACGCCGGCGCCGGTATTCGCCGGCCAGCCGTTGTCGGGACGCGAAATCAGTTGCCAGCCGGTCGGGCATCCGGCTGCCGGCATCGACGCGCGGTAGATGCCATTGGCGCCGTTGAAGTCGAGATCGGGTTGCACCGGTGTCGCCGAACCGCGCGTGCCGACCGCAGCGATCAGCGTGGTGCTGCCGGCGAAGTCGAGCGCCAGCAGCCCGGTGATGTCCTGGCGGTGCGGATTGCTGCTGGTCGGCCCGAAGGGATTGGTCAGGCACGGACCGGTCCATGAAGCGCCCGCGTTGTAGGAAAAATACAGACCGGTCTTGGTGCCCACCGCCAGCTTCTGCGAGTTGTTCGGGTCGACCACCACCTTGCCGACCGCCTGGTACTGCGAGAACGCCGACAGCGAGGCCGGGTAATTGGGCACGAACACATCGCGCCCGATGACGTCCCAGGTGTCGCCTCCGTCGACGCTCTTGAGCACGCCGGCCGAGCCGAAGGCCCAGGTGCCGAAGCGCAAATCGCCGGTACCGGCGTAGATCACGTCGGGGTTGTTGGGGTCGATTTCCAGATCGCCGATGGCGATCGATTCGATGTCGGGATCGTCGGTGACCGGCTCCCAGGTGGTCTGCGCCGAGCAGCAGTTGCTCGTGCGCCAGACCCCGCCGCCGTCGCTCGCCGCAAATGCACGGTAGGAATTGGGATCGCCGGCGATCAGCGGCTGCGGCGACACCACGATGTCGTTGATGCGACCGGTATTGCGGTCGACGCCATCCTGGATCGGCTGCGGTCCGAGCGGCGTGAACGCGTTCGGGTTGAGCGCCTTGGCGCTCTTGTCGTGGCTGAAATCGCCGGCAGGCAGGGCCGACGTCATCTTGGTGTCCTGCGCCCGCGCGGCCTCCCACCAACGCGCATCGAAGCGGCCGGTCGGATAGGTGTAGACACTGGCGAGGAACTCGCCGATCGGAACTGCGCCGGGGGCCTTGGTCGGCGGCGGCGCAGACTCGAACTCAGCCGATGGGGTCGTGGCGCACGCGGCCAGCAGCAGGCCGATCGGGACGATGAGCAGACGTGGCGACATGCGTGCACCTGGGAGTCGGGTTCACGCGAGTTTCGCACCGGCGCCGGTCGAGGAGAAGTGATGGGCCGGTCAGGCGTTTGGGTGGGCTTGACGAGCGCAAGCGGTGTTGGTGTCGTAGAGGCGGTGCTGGTCCCTGGTTGGTGTTGGCGAAGACACCGACTTTGGGTAAGGCGTCCAGACAAGTCTGGACCCACCAGGAGCGCACCAACACCAACACCTACACCTGCACAAACAACAGCCATCACCGCTTCCCTAGCGACAGCGCCCCAGCGCCAGCTCGCCATCGGCATCCGGCGCAACCGGCGTCGCCTCCGGCTTGCGCACGTCGCTGCGCACCCCGCGTCCGGGCCACAGCACCAGCGCCACGCCAATCAGCACCAGTACGCTGGCGGCAATCGCCGCCGTCGAGATCTGCTCGCCGAGGACCCACGCGCCGAGCGCCATCGCCACCACCGGATTGACCAGCGAGTAGGTCGCCACAGCGGGTGTCGACACCTTGGTGACCAGCCACAGATAGGCGCTGAAGGCGATCACGCTGCCGAACACGGCCATGTACAGCAGCGTCCACACGGTGGTCGCGGTGAAGTCGGTCAGTTCGACCTGCGGCCATTCGCCGGCGACCGCTGCGCAGAGTGCCTGGCACAGCGCACCAGCGGCCATCTGCGCGCAGGCGAAGGCGCCGACCTGACCGGGTTTGACTGCGGCGCGCTGCACCAGCGTGCCGATCGACCAGGCAAAGGTGGCGAACAGGATCGACAGCGTCGGCAGCAGCGCGCCGCTGCCATCGAAGCTGCGCGTCTGCGACACGATCAGGATCACGCCACCGAGGCCAATCACGCTGCCGACCAGATCCTTGAAGCCGGGCCGACGCCTGGCGAATCCCACGCTGTCGAACAGCAGGATCCACAGCGGCAGCGCAGCGACCAGCAGCGCGGCGATGCCCGACGGCACGGTCTGCTGACCCCAGATCACGAAACCGTTGCCGAACCCCGACAGCAGGATGCCGGCGACGATCGCGTGCTTCCACGGCACATCGGCCAGCGGGCGCGCGCCGCGCAGGCGTAGCAGCAGGTACATGATCGAAGCCGCCAGCGCGAAGCGGATCGCGCCGCTGGCGAACGGCGGCAGCGTGCGCAACAGCACCGCCAGCCCAAGGTAGGTGGTGCCCCACACCAGGTAAATGGTGGCGAAGGCGGCGACAATCGGCAGCAGCGCTTTTCTGTTCATGATTGCAGGCTAGTCGTGCGGGACTGTATCGGTACAGATGCAGTCACCAAGAGAATTCTCTGGTACAGTTTGAAGCGTTCAGGGA
Organism: uncultured Rhodanobacteraceae bacterium; assembly: GCA_937928755.1. Taxonomy (GTDB): domain Bacteria; phylum Pseudomonadota; class Gammaproteobacteria; order Xanthomonadales; family SZUA-5; genus JADKFD01. The sequence continues at coordinate 35,254 of CALEZI010000061.1, read as the reverse complement.
GGAGCAGGTGTTGCTTGTTGGTGTGGGTGTCGGAAACAGCGAAGCCGCACTTGCCGACACCCGCAGCCAACACCGCTCTTGCTCTACCAACCCAACACCCGGAACCCACTCCGCTCTCATGTCCAGCGAACCCCTTTACGAAGCGATTGCCGCGCGCCTGCGCGAGAGCATCCACGCCGGCGCGCTGGGCGATGGCGAGCGGGTGCCGTCGGTACGGGTGATGAGCCGCCAGGTCGGCGTCAGCATCGGCACCGTGGTCCAGGCCTATCAGCAGCTCGAGGCCCAGGGCGTGATCGTTGCGCGGCCGCAGAGCGGCTATTACGTGCGCACGGCGCAACTGCCCGGCATCGCGCGCCCGCGCCAGCGGGCGGCGCCGAAACCTCGACCGCCGTCGCCGAGCTTGCTGGAACAGATGCTCAACCTGTTCGCGCGCGACGATCTGGTGCCGCTGCACGTGGCGATCCCGTCGCCGGCGCTGCTGCCGACCGCGCGCGTTGCGGCGCTGTCGCGTGAACTGTTGCGGCGATCTCCGGAGCGCTTGTACGGCTACGTGCAATCGGCCGGCTTGCCGGCGCTGCGCCAGACGATTGCACGGCGACTGATTCTCGCCGGCGTCGATGTCGAAGCCGACGACGTGGTGATCACGGCGGGTGCGCTGGAAGCGATCACCCTGGCGTTGCAGGTGCTTACCCAGCCGGGCGACGCGGTGCTGGTCGAGAGCCCGACCTATTACGGTCTGCTGCAGGCGATCGCGGCGCGCGGATTGAAGGTCGTCGAGATCCCGGTGTGCTGCGACGACGGCCCGGATCTGGAGTGCGCACTCAAGGCGCTGGCGACGCAACCGATCCGCGCGGCGGTGCTGATTCCGAGCTTTTCCAACCCGAGCGGCGCATTGATGCCGGAACTTGCGCGACGCACGCTGGCGCGCGCCTGCGCCGAGCGCGGCGTGCCGATCATCGAGGATGACGTCTACGGCGAGTTGGCGTTCGACGGCAGCCGACCGACGCCGCTGATGGCCTGCGACGAAGCGGACAACGTGATCCTGTGCGGCTCGGCGTCGAAGATCATCGGCCCGGGCCTGCGCATCGGTTGGGCGGTGACGCCACGCTGGCACGACGCAATCGCGCGCGCCAAGGCGTTTACCTCGATCGCGGCGTCGACCCTGTCGCAACACGTCACCACGGAACTGCTGAGCGGCGCCAACCTCGAACGTCCGCTGCGGCGCCTGCGCGGCGAGCTGGCCGCCAACGTCGCGCGCTTCCGCGGCGTCATCGCCCGCCATTGGCCGCCGGGCACCTGTGTGTCGCAACCGCGCGGCGGCCTGGTGCTGTGGGTCAAGCTGCCGACCGGCTTCGACGCGCAGTGCTTGTTCGAACGCGCCAGCGAGGCCGGCATCGGCATTGTGCCGGGGCCGCTGTTTTCCGCAAGCGGGGCGCATCGCGATTGCGTGCGCCTGAGCTGCGCGGTGCACTGGGAAGCGCGCATCGAACAGGCGCTGATTGCGCTCGGTCGGCTCGCGCATGTCGCCGCCGGTTGATGCCGTGGCGCGCAGCTTTGCGCCGCTGCTGCGCGACGACGCGCGCCTGCTGCTGCTCGGCAGCATGCCCGGGCGCGCGTCGTTGCTGGCGCAGCAGTACTACGCGCATCCGCGCAACGCGTTCTGGCCGATCCTTGCTGCGCACTGCGGCATCGATCCCGCATCGAGCTACGCGGATCGCATTGCCGCATTACTGGATGCCGGGATTGCGCTGTGGGACGTGCTGGCCGAATGCCGCCGGCGCGGCAGCCTCGACAGCGACATCGAGATCACGCAGGCGCGGGCGAACTCCATCGGTGAGCTGCTGGATGCCCACCCGCGGATCAGGCGCGTCTGCTGCAACGGCGCCGCTGCGGCCAATCTGTACCGGCGATTCGGGTTGCCGGGGCCGCCGCGCATCGAGCTGATCCGGTTGCCCTCGACCAGCCCGGCGTACGCGGGGATGGCGCTTGCCGAGAAAACGCGGCGTTGGCACCAGGCTCTGCGCTGGCACGAAGCTCTACACTAGCGCCAGCCGCTCACACCACCAGCCGCAGCCGCTCCGGCGCAATGCCGATCTCGCAGCGTTGGCCGGTGAGGAACTGCAGGCGATCGGACTCGATGCCGTCGGCGAAGATCACCCCGCCGTCGTCCATTTCCGATTCCAGCAGCAGGCGCGTGTCGCCGTCGACGAAGCCGAAGTTGACGCTGGTCCCGGTGACCACGCTCGGGAACGGCTCGCGCACGAACCAAGCCAGGCGCGCATCGGCGGCGACCGGCAACGGATGATCGAGGCGACGCTGCTCGGCAATCGAACGCGCCCAGCCGGTACAGCCGGTGCCGGTGGCGACGATCACGCCAGACGAGGAATGGCGCTCCTTGAGCGCGCCGAAGGTGATCCGGTAGCGCGCCGACTGGTGACTGCCGTGGCCGACGAAGATCTCGTTGAGCGAACGCAGTTGCTGGCCATCCTCACGCTGCGCCAGCGCCATGCTGCGTTCTTCGATGCTGAACGCGTGCTCCTTCGACTGCGGCAGGCAGGCGAACAGCAGCAGCGGCATCGCCAAGGTCGCCGGATGGCGGCAGAGCACACCGTCGTATTCGCCGGGATCGGGATTGATGCCGATCACCAGTTGCCCACGCAGATACTTGGCGACGTTCGGCACCAGACCGTCCTGGCCGACGATGACCACCAGGTCGTCCGGGGCAAACAGAAAACGGTCGAGATCGTCGCGGTCGATGCGCACACGTCGCTGGTACGACGGAATCGCCTGCTGCACCTCGCCGAGTGCCGCATGCAGCTTGTCGTGCACCCCCTGCGCCCAGCCCAGGTCCTGCCCACGCGAACGCAGGTAGAACTCCACCTGCCCACGCGTGCCGAAACGCTCCAGCAACGACTCCAGCGGCGTGCGCCGGGTCACCAGGACAATGCGGGGAAGGGCGGTGGTCAACGTTCCATCGCCCGGTGGCGAAGAGCATTTTGTCCGCAAAGGACGCAAAGAAAGCGAAAGGACGGATTGGAAGGACAGGACGACTTACAGACAACACTCTGCGTTGCCACGCCGAAACTTAGCTGTACTGCCATGACCGCTTTCCTTTGCGTCCTTTGCGTTCTTTGCGGACAAAAAAGCTTCCAGCGCAGTTACTCCGGCGCCGTCCGATCGCGCAAGAACTGCGTCAGGCTCTGGCCGATCAGGTCGGGGGTGACGTTGAGGTGGCCGATCGACTGCAGTTTGCCGGCGAGCTGCCCGAGGGCCATCGCGGTGGCGGCGGCAGGCGGGGTCTGCGCCCAGATCTCGTGCTGGCGCTGCATCGCCGCTGCCTGCTGCTCGGCCAGCAGGGTTTGCGCTGCGGCCTGTGCCCTGGCGTTGATCTGGGTCTGCAGCGCCGCGGCTTCGGTCTGCAGGCGCGCGCGCTCGATGGCGCCCTCGACTTCGGTGTGCTGGCTGGCGGCTTCCTGCTGCACCTGCAGCAGCGCATTCTCGCCGCGCTTGCGGATCAGTTCCTGTTGCCTACGCTCCAGTTCCAGCTCGGTGGCGAGCTCGTTCTCCTTGATCGCGCGTTCTTTCTCGACCGCCTGCGCGCGACGCTGGAACTGCGCCTCGTCGGCACGCGCCTGCACCGCCTCGCGCATCGGCGTGCCGAGTGCCTTTTCCAGATCGGCGCTGGGCACGATCTGGTCGATCACCAGATTCACCAACTGCAGGCCCATCGCCACGATTTCCGGATCGGTGGTGAGCGCACGCGCCACCGCCTCGCGCACCTGCTCGGAGCCATGTCGCAACACCTCTTCGAGCTTCTGCGCCGACACCAGCTTGCGCACCACCGGCAGCGCGCGCTGCGCGAGCACACTGGCGAGGCGATCGAGCGGCTGCTCCAGCCAGGCGCCATGTTCGATCGACAATGAGAAGTTGAAGCGCCCGGCGGCTTTCTCGGCGTCGGCGATGCGGTAGGTGATGGTCGCCTGTACCTTGATCGGCTGGAAGTCGGCCGAATGCTCATTGAGCACGAAGGTACTCTGACAATCCTCGATCGGCAGCATCGCGATCGCTGCCGACAGCGGCGAAAACCAGTAGGCGATGCCGGCGCCCTTGCGCACCAGTCGGCCACCGCGGAAATGCAGGATAAGCTGGTTGGGTTCGGCGCGCAGGCGCCGCAGCGGCAGGATCGGCAGTCGCGTGATGGTGGGCATCGGCGGGTTCCGTCGGGGTCGACGGATTGTAAGGGCGCGAACAGTCGGGTTGTTGGTTGTTGGTTGTTGCCAGCGAGAGTGGAGCGCGGGAAAGGCTGGCGCGCAGCGGGCCTTTGGTGGGTCCAGACTTGTCTGGACGCTGGTGCTCCGGGCTGGCCGGAAGCGTCCAGACAAGTCTGGACCCACGAGTGCATCAGCCTGGCGCTACTTCGAGCTTCGGCTGCATCACAACCCGCTTCCACAACCAACAATCGCCGCTCAGGCCGCCGCGCGACGCAATCGCTCGACCAGCAGATCCTCGATCCAGCTCTTCAGCCGCCAGTCCTCGATGAAGCCGCAATGGCCGCCGTGATCGGTGAGGATCATTTCGGTATGCGCCGGCACGCCCAGACCGTGGTAATCGCCGATCGGGATCACCGGATCGTCGCTCGAGGTGACGATGGTCGCCGGGATGCTCAGTCCGGCCAGACGATCGCCGGCGATCGAATAACCGTCGAGGTATTTTTCGAGTCTGCCGTAGTCGGTGTAGCCCTCGACCATGCGCGCGGTCAGATCGCGCAGCGTAGGCTTCCTCAGCCAGCTGCTGAAATCGTACAAATGCGGAAACAGCGCCTGCTTGCGTTTCAGCGAATCGACCCACTTGCTGATGAAATAGCGCTCGTACATCCACGGTGCGATCTCGATCTGCGTCAGGCTGGCGCCCGGATCGAGGGGCGGGCACACGGCGAAGGCGTAACTCAAGTCGATGCCGGCGGTCGGTGCGCGCAGCGCGATGCGCAGCGCGAAATTGCCGCCCAGCGAAAATCCGGCGAGCAACAGTTTGCGCGGCCGGTAGCGTTGCTGTACCGCGCGCACCGCGCCGACCACTTCGTCGATGCGGCAGGAATGAAACAGGCCTTCATTCAAATGATGGGTGTCGCCGTGATCGCGGAAATGCAGCCGGAACACGTCGAATCCGGCCGCCAGCAAGCGCCCGGCGCTGACCAGCAGGTAGCTCGACTGCACGCTGCCCTCCCAGCCGTGCAGCAGTATCACCAGCCCGCGCGACTGCGGCAGCGCGCTCTGTACCGAATGGAAACCCTGCAGGCGCACGCCATCGCCGCAATCGAGGATCTGTTCGCTGCTGGCCTCGTGCAGACCGGGAAAACGCAGGCGCGCCGCTGCACGCCGCAGCCCGCTGGAGGCCAGCAGCGATTGCACATGGGCATTCGCCAGAGGTCCCCGACGGCGGAAGATCGTGTGCCCGTGGACCGGATGAGCTTCACGAGGAGGCGTCATTCGACATGCCCCAGTGCGCCCTGGATGCTGCTGCGCGCGCTCTCGGCGAGGCGCCGACGACCCTCGCCGTTGGGTGTCAACGGTGCCAGGAAATGCACCTCGGCGACCATCGCCGGCTCACCGAGCAGGCGCAGGAAATTGACCAGGAAGTTCTCGCCGTCGAGGAACGGCACCGCAGGATTCGGCCGGCCATCGCGCAGATAGCGCAAGGCCACCGGCTGCACCGGAACACCGGCTTCCACTGCGGTCTGAAAAATGCGGGCGTGAAACACCCGGACACGACTGCCGTCGGTGGTGCCGCCTTCCGGGAACACGCCCACTTGAGCGCCAGCGCGCAGCCGCTCGACCATCATCTGGGCGACGCTGGCCAGCGACTCGGTGCTGCCGCGACGGTGGTAGATGGTACCGGCGCGACGCGCCAGCCAGCCGACCAGCGGCCAGCGGGCGATCTCGGCCTTGGCGACGAATTCGACCGCACGCTGGCTGTGGATCAGTTCGATGTCCAGCCACGACAGGTGGTTGGCGACCAGCAGCGCCGAGCCGTCGTGCGGATCGCCGACGCGCACCACGCGAAAGCCGAAGATGCGCATCAGGCCATGCGACCACCAACGCACCGCGCGATGGCGCAAGTGCTCGCCACCGATCTGCACGCGTTCGCCGAGAGGGCTGACCAGCACCAGCGTCAACGGCAGGTGGACCACGATGTGCCACAACAGCAGCGGCACGCGCACGCCGTAGCGCAGCCAGCGCCCGTTCGCGGTCGCGGCGCCGGAAACGTCGACCTTGCCCAGTTGGGACGCCGATTCGCTCATCGGAAGGCCGTATCACTCATAGGGCGGTACTCTCATGCATGTCTGGCTGCGGCTGCTCCGGCGCCATTGTTCGATATGCCGACTCGCGTGGTAAGACCCGCATCCGTCGGCGACGTCTGCGTTCTGGCCCCGAGCAAGCGTAGCCGATGGTAACAGGCCAAAGCTGAAGTGCCAGCTCCATGCTGCTAGCCTAGTCGGCCGTTCACCGCCAATCCGGATTTCCATGGTTTCCGCGACTGCAACCGACTGGCGCGATCCGCAACCGCTCGATCAGGCATTCGGGCTGCCCGGGTCGGTGTTCACTGACCCGGACATTCTTCGGATCGAAGCCGATGCGGTGTTCGCCGGCAGCTGGCAATACGTCGCGCACGCATCGCAGTTGCCGGCACCCGGTGACTATCGGGTCGTCGACATCGCCGGCCGGCCGATGCTGCTGCTGCGCGACGAAGCCGGTGCGCTGCGCGCGCTGAGCAACATCTGTCGCCATCGCGGCGGACCGCTGGCGACCGAAGACGGGTGCGACCTGAAGCAGTTGCGCTGTCGCTATCACGGCTGGACCTACGACCTTCGTGGCTGCCTGAAGAGCGGCCCGGAACTGGACATGATCAAGGGCATGGCGCTGTCCGAGGTGCGTCTGCCGTCAGCGCAGGTCGCGCAGTGGCATGGGCTGGTATTCGTGGCGCTCGACCCTGTGGCGCCGCCTTTCGCCGAGTTCATCGAAGGCATCGACGATCGCCTCGCCGGCCACGATCTCGACAGCCAGCGACTGCACAGCCGCGTGAACTACGATGTGCACTGCAACTGGAAGGTTTACGTCGAGAACTTTCTCGAGGGCTATCACGTCCCGCATGTGCATCCGGCGCTGAACGCGCTGATCGACTACAAGAGCTATGTCACCGAGTGCGGACGCTGGCATTCGATGCAGCGCAGTCCGCTGGAGGACAGCGTCAGCTTCTATGGCGAAGGCGAGGTGCGCTACTTCTACCTGTGGCCGAACACGATGCTCGACGTGATGCCCGGCGGGCTGCAGATCAACCGGGTTCGCCCGGTCGGCACAGACCATTGTCGCGTCGAGGCCGAGCATTATTACGCACCCGGCATCGCCGAGCGCGAGGCGACGCGGATCGCCCAGGACCAGGATCTGTCCGAGGTCACCCAGCAGGAGGATTTCGAGATCTGCGTGCGCCTGCAGCGCGCGTTCGCCAGCGGCGCTTATGTACCGGGGCGCATCCATCCGGTGCGCGAGAACTGCCTGCACCATTGGCAGGAACTTTACCGACAGGCGATGCGGGTGAAGGGCTGAGGAAATCGGCGCTTCGTCAAGGCCGCGTCAATGGACGTGCAGACGTCCGCCTCGGACGGCACAATTTATTGCATCGTTGCGCCGGTGGCAGCGCCTTCCGACACCACTTGGTGGTTTTCCGGGCAACAGATTTCCTATGCTGCAGCGGCGGGAGATGTCCCCGGAGCGTACTCGCCACCGATATTCTGCGGTGACGCAACCCACAACGAGCACCCATCACCCGCACATGGCAAACGTTTCGCCAACCGATGTCGTCGTCACCCATTCGAACACGGCGGAATGGTGGGAACGGGCAGATCGCCATTACGACGCCGCAGGGGACCTGTGGCTGGGCGGCCGGCGCGCCGCCGAACTGGCGCGCGAGACCGGCACGCCTGCATATGTCTATTGCGCGGCCCGCGTCAGTCAGAACGTGGCGCGACTGCGTACGGCGCTGGCCGAGACGGGCGCACCGACGCGACTGTTGTATGCGATGAAGTCCAATCGCCATGCGCCGCTGCTGGCGCACCTGCGTGGCCTCGGCGTCGGGCTCGATGTCTGCTCGCCTGGAGAAGTGCGCCATGGGCTGGCCTGCGGCTACGCGCTGTCGCAGATGTCGTTCACCGCCGGCTGCCTGAGCCGGGCGGACTATGCCGCGCTGGCCGGTTGGCCGGAACTGTGGGTCAATGCCGACTCGCTGAGCGCGCTCAAGCGGCTCGCGCAGGCGTCGCCGGGCCGCCAGATCGGGCTGCGAATCAATCCCGCGAGCGGCTACGGCTACAACGAACTGGTCACCTACGCCGGCACCAAACCCAGCAAGTTCGGCGTCTATCAGGACCGCTTCGGCGAAGCCCTGGAACTCGCCGGTCACCTGGGGCTGACATTGACCGGCCTGCATTGTCATGCCGGTTGTGGCTTCCTGACCGCACAATTGCCGGCGCTCGATGCGGCTTACGCCCGCATCGGCGAATTCCTCGACGCGGCGCCCGGGATCACCTCGTTGAATCTTGGCGGTGGCCTGGGAATCCCGCTGGTGGCCGAAGACGACGAGCTCGACCTCGGCGCCTGGGCAGCCCTGGTGCGGCGCCATTTTGCCGCTCGCAAGCTGCAACTGACCATCGAGCCCGGAGATTTTCTGGTCAAGGACGCCGGCGCATTGTTGACCGAAGTGACCCAGGTCGAGTCCAAGGGCGGGCGCGTGTTCGTCGGCGTCAACGCCGGCTTCAACGTGCACCCTGAGCCGGTTTTCTATCGCCTGCCGTTGATCGCGGCGCCGGTTCAGCGTAACCCAGGGACCCCGCAGCAGGTTACTATCGCGGGCAACATCAACGAGGCGCTCGATCTGTGGGCGGAAAACATTGAGTTGCCACCGCTCGATGAAGGTCAGCTGCTGTGTTTTCTCAATGCCGGCGGCTATGGTGCCTCGATGGCCAGCCGCCATTGCCTGCGCGACGAGATGAGCGAACATCTGATTCCAACCAGCGATCTCGCGCCGGATGTCGACGTCGATCGGCTGGCCGATGCCAACAAGCACGCCTGGGACGACCTCTACGCCTCGACGCGCGATCTGGTCTGGGGCAGCGACGTGCTGCCCTTCCTCGGCGAGTTCACCGCGGCGTTCCGCGCCGCGCTGTCGGCGCCGTCGCGACTGCTCGATGCCGGTGCCGGGGAAGGCCGAAACCTGCCGTTCCTGCTCGATTGCGCGGCAGACGAGGTGCATGCGGTCGACGCCTCGTCGCACGCGCTGGACAAGCTTCCCGACGCCGTGCGCGCGCGCGTGCGTTGTCGCGTTGCCGACCTGACGGCGACCGGCTACGCCGGCAGCCAATTCGATGGCATCTGCCTGCTCGACGTGTTCGAGACCCTGCCGAATGCTGATGCGGTGCTGGCCGAGCTCTACCACATCCTCAAGCCTGGCGGCCTGCTGCTCTGCAACATCCCCGGATTCGACGATGGCGTCGCCGGGCACGACATGCACGCATTGAGCAAGGATGCCTTCCTCTATCAAAGCTCTTATTTCTACCGCTTCCTGGAACCGCAAGCGGCCGAAGCGCTGCTGCTGGCCGCCGGTTTCGAACTGGTGCACTCGCGACGCTGCGAATGGTTGGAGGCGGCGCATCCCGGCTACCGCAGCGAGGCTCACACTCATGTCAGTCACGTCTTGCTGGTGCGACGCCCAGCGACCCGCGCGACGCGCTAGCGCGGCCCGCGGATGCTGACCCAGTTTCGCCGTCTGTTCCAGGTGTTGCCCGATGAGGGCAACAAGGTGCTGTGGTTCGCGCTGCTCGCGGGCATGTTGCAGGCCGGCATCGCGATCGGCATGGTGGCTGCCGACTCCTTGTTCCTCGCCGGCCTCGGCATCGAGATGCTGCCGCTGGTGTTCATCTTCATGCCGCTGGTGATGGCGGTCTATGCACCGATCTATTCGCTGCTGATCGCCAAACTCGGCACCCGTGCGCTGTTCCGCGCGACCCTGACGATACTTGCGATCGGCGGCATCGCCGTTGGTTTTGGCGGCGATTACGTGGGCGACGCGCCGTGGTTCCTGTTCGCGATCAAGTTCTACGCCGGCCTGTGGTTCATCGCGCTGTATTCGTTGTTCTGGAATTTCACCGACGACTATTTCAGCATCCTCGACGGCAAGCGACTGTACGGTCTGATCGCCGCCGGCAGTTCGGCGGGTTCGATGCTCGGTGGCGGGCTGGTGACCGCTCTTTCCGGCCTGGTGCCGGCGTCCAAGCTGTTCCTGGTGTGGGCAGTCGTGGCGATCGTGACCTTCCCGGTCTTCCTGGTCCTGTTGCGACGCTTCAAGCCGATCGCAACCGACGACGCCCAGTCCGACGAGGCGCTATCGCTCCCGGGCTTGCTGCGCTTCATTTTCGCCACCTTCAAGGCCTCGCCATTCGCGTTGGCGGTGGCCGTCATGTGTTTCGTGATGGTCTCGCTGACCAGCGGGCTCGAGTTCCTCACCCTCGGCGTGTTTGCCGAAGGCCGCAATGCCGACGAACTGGCTTCCCTGCTCGGCGGCCTGTATGCGCTCGCCGGCGCGCTGACCCTGATCATCAATCTGTTCTTCTTCAACCGCATCGTCGGCCGCATCGGTGTCGGCAGTACCGCGCTGGTGGTGCCGATGGCCTATCTCGGCGCCTTCGTGTTCTTTTACCTGCACCAGGGTTTCGGTGCGGCGCTGGTGGCCTTCTATGCCTACCAGAGCCTGTTCGTCGCGATTGAATTCAACAATGTCAACTTGCTGTACAACGCCTTGCCGTCTGGCGTGAAGCGGCAGTTGCGCACCTTCATCGAGGCGATGGCGGAACCCGCCGCCAGCGCCAGCACCGGCCTGTTGCTGTACTACTCGGCCACCCACATCGACCCCGACAACCTGGCGTTGACCGGCCTGCTGGTCGCCTGCCTGGCGCTCGTCATCGCCGCCTTCATCCGCCAGAACTATGTGCGCGCATTGGCCGTCAACCTGCGCAGCGACTGGCTGGATTTCGCCAACCCGGAGGCGGCCTGGCGCAAGCAGTTGACGCCCGCGGATGCCACGCTGCTGCGCAACACCGCCTTCGCCGGTTCGCGCGAGCAACAACTGCTGGCGGTCGAGCTGTTGTGGCGCCTGCAGGACTCGGCCGCGCGCGCCGCGTTGCTGAACTTCCTGTCCACCGCCAATTCCGTTGAAGCCGATCAGTTGCGTTTCGAGATCTCCGGGCTGCTGCAGCAGGGCGACACCGATGCGCTGGCCGAGACCCTGCTGTGGCTGGAAAGCGACCAGGGTCCGGCTGAACCCGATGTGCTCGACGAGTTCACTTCGAGCGGCGCCTTTCCGGTGCGCCGCCTCCAGGCCTGGCGGCGTTCCGAGCACCCGTCGCACCTGGCCGCCATCGCGGTCGCGCGCTGGAATGGCGGTCGCCTCGGCGAGGTCCTGCTGGCGGTCGATGAGGTTCGCGGGTTGCTGCACGGCGACCAGGAATCGAAGCGCTACGCAATCCGTGCCATCGGCGACTGCCCGCATCCGCCGCACGCCACCGAACTGTTGCCATTCCTGACCGGCGATGATGCCGAGCTGCGCACCGAGGCGCTGCGGTCGCTGCGCAAGCTGGCGTCGCCGAACACGCTGACCTTGCTGCCGTCGGTGCTGCCGCTGGTCCGCGAGGGTTCGTCCGACGACCGCATGCTGATCCTCGCGATCGTCGAGAAGATCGGCGACACGGCGGCCATCGCGCCCTTGCTGTGGGCCGCCGAACATTTCTCGTCGGGCGAGAGCCGGCGCCTGGAGGCCATCATCAGTGGCATGGGGCTGAAGGCGATTCCGGCAGTCATCCATCTGCTGCGCAACGTCTCGGCGCCGTTCCACTCGCGCTCGGTCGCGGTGCGTGCGCTGAGCCGGCTGGCGATGCCGCAGTTGCTGCTGATCACCGATGAACTGATCGAAGATGAGCTGCGCCGAGCCCAGGAGGCGGTGGCGGCCAATCGCGCGCTGCTCGCCGATCGCAGCGTCGGCGTCGGCGAAACGGTACTGACGCGTTTCTATCGCGATGCCGCGGCCGAAGGCCTGGAATTCGTGCTGGAGATCCTCAGCCTGACCGGGCGCCTGCCGGATTTCGACCTGATCCGCGCTTCGTTGGCGTTCGCCAATCCGCGCGACCGTGCCAACGCCATCGAGACCATCCAGCAGAGCTGTTCGCGCAACCTGTTCCAGCGCATTTGCGACCTGATCGAGGCGACGGTGCCGTCCACCGGCCTGCAGGGCTCGCAGAGCGCCACCATGAGCATCGAGCAAGTGCTGCGGCAGGCCACCAGCAGCAACATCGCGCTGGAAGCTTCGGCCGGCTTCATCGCTTTCCGCGAGCGCGATCTGGCGGGCGGCTTCGAGCTGTTGCGCGCGCGCGTCGACCGTTCCGAGCCAGGCCAGATCCACGAGTGGCTGATCGCCCTGCTGCCGCGTTTCGTCGAAACCGAAGTCGATTTCGCGCTCGAGGCGCACCCGGTCGATCGCGTCGCAGCGCTGGTGCGCGCCGAGTTTTTCAGCGACGCACGCATCCTGGCACTGGACTATCTGGCAAGCCACGCGAGCGATCGCATTTGGGCGCCGGGCGAGGTCGTGTACGACGAAGACGCACCCACGGAAGAACTCTTCATCATCACCGAAGGCAGCGTCGAGGTGCACCGCAGCAAGGGTAACTGGACGGCCACGGCAGGCGCGACCTTCGGCCAGCGCGTCTTGATGGGCGACACGCGTCGCCAGGAGCGTGCTGTTTCGAAAGGCTGTCGCACGCTGGTGCTGCCCGGCGCAGTGGTGATGCGTGCCATCGAGATTTTCCCGGCGATGGGCATCAGCCTGTATCAGTTCAAGACCATTTCGGCGGTCTCATGAAACTGACGCTCAAGTTCCAGACCTTGATCCTGTTGACGCTGACCGTGGTGCTGAGTGTGGCAACGGCAGTCTGGGGTGCGATCGTCTACTACGCCACTTACGACATCATCCTGCATGGCTTCGACCAGAAGCTGACCGCGCTCAGCGTCGGCGCCGGCGAATTCACCGATGGCGATGGCCACGCCAGCTATCAACGTCCGCGCCAGATCCGCGCGCTGACCTCCGGACCCGACGGCCAGCTGTGGGGTTTCGACAGCACCCACGGCGGGCTGGTGACGATCGATCCGGCCGATGGCGGAGCGCTGGAGCTGGCGGCGCCGCAGGCGTCGCCACTGCGCTCGATTGCCTACGATGCGCCGCAGCAGCGCGTGGCGCTGTTGTCCGGCGACGGGCTGTCGCTGTACGCATCGCTCGACCAGACGACGTTGCTGCCGGTCGCGCTGCCGCTGGCGCAACCGATCGACGAACTGTTGTATGTCGATGGCGTGCTCATCGCGCGGCGCGGCCGCGAGTTGAGTGCCGTTGAGACCGGTCTGCCGCTGCTGACCCTGGACGAGGACGTTTCCCTGCTGAATTGGGCGCCGTTGCCGGCACGATACGTTGGCGTCGCCAGCGGCGATTCCGCCGTGGTGTTGTTTGACGCAACCGGCAAGGTCGTGCGCCGGATACCGCTGCAACCGTCCACCTACGAAATCCAGGGTCTGGCGTTCGCCGGCGACACCTTGTACGCCGCCGCCGATTCGTTGTTGCGCATCGACCTCGACAGCGGCGAAATCGCCGAGGACTTCGCACCCGGCTTTTTCAGCGAGCGCGATCCGTGGTACGCGCGCTACCGCCCGCATTACATCAAGACCGGGGCGCTCGCCGGGTTGACCTTCCTCTACACCGAGGTCTACCTCGGCGACAACCAGATCCGCTATTTCCTGGATGGCTCGGAGGGCGACGATCACTCCCCGCCCGGCACGCTCGACGAGGTACCCGTGGAGTCGATCGCCGACGTTCGCCTGGCACAGCTCACCGGACAGGCCTTCGTGTCCGACATTCGCGAATGGGAGGAATGGGGGCTGATCAAGGTGTCGGCGGCACCGATCTACGACAGCGCCGGTCGCGTCGTCGCGCTGGCCGGCGCCGACGTCGACATCGGCGTGATCCGCAACAAGACCCGCTTCGCGCTGTTCGCCGTGCTGTTCGTCGGCGCCACCTTGCTGGTGCTGGCAGGTTCGGTGTCCTACCGGGTTTCGCAGGGCATGACGCGCCCGCTGCGCGACATCAAGGACTCGGCGCTGCGCATCGCGGCGGGTTATCACGGAACTCGCGTGGCCCACGAAAGCGGGGACGAGATCGGTCAGTTGGCGCAGAGCCTGAACGCCCTGTCGACGCGCCTGGCAGCGCGAGCGCGGCAGTCGCAAACCTACCAGCAGGCACTCAACAGCGGGCGCGAACAGGTCGCGCTGCAACATGCGGTGACGGAACTGCTTGAGTACGGCGTCGGACACCCGACGCCGGGAATGACGCCAGCGAAGAATCGCGACGACGTCGGCTGGTACGGCGACGGCAACGTCGGCTTGCTGTGGCATCTGGCGCCTGCCGACGGCGAGGCTGTTGCCGCGCAACTGCAACATGTGCGCCTGCAGCGACTGGCCGCAGCCTTGCTGGCACGCCAGAATGTCGGCTCCGCGCTCGCCAGCCTGTACATGACCATGCCGACGGTTACCGCAATGGCCTGCTGGAACCCCGCCACCGGTGGAGTCGCAATCCGCTGTCGCGAACCGCTGACCTTGGCTCGCATCGATGTCGACGGCAGCCGCCACGCGCTGGTCGTGCAGGACTCGGCGGAGATCGTGCTGGCAGCGGGTCAGCAGCTCGAATGGCTGGGCGCGGTGCTCCTGCAGGCCAGCGAACTGCCGCCGGCGGTGGCGTCATGATGACCCTGGCCGAACGGTTGCTGGCGCTGAAGGCGGTGAAGCCCTTCGATCTGCTGCGTTCCGAGGAATTGCTGACCATCGCCACGGCCATGACCGTGCATCGCTTCAAGCCGGATGCGGTGATCTGCGAGGCCGGCGGGGTCATCAACCGTCTCTACGTGCGCGTCGAAGGCGACGCCGTCGGCATTGGTGGCGCGGTCATGCAGCATGTGGTCGGGACCACCATCCTGCTCACCGGGAAGGCGGCACCGTTTGCCATCAAGGCCGGACCCGCCGGTTATGTCGCGCTGTCATTGCCGCGCGGCAAGTTCTTCACCGTGATCAACGAGTGCCCGGCATTGCTGGCCGGGTTTTTTCGAATGCCACTGCTCGGCGTCGATTACGCCGGCAAGCCGGCGGCATCCGCATGAGCCTCCGGCTGCGCTATTACCTGGCGATTCTGCCGCTGTTCGCGGGCCTCGGCCTGGCGAACAGCCTGCTCGGTTACTACGTCGAGCGCAACGAGATCCGCTGGGGCCTGCAGGAACGCTCGCAGGGCGTGGCCGCCAGCATTGCCGGCTTCTGGGATGTGATCTCGACGCAGTCCGCTGGCGACCCCAGCGCCGCGCTCGAACGTTACGGCGCCCGACTCGGCGGGCTGAGCGTCAGTTGGTTCGAGCCGGCAGACGAAGGCTGGCGTGAACGACCGCTGCTGCATGATGCGTCGATTCCGCCAGCCCCGGCACCCATCGCGGAGCTGACCGCGAAGCTCAACGCCGGGCAACTGGCGTGGACCCTGGTGGAGGCTGCGGAGGCGCCCGCAGATCTGTCGATCGGCTACGCGCCGATCACCGACGCCGAGGGGGCGCTACGGGCCGTGATCGCGGTGACCGAGCGCGACAGCTCGCTGCGCGATGCCATTGCCGCGCTGCAACGGCGCCTCGCCGTGCTGATGCTGGCGCTGCTGCTGATCGGCGTCGGCGCTGCCGAGCTGATCACGCGCATCGCTCGCCGCGAGTTGGCGCTGCTGACCAGCGCTGCCCGGGAAGCCGCGTATGGCCGCTACGTGCAGCAGTTGCCGGAAGGTCGAATCCGCGAATTGAACGACCTCGGTGGTACGCTGTTGACCATGACCAGTCTGCTCGCCGACGAAAGCTACCAGACGCGCCGACGATTCTTTCAGTCGGACCCGCTGCCCGACGACGGCGAGCTCGCCTCAAGTTATCGCGCCCACATGGAGCAGCCGCTGCCGGGCTCGCTCGGTCCGGCGCGTCTGTCGTTTCGGCGACTGGGGGTGATCGCCCCGGAGGAGTTCTATGGCTGGCGCGAGGCAGCGACCGGCTGGTATCTGGTGATCGGCCGTTGCCGCCACAGCGACAGCGGGATCGGCGAGCTCGAACGCATGGTGCGCAGCGAAGCGGTGCGCGATTTCCTGCTCGGGGTGGCGGTCGGCAGGCCGCACGGACCAAGCTGGCCGCAGGCGCTGAAGCTGTTTCCCTGCGCAGCGCTGCAAGTGGTGTTCATTCCGGCCTCGGGCAATGCCCCGACCGGCTGGTCCCTCGACCCGGTGCGCGATGTCCCGGTGCCATGGACGCCCACCGAACGCCGCGAAGTGCTAGGTTCACTGCCAGCCGAGGCACTCGAGGTCGGACAGGCCTACTCCGACCAGTTTCCCGAGCGTTCATCGGAACAGATCGCCGATGAACTGGCCGGGCTGCTTTGTACCCGCTATCAGGGCCAATTGGTGATCTGCGACCTCAAAGACAACAAGGCGACCGTCTGACACCATGAGCGCCTCCGACGCCAATGCCCGCAACCTGGCCCAGGAGCGCATCCGTTTCGGACTGCGCTTCAAGATCATCCTCGGCTTGACCGTGTTCAACATCATGGTCACGGCGCTGTTTGCGACCAATCACTATCTGGAGAGCAAACGCGCGACCATCTCCGGAATCGAGCAGAAGCTGGCCGCGGCCGCCCGCGCACTGCCGGACATGCTGCCGCCCGGATACCTCGATCGCGCCGGCAATCCGGACACCTTCGACCCGCAGGAGTTCGAGCAGCTGGTTCCGCAGCTGTCGGCATATTGCAAGGACGTCGGGCTGATCTACCTGTACACCTACCACCTCGGCATCGACGGCAAGTTTCATTCCACGGCAAACAACGCCACGCCGGAGGAAATGGCCGACAGCAGTTACGCCAAGTACTGGGACGTCTACGAAGAACCGGAGATGACCGAGGCCTGGCAGACCGGCGAACTACGCTACGGCGAGGTCAAGGACCAGTTCGCTCACGTCTACTATCTGTTCCATCCGTTCACCACTGCAAATGGCACGCGCTACATCGCCGGCGCCGACATCGCCATCGAAGCGCTGTACGCCAGGCTCGACGAGTCGTTGCGCAATTCGATCCTGATCGGCCTGGTCAGCTTCCTGGTGATGTTCGTGATCAGTTTCCTGGTCGGCAGCCGGGTATCGCTGAAGATCACCCAGCTCGCCGATTACACCCAGGAACTCGCGGCGACCGACTTCCAGCCGGTGCACGACCTGCCGCTGCGGCAGAAGATCGGCGCCATGCAGAAGCAGAGTCGCGACGAAATCGCCCAGTTGGCGCGTTCCTTCATCGCCATGGAGAAGCGCCTCAACGATTACCTGCGCGAGCTGACCGAGACCACCGCGACCAAGGAGCGCCTGCACAACGAGCTGCGCATCGCCGGAGACATCCAGCTCAGCATGTTGCCGAGCCGATTCGCCGAGCAGGTCCGCGACGACGGTCGCTTGCGTCTGGATCTGCATGCCGCGGTCAAGCCGACCAAGGAAGCCGGCGGCGACCTCTACGACTATTTCTACCTCGACGACGACCACTTGTGTTTCGTGCTCGGCGATGTCTCCGACAAGGGCATGCCGGCGGCGCTGTTCATGACCGTGGTGATTTCGGTGATGCGCGCCCGCGCAACCGTCGACTTGATCGGCCGGCCGGACGAAATCCTGCGGCAGACCAACGAACTGCTGATTCCGCAGAATGCGATGTGCCAGTTCGTCACGCTGTTCCTCGGCATCCTCAACGTGCGTACCGGCGAACTGGTGTATTCGGATGGCGGGCACAACCACCCATTCCTGAAGCGCGCCGGCGAGACGCCGAAGATGATGGCGTTCTCCGGCGGCATCGCCCTCGGCATCATGAGCGGGGCGGAATACGATCGCCACACGCTGCAGTTGTACCCGGGCGACATCCTGTTCCTCTATACCGATGGTGTCACCGACGCCATCGCAGCCGACGAATCCTTCTATGGCGAAGACCGCCTCGAGCGTGAACTGACGGCAATCGCCGCCGACGCCAACGCTGCGGCCTGGGTTGACGCCAGCATGCAGAGCGTCTTCAGATTCGCCGAAGGCCACGCGCAGGCCGACGACATCACCGTGATGGCCTTGCGCATCCTGCCGCCGACCGCATGAAGGCGCTCGATGCCGCGAGCGAGTCGCTGCTGCGACTGGCTGCGAACGGCGATGGGCAGAGGCTGGGCGCCATGCGCGCGCGGGTCGCCGCGGGCGAGCCAGCGGCCTATGTCGCAGGGTTTATCGTGTTCGCGGGACGGCGATTCCGGATCGACCGCCGCGCCTTCATCACCGATGCCGAAACCGAGTACCTGACCGATGCCGTGCTCGACCAGGGGCGGCGCCTGCAGCGCGAGCTCGGGCGGGCGCCACGGATACTCGAGTTCGGTGTCGGCGCCGGCACACTGGCGATCACGGTCAAGCTCGCCGAGCCGGAGTGGATCGTCAGCGGCCTCGACGTCGATCCAGCGGCATTGTCGCTGGCAGCCGAGAACGCACGCGATCATGGGGTCGCGGTCGAACTGATCGAGAGCGACTACTTCGACCGCTGGCCGATCTCCGCGGACGTGCCCGATCTGATTTTCGGCGATCCGCCATGGGGCACCGGCAGCGACCTCTACGACACGTTTCGCGACGAGCTTTATTACCAGCAGATGCCGGTCGCATCGGCGTTCCCGCCGGGCGGACAGCGCACGGCCGTGCACGACCAGTTGATCCGCAAGGTCGTCGCCCGCGGCTGGAACAGCTTGCTGGTGCTCAACTACGGCACACTGCCAGCGGAGATCATCGCCAGTTCAGCGGCAGCGCTCGGCGAGTGGCGCCTGGAGCACCCACAAGCCGATCTCAGTGTGCTGCTGGGGCGCTGTCGCTAGTGTGGTTTGCCATTAATTGGCTGAAGAAATTTCCGATGCATTTTGGCCCGAGGCTAGGCGAGAGGAGGAGTCATAGCAGGGCTATGGCGACGACGAACAACGACGCATTCGGGTCAAAAGGCGCGGAAATGATTAAACGAATTAATGGCAAACCACACTAGTCCGTATTTCTCTCACCGGTGTGAGAATGCGCTAGATCAACTTGGCAAGACCCTCGCCGCGAGTGCCGGCGATGGTCAGGATGCGGTCGAATCCGGCGATGGCCAGAATCTCCCTGACCATGGGGGTCAGGCAGCACAGCGCCAGCCGGCCACCTGCTCGTTGCGCTTTCTTGCCGACGACCAGAAACACGCGCAGACCAGCAGAGCTGACGTAGTCCACATGCGCCAGATCGATCAGCAGGCGGTTGGCGCCAGCCACGAGGTGCTGGTCGCAGGCGCGCTCCAGTTCAACCGCGGTGCTGGAGTCGATGCGACCCTCGACACTCACGACATGGACATTGCCATCCTGGGTATGCGTGATCTGCATGCTATCCAATCCTTCCCGGCGCGCGCCGGCCGCGTTGCATTGCCCTGGCCAATGCCGTGACCTCAGCCGAGGGTGTCACTTTGACACAAAGCAGCGGTGCTGCCCAAGTCAATCGTTGCTGAAAACCGGTGGCGCCGGTTCGACGCCTGGATGTTCGCGCATGCGCGCCCGCGTCTGCGCGAGGCGTTCTGCCAATGCGCTGGCGGCGGTCGCCTCAGCGGTAGGCGTACCGATACCCTCCAGCGAAATCAGCACCAGCGGGAACGGCTGGCCGCCGCAAACGCCCTTCAACGGCGCCTCGCCGACGAAGTGGTAACGCAGACCACGCTGATCCTCCAGCGCTGCGAAAGCCTCGGCGAGATTGGGCGAGAGGATCAACTCGCCGGGTCTGGAATGGCCGCTCAGCCGGAATCCGATGTCGATGTCGGGCCCGAGGAAGTCGAGGTAGGGCCGATCCTCCGATCCGCCGAGCATTTCCGGTATTTCGATGGCGCGATTGCGCTGACCCATTTCCGCGCCCCAGCAACAGCCGCGGATGCGCAGCGGCCAGCGACTGGCGATGCGTTCATCGTAGCTGGCGACAGCGTCGCAAAAAGCCGCGGCGACCCGATGCGCGTGGCGCAGGTTCTGCGGCAGCACGGCAAACACCACCTCGTCGCCCATCACTTTCCAGACGCCGCCCTGCGGCACGTCGTCCTCGTCGAAGAAGTACTCGGCCAACTTGCCGATGAAGATCAGCGGCAACTCGCGGAACAGCGTCTCGAAAGCCTCCAGCCACAACGCCTGGCCGCCGACCCCGACGGTGCTCGCCTTGAACGCGGTCGAACCGACCACGTCGGCCGACAGAAACATCACCAGCCGCCGACCATCGAATATCGCTGCCTGCACCCTGTTCTCCACATCGCGACCGTCCGCTCGACGCGATCATCGCGTAGGCGGTATGGGCGGTCAACGCAATGCCCGCCCCGCAACGGGTCATGGGCTGCGCTGGCCCAGCATCCCACTCTCCGGCTAGTCTCCTGATGCGGCAACACCGTGTATTGTGCTGGGTCCGGGCCCGCGCGCAATCTTCGACAGCCAACCACAGCCACCGATGATCCTGGAATTTGTCTTCGACCTGTTTCGCCGCGAGCCGGTGCCAATTCGCGACGACGAGCTGGAAACCCTCGACCGCGACGGCGCGCGCGCGCTGAATTACGGCATGTCGCGCAGCATCAAGCGTTTGCGCATGCGCTTTTTCGCGATCCTGCGCACCTTCTTGTTCCTGCTCTGGTGCTGGTACATGTGGCGCTGGAGCGGATCGGGATTGCTGGCTTTCGTGGTTTTCGGCGCCGCCCTGACCGTGTTGGTCGACATCCTGCGCCAGCTGCTGGCACCGCGTTGGTTGTTCTACAGCCATTCGCGCGCCCACCGCGCCGCCGAAGTCGTGATCGTCGGCAGTCGTGTCGAAAGCGGCCGCTCGACGCGTCCGGCGCGTCCGTTGCGCCCGCCGCTGCTGATGACGCTGGCGATTTCCAGTGCCTGCACGCTGATCGGTCTGCCGTTGGTCTGGTTGACCCTCAACCAGTTCGGCTTGGCAACCTGGGATAACGTGTTTGCCAACTTCTTCATGCCGTTGTGCATGCTGTTCATCGGCGCCTGGCGCATCGGCCGAGGGCTGCTCGGGATCCAGTACGCCAAGGGCGCCACGGTCGGCTCGCGCGATCTGCTGCTCGATTCCGACGACGCCCTCGACGTCTACGCGCTGGCGCTGGTGCTGGGCGTGCTGCTGGCGCCATTCGGCGGATCGGCATTGGTTTGGGCGGCGTTCCTTGTGGTGCTCGTGCGCCTGGCCTTTGTTGCCTACATCTGGCAGCGCCAACGCCAGGCCCTGGCGCTGCTGCAGAAGCGCATCTACCGCCAGCATCCGCATGCGCCAGGGGCGAATGCCGATTGGCAGTACGACGAGACGGACACCGATTTGGATCGCTGACGCCGGTCAGTCTTCAGCGTTGCTGCAACACGCGCAACAAACGCCAATAGTCGTCGGCGTCGAAACGCGGTCCGAGCGTTTCGTACTGGTGCTCGCCGTGGGTTTCCATGCGCACGGCAATCGACAACAGCTCGAACAACTGGCCACGATCCGGCCAGCGCCAGATCGGCCCGCCACTGGCGCCCGGCCCCATCCACAGCGCAAAGCGCCAGTAGGCCTCGCCCGGCTCGCGTGGACAGGCGATTTCGCCGAGCGTATTGACCGCCGCACCCGGTGCGATGCGACCGGACGGCCCAATTGCGGCATAACCGGCGCGCAACAGGCGCAGGCCCGGCGTCGCGCGCAGGCCACCGACGAAGCGTAATCGCGGCCACAGGGTGTCGTCCGGCAGCGATATCGACTGATCCAGTCTGAGCCAGGCATGGTCGTGCGCAGTACGCGCGACAAAGTCGTCGTTCAGCGCTGGCGCGCCGGCAGCCGCGAGGTTCCAGCCACCGCGTTCGCTCAGGTAGGCGCGCGACACGAACGCCAGTCCAAACGGCGCTGCCGGTGGCTCGCTGTAACGGCGACCGCCGGGGATCACACGGTAACGGTCGCACACCCGACCATCGCCGGTAAGGATCACGTGCGCGGCGGTCAGGGCGAGATCGGGCGCCAGCAGCACGCCACTGCCGGATGCCGGACGCGAGCCGGGGACGCAGCGATGCGGTCGCACGCGCAGCAGCAGCGGCGCAACGCGCTCGGGCAGTTCGAGCGGGACCTGCTGCGTACGCTCCGCCGTGCGTGGGCAGAAGGGCAGGCTCGGCCGGTCAGCGCCGGCAACTATCGTCGGCGGTGGATGCCAGGCTGGCCGTCGGGTGCGCGCCGCCAGCGGCGCGACATCCGCGCTGCGCAAGGCTTGCGCCGGCACCTTCGCCGCAGCAGCCTGATGCTGGTCGAGCAGGCGCTGCAGACCGAGCGCCTGGCGGCCACTCAACGCGCGTCGCTCGGGCCAGTCGAGCAGCACGCAACGTCCACCGGCGACCGCAAAGGTGCGCCAGGCCAGCAACTGCCCAAGGCTTGGCAAGTATTGCAGCGACGCTTCGACCAGCGACTCCGGCGGCGGCGCGGCGGCACAGTTCGACTCGATGGCACCCGAGTCCGCGCCCGCCTGATCAAGCTGATCGAGCAATGTGTCCTGAGCGAACGCCCACGGCGCGAACGCAAGCAGGGCCAGGACCGCGACGCCGGCGAGAGCGACCTTGTGCCGCGAGCTTCTGCCAGGCGAGCTTGCGGGACCAGCCCGCTTGCACAACGTTCGCTGCACGCAGGCGCGCGCCTTCAAACGTCGCCGTCTGCCGGCCAGCCCTCGCCGCTGCCGCGCTGATACACACGGTCGCCCTCGAGCACGGCGCCCGCGGGAAACGCGCTGCAACCCTTGAGGTCGTAATAGATCGGGCCGAAGTCCGGGTCGACCGTGGCGCGGAACAGTTGCTCGAAACTGTCGATGGCGAAATAGGTCTTCTGGTAAGTGTCGATGCGGTAGCGCGTACGCATGACCCGGGTCAGGTCGAAACCGATGCGGTTGGGCGCGGCGCTTTCCAGGCTGTACAGGCTCTCGCCCTTGCTGGACACGATGCCGGAGCCGTAGATGCGCAAGCCCTGCGGCGTGTTCATCAGTCCGAATTCGACGGTATACCAGTACAAACGCGTCAACTCGGTGAGCGGCTCGTTGCCATAACGCGCGGCCTTCAGACCACCTTCGCCATAGGCCTGCATGTAGTCGGCGAACACCGGCAGCAGCAACAGCGGCACGTGGCCGAACAAATCGTGAAACAGATCCGGTTCGCTGATGTAATCGATCTGCTCCGGCGTGCGGATCCACCAGGTCACCGGGAAGCGGCGGTTGGCGAGATGCTCGAAGAAGGCCAGTTCCGGCAGCAGCCCCTCGACCGCGATCAGCTCCCAACCGGTGGCCTCCTTCAGGATCGGATTCAGCTCGGTGAAGCGCGGAATCGCCTGCGCGTTCATGCGCAGGCGCGCCAGCCCATCGAAGAACTCGTCGCAGGCGCGGCCGGGCAGCAGCGCCATCTGGCGCTCGAACAGGGTCGCCCAGGTCGCATGCTCGACGGCGCTGTAGTCGGCCCACGGCTGCTCCACCACGTTGGTGGTGTACACCGGCACGTAACCCTTGTCGGTCAACTGGTGCTCGACCCGTCGTGGTTGTTCCATCGCATCCCTCCCGATGCACTTCATGGCCGCCTACTTTAGCGCCACCGGCGCGCGCTGGGGCATGCATTGCGTGATTGCCGATCGCTTGCGCGACCCGTGTTGCTCGACGAACGCGTTTTTCCGATCGATCGCAGGCGCGGCCCGTGCGGTTGCCGATTGCCGTTACCAGCCATATGGCCCAACCCGGTCACAGTCCAACGTCGTTGCCGAATGTTATCGTCCTTCACATGCATGAAATCCGGTGCCACCGCAAATGAGCGTGCAACCGCCCTCCCTCTGGTGGGCGCGCCGCTGGCGCGTGGGTGCGGTTGCATTCGGTTGTCTGCCGGGCGTGGCATGCGCAGCGCAGAACGAGTGGTCCGCGGCGGTACCGCATTGGTCGCTCGACGCCTTGATCCTGGCGTTCGCCGCGCTGGTGATCCTGCGTTACCGAAACCGCGTGCGCGAGCTGGCGGCGGCGCAGTCGGCGCTGAAGCAGCGCGATGAGCGCCTCAATCTGGCATTGGGTGCATCGAGCGACGGTTACTGGGATTACGACATCAGCGCCGATCGCATCTACCGATCGGCAATCGACCGCGCCAGCGGCCAGGTGATCGAACGCACGCTCAGTGCCGGCGAAGTACGCCAACGACTGCATCGCGACGACAGTGGCAAGTTCGAGGGCGCACTGGCCCGGCACCTGTCCGGACAGGAGCGCCAGGTCGATGTCGAAGTGCGCCTGGTCGACGGCGAGCGCACGCGCTGGATCCTGGTCCGCGGCGGCATCGTCGAGCGCACGGCGGACGGCCGCCCGCTGCGCCTCGCGGGTACCTTTCGCGACACCAGCGAAGTGCGCAAGGCGCAACGCGTCAGTCGCATCGCCGAAGAAGTGATCGAGTCGATGCAGGAAGCGGTTGCGGTCACCAACGCCAACCACGAATTCGTCACCGTCAATCCCGCGTTCGAGAGCATGACCGGCTTCGATGCCGACGAAATTGCCGGCCAGTCGGCCGCGCTGCTGAATTCGGATCGCCACGATCCCGAGCACTACCGCAGCGCGCGCAAGGCGCTGGAGAGCAACGGCCATTGGACGGGCGAGCTGTGGCAACGACGCCGCAATGGCGAGGAGCGACTGCTGGCAGTGCGCACTTCGCGCATTCTGCTGGTGCCGGACAACGAACGCCTGTACGTGTCGGTGCTCTCGGACATCACCGATCGCCGACGCAACGAGCATCGGCTGCAACGACTGGCCAGCCATGATCCGCTCACCGGGGTCGCCAATCGCAATGCGTTCATGCAGCAACTGGACGCGATCCTGCCGACGCTGCAGGTCGATGAGGGCAATGTGGGTGTGTTGCTGATCGACCTCGATCGGCTCAAGCACGTCAACGAAACACTGGGGCACGACGCCGGCGACGAACTGCTGCAAGCAGTGGCGTTGCGGCTGGAAGCCTGCCTGTCGACCGGCGATCTGCTGGCGCGCCTGGGCAGCGACGAGTTCGTCATCGCGCCGATCGGCGAACGCTCGTCGGAAAGCCTAGTGTGGTATGCCCAGTTCCTGATCTCCGCGTTCAGCGAGCCCTTCCTGGTGCGCGGCCGCGCGATCGCCGTGACCCCGAGCATCGGCATCAGCGTCTGGCCCGAACACGGCGCCGACGCACGCCACCTGGTCAATGCGGCGGACTCGGCGATGTACGAATCCAAGGCGGCCGGGCGCAACACGTTTCGCTTCTACTCGCCAGCGCGTTACCAGGCGATCCACGAACGCATGGAACTGGAGCGGCGCATCCGCCAGGCGGTCGAGCACAACGAGTTTCTGCTGGTCTACCAGCCGCGTTACGCCGTGGCCGCCGGGCGCATCACCGGTTTCGAAGCGCTGCTGCGCTGGCGTCACCCGGAACGCGGCCTGGTCAGCCCGGACGAATTCATCGGCGTACTCGAAGAAACCGGCCTGGTGGTTCCGGTCGGGCGCTGGGTACTCAGCGAGGCGCTGGCGCAGGTGCGCGAATGGCGCCAGCGGCACCCCGACATTTCGGTGTCGGTGAATGTCTCGCAACGGCAGTTGCAGGAGGGCACGCTGCACCAGTTCATCGCCATCCTGCTCAACGAGCTGGGCCTCAACGGCAACGCGCTGGAACTGGAAATCACCGAGAGCCAGTTGATGGACGACCCCGACGACGCCATCGCCCAGCTCGAGGACCTGCATCGACTCGGCCTGCGCGTGGCAATCGACGACTTCGGCACCGGATACTCCTCGCTGGCGCATCTGCGCAAGCTGCCGATCGACATCCTCAAGATCGACAAGGCCTTCGTCGCCGACCTGCCCGGCGACGCCGATTCCGGCGTGATCATCGAGACGATACTCGGCATGGCGCGCACGCTCAGGCTGAGTGTGGTCGCCGAAGGCGTAGAGAACGAGGCGCAGGCGCGCTTCCTCGGCAACCTTGGCGTCACCGAGATCCAGGGTTTCTGGTTCTCGCGTCCGATTCCCGGCGAGAACGTGTTGCCGCTGCTCGACGGCCGCGGGCCACGCCATGCGTTCCGCACCATTGGCGGCAGCGGTTCGTGAGTTGCTGATTGCTGTCGGCCGTTGCGGCCTTCGTGGGTCCATACAAGTCTGGTCGCCTTGCTTGAGCTCCAGTGGGTCCAGACTGGTCTGGACGCTCCTCGCTGATTGCCTGAAAAGCGTCCAGACAAGTCTGGACCTACCAAAGACAAGGCTGGACCCACGGAAGCGAAGCTGCCGGCGGCTACAATGGGTGGACCCGAATCGGCGAACGCCCCGATGCGCAAAACCGCTGCTTCGCTGTTGCTGGCCATGATTGCAACGCCGACCTGTGCGCAGAACGTCGTCGATTGGCACGGCGTCGACGGCTTCGAGTTCGCCAGCCCGGCGACGGTGATGCGCTTCACCGATCTCGATCTGCGCGATCCGCACGTGTTCCTGCCGATCACCATCGCGCCATTTCCGACCGTCTGTTTCGACTTCACCGACACACCGATCCCGACCACCACGGTGTCGTTCAACGCAGGCATCCAGAACAGCTACAACAGCGACAGCAATCCAGCCGATGGTTTCCTCGATGCCAGCAGCCTGCTGTGGTTCCGGCCGCTGCGCCAGGATGGCGGCATCGCCCGTGTGGACAACGGCGCTGCCGATTGCCTGGCGCCGGCGCCCACCAGCGGTTGCGCGCCCTCGGCGACGGCGACACCCACGGTTTACACCTATGCCAGCTTCGCCACCGGCACCTGCCTGGCGCCGCTGCCGGGCACGATCGGCGCGCCTGCGTACAGCCCGGCTATCGCGAGCCCCGGCGCTGCGTGCTTCGTCAGCGTGCCGCGCACTTTCGTGTTCGACAACGGCGGCACGCCGATCACGCTGATCGACGCGCAGATTGCCGCCAGTTTCAACGCAACACCGGCCACCTCGCTCAGCAACGGCCTGCTGCGTGGATTTCTGCGCGAAAGCGACGCCAACTCGATCATCATCAGCGACCCGGCACTGCCGGGCGGCAGCGTCACCTTGTCCAGTCTGCTGCCCGGCGGCGCCGGCAGTTGCTCCACCCGCAACGACCGCGACCTGCACCAGGGCGAAAGCGGCTGGTGGTTCTATTTCAATTTCCAGGCGTCGGTCGTGACCTATGGCGGACCCTGAGCTTGCCGATCTGACTTTGCGATCTTCACGTCCATTGCGAAACAATGCAGGCCTTAAGTCATTCGAGATGCGCCAGATGAAAGCGTTCAATGTAGTACGGATCGGGCGGGTCATGCTGGCGGCGGGTGCGCTCGGTGCCGGCATGGCGCATGCCGAGACCGCCCGCTCCTGGATGAGCTACGACGGTACCGCGGTCGACGCCGACGACGGTCGCGTGCTCTATCGCGAGTCGCATTTCGTGGCCCTTGAAGGCGCTGATGTGTCTGAGCGCCTGGTGTTGTACCGCTGCGCCGACGGCACGCCGTTTGCCCGCAAGCGGGTGGCGCCGCTGTTCGATTCGCCGTGGCTGCCGGAATTCGACATGACCGACGCGCGCCTGGGCTATCGCGAAGGTTTCGACGCCAGCGGCGCCACACCGCAAATCTTCGTGCAGAAATCCAGCGCCGCCGACATCGAGCGCGAGAAGCTGGAGCAGCGGCCGAACGACCTTGTCGGCGACGCCGGCTTCGACCGATTCGTGCTCGACAACTGGGACAAGCTGGTCGCCGGCGAGACCCTGCATTTCAAGTTCCTGGTGCCGAGTCGGCTCGACTATCTGGGTTTCAAGGTGCGTCAGATCGGCGAGGAGCGCATCGGCGATCGCCCGGTGCGCGTATTCCGGCTGGCGCTGGGCGGCTTGCTCGGTCTGGTCGTTTCCGGCATCGACGTCAGCTACGATGCGCAGAGCCGCGTCCTGATGCGCTTCCAGGGTTTGACCAATGTGCGCGATCCGGGTGGCGACAACTACGTCGCGCGCATCGACTTTCCCAGCGATGCGCGCCGCGCCGAACCCGGTCCGGAAGCCCTCGAAGCGGCGCGCACGGTGGCGCTGGCGACGTCCTGTGCGGCAACAACCCGCGGATGATGGCGAGGGGGGGCCTGTCACAACGGCCGAGGTTGCCTTTCGGTCGTCGTGGGGACCCTCAGGAGCGCAGGCACCGCCCACCAGTGGCACGCGGCATGTACCTCCTGAAGAACCGCACCCGGCAGCAACAACAATCGAAGCTCCGGCCAGACGAAATCTTGATGTTTGCCTAACAGGCCACTAACAACGGGCTAATACAGGCTTAATCGGGCTCGCAGAGCATGCGGCCCATGACGATTCCTGCCATTGCCACGGGCGCCTCGACGCGCTTCCACACCTCCTCGCTGATCGGCGCCGGGCATCCCGAGCGCGCCGAAGTCGAGTCCTTCATCGCCAGCGTTTATGCCGAGCGCTACGGCGCGAAGCTCAATGCCTTCCTGCCGCGGCTGCTGGCTTTCCGCGATCGACACGGCACGCTGCAGGCCGCGGTCGGCTTGCGACGCGGGCAGGAAGGTGCGCTGTTCGTCGAGCAGTACCTCGACTTGCCGGCGGAATCGAGTCTGCGTTCGCGTCTTGGCCGCCCGGTGCAGCGTCACGAACTGGTCGAAGTGGGCAGCTTCGCCTCGCGCTCCCCGGGGGATGCACGCGAGGTCATCGTGCTGATCACCGACGTGCTGCACCGCGCCGGCGTGCGCTGGGTGTTGTTCGCCGCCACGCGCCAGTTGCGCAACGCCTTCGACCGCCTGCGACTGGCCACCGTGGTGCTGGCCGATGCACGCAGCGACCGCCTGCAGGGCGATCCATCGGAGTGGGGCAGCTACTACGACGCGCAGCCGCAGGTGCTGTTCGGCGACATCGCGGCGGGCCACGCATTCCTGCACCGCAGTAACCGGGTGCCGTCCGCAACCCCGCATTCGATGTCGGCGATGGCGGCCTGCGCCTCAGGTGCGCGATGAACGATCTCTCCGCCCTCACCGAAGGTCTGCGCGGCAGTCGGCCGTTGATCCTGACCGGCGACACCACGCTCAGCGCCGGTACCCTCTGCGATCGGGTCAAGCGTCTCGCGCAGACACTCGACGATCATGGTCTTGAGCGCGTCGCCAGTCGCCTGGACAACGGCCCACCGTGGCTGGCGCTCGATCTCGCCATCCGTCGATTGGGCGGCGTGCATGTGCCGCTGCCGACCTTCTTCAGCGCCGGCCAGATTGCCCATGCGCTGCGGTCGAGCGGCGCCGAAGCGGTCATCACCGGCGCACACGAAACGGCGCCCATCGGCGCCTCCGCGGCGGAACCAATTGCACTCGGCGACGACCTGATCGCCTGGCGCCTGCAGTCGGACCGTCCCGCGCTGCCGCCAGGCACCGCCTGCATCACCTACACCTCCGGCACCACCGGGCAATCGAAAGGCGTGTGTCTGGATGCGGCCAGTCTGCTCAGCGTCGCCAGTTCGTTGGTCGACGCAGCGCGACCGCTGGCGCCACGCCGGCACCTGTGCCTGATGCCACTGTCCACGCTGCTGGAAAACGTCTCGGGCCTCTACGCGGCGCTGCTCAGCGACGCGCAGATCGCGGTGCCGCCGCTAGCCGAGATCGGCTACAGCGGCGCCAGCGGGCTGGACGTGGCGCGCCTGCTCGCGTGCCTCGATCGCTACCAACCCGAAAGCGCGATCTTGCTGCCGCAGTTGTTGCTGGCGCTGGTCAGCGCCGCGGAGCAAGGTTACAAGCTGCCCGCCTCGCTGCGCTTTCTCGCCGTCGGCGGCGGTCGCGTCGGTCCGCGTTTGCTGGCGCGCGCCGCGGCGCTCGGTCTTCCGGTGTTCGAAGGTTACGGGCTCACCGAATGCGCGTCGGTGGTCTGCCTCAACCGCCCCGGCGCGCATCGTCCGGGCAGTGTCGGCCGGCCGCTGGCGCATGCCGCCATCACCATCGTCGGTGGTGAACTGAAGGTCGATGGCGTGCGTTGCCTCGGCTACCTCGGAGACCTCGGACCGCCACCCGGACCGATAGCCACCGGCGATCTTGGCCACATCGACGACGACGGCTACGTGCACATCAGCGGCCGCTCGAAGAACGTCTTCATCACTGCCTTCGGGCGCAACGTCTCGCCCGAATGGGTGGAGAGCGAGCTCTTGCAGCACCCGGTGTTCGCCCAGGCGGTGGTGTTTGGCGAAGCACGCGCGCACAACGTGGCGGTGGTCTGGCCGCGTCGCGCCGGCGCCAGCGAAGCCGCCCTGCGTGCGGCGCTCGACGAGGTGAATGCCGGTCTGCCCGATTACGCGCGGGTCGCTGCCGTGGTGCTGGCGCCAATGCCGTTCAGCGCCGCCGACGGCCTGCTCACCGCCAACGGGCGACCGCGTCGCGACGCCATCCTGCAGCGCTACGCCGATGCGATCGCGCGGCATTACGAATTTCAATCCAGCGAGGTCAGCGCATGAGTTTTCATCAGCAACTTTTACAGCGTACCGAAGCCGAGCGGCGACAACTGTTGTCGGTGCCGATCATCCAGGAGGCGCTGGCGGGGCGGATCTCGCGCGACGACTACATCGCCTTTCTCACCGAGGCCTACCATCACGTGCGCCACACCGTGCCACTGCTGATGGCCTGCGGCGCGCGGCTGCCGGCACGGCTGGAATGGCTGCGCAGCGCGGTGGGCGAGTACATCGATGAAGAAATGGGGCATCAGGAGTGGATCCTCGACGACCTCGAGGCCTGCGGTGCGGATCGCATCGCGATCGCCGCCAGCGAGCCCGCCCACGCCACCGAACTGATGGTGTCCTATGCCTACGACACCATCGCCAGGCACAATCCGGTCGGCTTCTTCGGCATGGTGCTGGTGCTCGAAGGCACCAGCGTGGCGCTGGCCACGCGCGCCGCGGAGACCATCGAATCCAGCCTCGGCCTGCCGCGCAACGCCTTCAGCTATTTGCGCTCGCACGGCGACCTCGACATCGAGCATATCGGCGTGCTCGAGCGCCTGATGAACCAGCTCGACGATCGCGACGACCAGGCAGCGGTGGTCCACGCCGCGCGACGCTTCTATCGTCTCTATGCCGACGTGTTCCGCAGCTTGCGTGGAGCCGCGGTCGACGACGTGCGGGAAGCCGCATGATCACGCTGCGCGGACGCACCGTGGTTGTGACTGGCGCCAGTGGCGGCATCGGTGCCGCGCTTTGCGCGGCGTTGGTGCACGCAGGTGGCAGGGTGATCGCCGTGGGCCGGGATCCGGCGAAACTCGATGCGCTGGCGCGGCGTCACCGGAACGGCTCGGTGCTGCCGCTGTGCGCCGACCTGTGTACCCCGGCGGGTCGCGCGGCGGTGGTTGCCGCAGCCCGGACCGGCGCCGCTTCCATGCTCGTGATTGCCCATGCGCAGGGCGCTTTTGGCCTGTTCGAGGAGCAGTCCGAGGCGCTGCTGGCGAACCTGGTGCAGACCAATCTGCTGGCGCCGATGCTGCTGGTGCGCGCCATGTTGCCCGCGCTGCAGGCTCACCCCGACGCAGCCGTGGTGGCCGTTGGCTCGACATTTGGCGCGCTCGCCTTTCCCGGATTTGCCGCCTACAGCGCCAGCAAGTTCGGCCTGCGTGGACTGATCGAGGCGCTGGGCCGCGAACATGCCGGCGGTCCGGTGCGCTTCCAGTACCTGTCGCCGCGCGCCACCCGCACCGCCTTCAACACTGCCGCGGTGGACGCGCTCAACGCCGAGCTGCGGACTGCCCAGGACGATCCCGCAGAAGTGGCGGCGCAACTGCTGGACGCAATCCTCCGTGGCGACCGCCGACGCCAGCTCGGTTGGCCAGAAAAACTTTTCGCCCGTCTGAACGGCGTGTTCCCTGCGCTGATCGATCGCGCCCTGCGCACCCAACTGCCGATCGTGCGGCGTCATGCCCGCGCCACATCCACCCCTGCTCCGGAGAATCTGAATGAAATCGTTTCGCGTTGAAACGGCGCTCTTGACCATCCTCGCCACGCTCGCGGCGCTGCCCGTGTTCGCCGCCGAACTCATCCCCGAGGTGGCCGCCGTGCGCGACCGCTGGGCCGAGGTCAAGTACGCCATCCCCGCCGAGCAGCGCAGCGACGCCTTCGAAGCACTCGCCAAACAGGCCGAAGCGGTACGCACGGCAGCGCCACGCGATGTCGGCGCACTGATCTGGGAAGGCATCGTGCTGTCGAGCTGGGCCGGCGACAAGGGCGGGCTCGGCGCACTCGGTCTGGTGAAGCGAGCGCGCAAGGATTTCGAACAGGCGCTGGAGATCGAGCCCGAGGCTTTCGACGGCTCGGCTTACACCAGCCTGGGCTCGCTCTACTATCAGGTGCCGGGTTGGCCGGTCGGTTTCGGCGATGACGACAAGGCGCGCGAGATGCTGGCCAAGGGTCTTGCGCTGAATCCCGACGGCATCGACGCCAACTATTTCCAGGCCGATTTCCTGCGCGATCAGGAAGACTATGCCGGCGCCGAAGCGGCTGCGCTCAAGGCACTGGCCGCGCCTGCTCGTGAGGGCCGCGAAACCGCCGATGCCGGTCGTCGTGTCGAGGCAGAGGCTTTGCTCAAGCGGGTGCGCGAGGAACTTGCCAGTCGTTGACCGGCGACCCAGACTTCTGACATGCGCATCCTGCTGGTCGAAGACGACGAATCCCTTGGAGAAGGCATCCGCACCGCCCTGCGGCGTGCGGCGTATGCCGTGGACTGGTTGCGCGACGGCGCCAACGCGTTGACGGCAATACTCGACGGCGACGTCGATCTGGTGGTGCTCGATCTCGGCCTGCCGCGGATGGACGGCATCGAAGTGATTCGCGCATCGCGGCGCGCCGGCGCAGTGGTGCCGATACTGGTACTGAGCGCGCGAGAACGCCCGTCCGATCGGACTCTCGGCCTGGATGTCGGCGCCGACGATTACCTCGGCAAGCCATTCGATACCCACGAGCTGTTGGCGCGGGTACGCGCGCTGCTCCGGCGCAGCGCGGGCCACGCCGCGCCGTTGCTCCGTTGCGGCGCGCTGGAGCTCGACCCAGCGGCTCTGGCGGTGCGTTGGCAAGGACGCAACGTCGACCTGCCGCGGCGTGAGTTCGCGCTGCTGCGCGTGCTGCTGGAAAGCGCCGGCCGCACGATCACGCGCGAGTCCGCGCAGCAGCGCCTGTTTGGATGGGACGAGGATGTGGCCAGCAACGCGCTGGACG
The DNA here is from genome assembly GCA_937928755.1 of uncultured Rhodanobacteraceae bacterium. Taxonomy (GTDB): domain Bacteria; phylum Pseudomonadota; class Gammaproteobacteria; order Xanthomonadales; family SZUA-5; genus JADKFD01. The sequence continues at coordinate 1,833 of CALEZI010000061.1, read as the reverse complement.
TGCACATTCATCACTTGCGTCGCAAGCTGCCTTCGGCGTTGATCCGAACCGTGCGCGGCGTCGGTTACGCTCTCGACAAATCGGTCGCCGAAGCCACCCCCGAGGCTCCACCGTGACCTCAGTCCGGCGACTGCTGGTCGGGGCGCTGGTGGGTACCTTGTCGCTGGTGATTGCGGTGGCCGCCGCGTTCAGTTACCGGGCCGGCATGCAGGAAGCCAACGAACTGTTCGACGCCAAGCTGGCGCACTCGGCGCGCGTGCTGATGAGCCTGGTGGATGAATCGCTGGGCGACCGGCGTGACCGCGCAGGCGGCGATCCGGTGATCGTCAATGTCTGGCACGGCGACGACCGCGGCCACGGCCGCGACCTGATTTCCAGTGGCGGGCACGCCTACGAAACCAAGCTGGCGTTTCAGGCGCGCGACAGCGGCGGCGGGCTGCTGCTGCGATCAGAGAGTGGACCCGCGCAAGCGCTCGCACCGCTGTCGCCGGGCTACGCAAACATCACCATCGGCAACGAGCTGTGGCGCTGCTTCACGCTGCGGGCGCCATCCGGTCTCTGGTACCAGGCCGGCGAGTTGTCGGACATCCGTGCCGAGATGGCCGAAGACATTGCTTTCGGTACGCTGCTGCCGCTGATCCTGGCAGTGCCGCTGATGGCGCTGATGGTCTGGCTGGCGACCGCCTGGGTCAGTCGCGGCCTGATCAGGATTTCCAGCGAAATCGAGGCGCGCGAACCGGACCGATTGACGCCGATCGAACTCGGGCGGGTACCCAGGGAGATCCAGGGGCTGGTCAAGGCGGTCAACGGATTGCTGCAAAGACTCGACGCCGCGCTTGCGCGCGAGCGGCGCTTCACCGCCGACGCAGCGCACGAGTTGCGCACGCCGGTGGCTGCGGTGAAGGTGCATGCCGACAATCTGCGCAGCGCGGTCGACGATGCCGAGCGCGAAGAGTCGCAGCAACGGCTGGACGCCGGCGTGCAACGCATGGAGCGTGCGATCGCCCAGTTGCTGACGCTGAGCCGGGTGGAGGCAGGTGCCGCACCGCCGGCGCGGGTCGCGGTGGACCTTGAACGGATCCTGCGTTGTCTGATCGACGACGCCCTGGCGCTGGCGCGGGCGAGCGCCATCGAGTTGAGCGTCGACGCCCAAGCTGCCGTGGTCCTGGGCGACAGCGCTGCGCTGGATGGCATGCTGCGCAATCTGCTGGACAACGCGCTGCGCTACACCCCGGGCGCAGGCCGGGTGCACGTGCAACTGCGGACGATGGGCAGCGAAGTCCACCTCGTGATCGAAGACAGCGGCCCGGGCATCCCACCCGAGGCGCGCGAACGCGTATTCGAACGCTTTCACCGCGAACTCGGTACCGGCGCGGAAGGCAGCGGTCTCGGATTGTCGATCGTCGCTCAGGTGCTGGCGACGCACGACGGTAGGATCACTCTCGACAGCTCACCACAACTCGGCGGCCTGCGCGTCAGCGTGGTGTTGCCGAAGGGGTGAGCCGGCCACGCGGATTCGCACCCAGACAAGTCTGGACCTACCAACAGCAAGAGCCAAAGCGTCCAGACAAGTCTGGACCTACCAGAAGCACCCAGCAAAACCGCGATCGCGTGGACCTGACGCCGATCAAGACAGTTTCCCGAATCGACGCTCATCCTGCGCCCCATGGCGACCGATCTTTACCCGACTCCGAGGTCCTGGCTGCGCTGGCTACCGCCACCGGCGCGCCTGGCACCCGTGCTTGCCCTGCTGCCCCCGCGGCTGCGGCAACGCGCAATCGAGCGCGCGGCGATGCACGCTCTGTCCGCTGCATTCGCCGATGGTGCGCTGGC
>CALEZI010000060.1 GCA_937928755.1 uncultured Rhodanobacteraceae bacterium | reverse complement strand
CTGTTGTGGGTCCAGACTTGTCTGGACGCTTCTGGCACTGCCGCAATAGCGTCCAGACAAGTCTGGACCCACAACAGCCAGGGTCGCGGCGCGGCCCCGCTTCCGGCACTGCCGCAAGAGCGTCCAGACAAGTCTGGGCCAACAACAGCCAGGGTCCCGGCGCGGCGTCGCTTCCGGCATTGCCGCAAGAGCGTCCAGACAAGTCTGGACCCACAACAGCCAGGGTCGCGGCGCGGCGTCGCTTCCGGCAATGCCGCAAGAGCGGCCAGACAAGTCTGGACCCAAATCAGCCAGGATCCCGGCGCGGCGCCGCGCGTACACACTTCTCCGGTTCCTGAGCCCTTGCTCCAATCTGCCGCTTCCGCCGCGAACCGGCGGCCGTTACGCTCGGCGTTTCCGCACCGGAATTGCCCGCATGCCCAGTTTCATCCCGCCAGATCGCCTGCTGCTTGGTCCCGGCCCGTCAAATGTGCCGCCACGCATCCTCGGCGCGTTGGCGCGACCGACCATCGGCCATCTGGATCCCGAGTTCGTGCGCATGATGGATGAGCTGAAGGCGCTGCTGCGCTTCGCCTTCGTCACCGACAACCTGCTGACGGTGCCGATCTCGGCGCCCGGCTCGGCCGGCATGGAAGCCTGTTTCGTCAACCTGATCGAACCCGGCGATACCGTCATCGTTTGCCAGAACGGCGTTTTCGGCGGGCGCATGAAGGAAAACGTCCTTCGCGTCGGCGCCACACCGGTGATGGTGCAGGACGATTTCGGCACGGCCATCGACCTCGACAAGGTGGAGGCCGCGCTGAAGGCCAATCCCGGCGCCAAGGCGCTGGCCTTCGTGCACGCCGAGACCTCGACCGGCGTCGAATCCGATGCGCAGGCGCTGATCAAGCTGGCCCACGATCACGGCGCGCTGGCGATCGTCGATGCCGTGACCAGCCTCGGTGGCATTCCCTTGTTCGTCGACGCCTGGGGCGCCGATGCGATTTATTCCGGCTCGCAGAAGTGCCTGTCGGCGCCGCCGGGACTGTCGCCGCTGAGCTTCGGCGAACGTGCAGTTGCGGCTTTGAAGGCGCGCAAGACCCCGGTGCAGAGCTGGTTCCTCGACCTCAGCCTGGTGATGGCCTACTGGCAGGGCGAAGGCGCACGCAGCTACCACCATACCGCCCCGATCAACATGCTCTATGCGCTGCACGAATCCTTGCTGATCCTGCAGGAGGAAGGCCTCGATGCCGCCTGGGCGCGCCATCGCGCCAATCATCTGCGCCTGCGCGACGGGCTACAGGCGATCGGGCTGGAACTGCTGGTCGACGAACGCCATCGACTGCCGCAATTGAACGCCGTACGCATTCCCGCCGGCGTCGAGGATCTGCCGGTGCGCCGACGCCTTCTCGATGAGTACAACATCGAAATCGGCGCCGGCCTCGGCGCACTTGCCGGCAAGATCTGGCGCATCGGGCTGATGGGCGCCAGCAGCAGCCCGGAGAGTGTGGATCGGGTGCTCGCGGCGCTGGCCAAAGTGCTCGGCCGCCCCCTGTAGGAGCGACGTGCACGTCGCGACCGGAGACGCAGCGATGCCCGTGGTCGCGACGCGTTCGCCGAGTCCGGCCTGCTGCAGCAACGCCAGTGCCTCGTCGCACAGCTGGCACTGCTCGCGATGGTAGAACCTGACCGACAAGGCAAACGGCGTATTCGCACAAGCGCCGGGGGCCTCGCGTAACCACTGCGGCGCTCAAATGAGTCCTGTCGACGCGAGGACCCAGCCTGCCAAAGCGCCGCGCGGTTCATGCGCCGCGCCGCTAGCCCTCGAATCCATTGCCAAAGATCAGGTCCCCTGCCGCGACCGGGCAGGTCAAGGTCCAGTTGCGCGTGACCGCACTGCCTGGGGTCGCGGTTTCCGAGCAGCTCAGGGTGCCGGTTTGCAAGGAAGCGCCGCGCGTGCAGCTCAGGTTGATGTTGCCGTTGATCTGCGCGCCGCCCGCAGTGCCGGTGAAGTTGATCGGCGCATTGGTGATGGTGAAACCGGCTGGCGGTATGCAATTGGCGACGTTCACCGTTCCCGGCGCCACGCCCCCGCTGGAGCTGACCGCAATACTGCTGGATGCGGAGCCCGCAGCGCCGCTGGGGAAGTTGATGGTGCTGGTTGCGACGGGTGTGTAGGTCACGCTGGGTGCGACGGGCGAAACCGCCGCCGGGCAATTCAAGGTCCAGCTGCGATTAATCTGAGTCAACAGGCCTGGTCTTTCCACACAGTTGAGTGTGGCGTTCACGGCCGTGCTTTGCCGCACGCAGTTCGGCAAGTTGAGGTTTTGCGCAGTCGTGCTTGCCCCGACGAAACTGAGCGGCGAGACGCTCGTTGTGGGAAACGCCGCAGCGCCGCCCGTGATCGCGCATTCGCTCAAGGTCGTGGTGCCAGCAGGGCCCGAGCCAATACCACCCGATGGCGTCACCACAATCGGTGAGGCGATGCCGGTCGTGGCGTAGTTGATGGTGCTACCGGCGGCTGGATTGAAGGTGAGCGCGGGCGGCAAATTGTCCGCTGCCGGACAACTCAGGTTCCAGGTGCGCGTCACTGCACTGCCGGGTGTGGATGTTTCGGTGCAGCCGAGGGTGCCGGTTCGTACACTGGCACCGGGCGTACACCTCAAGTCGATAAGGCCTCCGCTGATCTGCGTGCCGCCAGCGGTACCGAGCAAGTCGATGGGCCCGTTGACGATGGTGAATCCAGTGGATGCCGCGCAGGCACTGACTCTGACTGTGCCGGGCGCCACGCCGCCAGAGGAGTTGACTGAAACAAAGCCCCTGTTGGTAGAGACATCGAAGAAAGAAAACGCCACGTTGCCGCCAACGCTCGGGCTATACGCCGCGGTGGGCGCAGCAGGCGGTGAGATCGGTGCGGTTTGTGCCTCGATGGCGCCGATGTCGCTGGCATCGCCAAATTCGAAGTTGGTGATCGTCGGCAAATCGAGCTGCCGCGCAAAGCCGCGCGCATCGAAGAAGGCATTGGTACTGAAGCCGCCATCAAGCGCCGAACTGCCGCCCCGTGGCGCGCGCGTGCGCACCGGGCCGCCGTTGTTGGCCAGAGGGTCGAGTGCCGTGTTGGCAGGACTTGCATCGCCCGTGAAAGTGAGCTGCGGCAAAGCGATGTTGCTGATGTTGTAGCCCTGCGAGGTAAAAAGTGGCGCGATCAGGATCGCGGTTGCCGAGTTACCGTTGTTGCTCAGCAGCGTGTTTTTCATCGTGACGGGCGCGGTGGCATCCGGGTTGCCGTTGCGCCCGACGGCCAGGATGGCGCCAGCAAAGCTGCTCGCGGTGTTGTCAGCCAGCGTGCTCGAAAGCACCTCAAGTCGCGCCTGCGCAGCCGGCCCGTTGTCCGCATTGGCAACGACATGGATCGCGGCGCCGTTTTCAGCGGTATTACCACTGAAGGTGCTTTGTTCAACCCGCAAGCGATTGTTGCGACCCTCGAAATGCAGCGCGCCGCCGACAGTGCCGGCATTGCTGGCAAAGGTGGAGTTCTGAATGATGCCGTCGCCAAAAAACAAGCTGACGCCGCCCGCGGACTCGGCCGTTCCCACGCTGCCCGTGACTTCGACCTCAGTCAAATGCAGTTCGGTCTGGTTGGCATCAATTGCGCCACCACCGTTCGCGCCGCTGTCGCGCCCGTTCGACAAGGTCACGCCGCTGATCCCCAAATGAATCGGCTGTGCGGGTTGCGCTGGGCCCACGGCGCTGATCAGCCCAAAATCGGCTGCCCCGGCCGCGCGCGTGATGGTGATACCCGTGGCGCTCGTCCCGACCAGATTGGTGTTGCCGGTCAGGATGGGCAGCGCATCCGTCAGATCGATCCGGCCAAAGCCAGTAATCAACACATCGTCGACACCGGGGCCATTCGCATTGGCATTGAGCAAGGCTTGCCGCAAGGTGCCAGGTGCGGCGGCATCGCCGGGCGTGTCAACAATCTGTACCTGCGCTTCTGTCGCCCCGATATCGCTGTGATCACCGCCGCTGGCCGCATCGAAAAACGGCGCATCAAACAACGTCAAACCACGCTGATCCCGGATGCGGCCCAGGCCCTTGTCAATGACGAAAAGACTGTTGGCCAGCGGCATATGCACCGGCACTTGCCCGGAATAAATGGCCAGCGGGCTCAACCGCGGATCCAGTGGATTGCCGCTGGTGCCGACCTGATCGCCGGTCTGATTGAACGCCGTAACAGTGCCCGGGTTGCCAATGAAGTTATAACCGCCCGAAATAACCCGGCCATTGCTGATGTTGCTAAAGTCATTGCCACTGCGTTGCCCGGCAACAATGCTGCCAAACACAAACGTCGGACTGATCAGTGCGTCCACGGCACTGGCGCCGGCATTGGCATGGAGGGTTGAGCGCAGCACGCTGGCACTCGCTGAAACAAGTCCCAGCGCGTTGCCGCGATTGCCCGAGACGGTGCTGAGCTCGATCAGCGTGGTGCTGTTGGCAAACCCGCTGATTATCTCGCCGTTATCGGCCGAACCGGCATTGCCCGTGATCGTGCTGCCGCGCAGCAGCAGCGCGCCGCGATTTTGAATCGCGCTGCCGGCATTGGCGCGGCCACCGCTGATCACGCTATCGATGATGCTCAAATGCGATCCTGCGCCGTTGAGCACCACACCACCAGCACCCGGATTCGGCGGGGTATTGTCTCGGCTATTGGCATTGCCATCGGCCAGCGTGAGACCGCTGATGCTGACCAAACGATTCTCCAGCACGGTCAAAACGCGTGCCTGCCGCGCGCCATTCAGGGTCAGCCGCTGTGCGCCCGGGCCATGGATCGAGACATTGCGGTCAATGCTGATCTGGGTGCCAAAGCGCAGCGTGGCCGGTGTCACCGTCAGCGCAGGATCGAACAAAATGTCGGTCACTGCCGGTGCTGCGGGTGCATTCAACAGGGCTTGGCGCAGAGATCCGGCGTCGTTGAAGCTCAAATTTTCCACAAAGGTCGGCGACAGCTCGACCGCGCCAATGTCCGCATCGTTACCGCCCGCCGCAGGTTCGATCACGAGATTGACCAAAGGCACGCCGCGCACATCGGTCGCTCGAAAACTCTTGCCCTTGTCCAGCAATGGGCTGCCAGGTAGCGGCACATGCACCGGCACGCTGCCCGCGTGATAGCTCAGCGGACTCAAGATCGGATCGAGCGGGCTCACCCCCGTGCCAAATTGATCGCCCGGCTGATTGAAGCTGCCGCTCAAATTGCCGATACGGCCAATGGCGTTGTAGCCCCGGGAACTGGTCGTGCTGCTGAAAACCGTGATATCCGCGCTGCCACCCGCATTGCCCGCCACCACGCTGTTGCCGATTTGCAGGGCACCGATTTGATGCGAAATGCCACCAGCCTGGTCGTTGCCCGAGCCGCGCATGACATTGCCGGTAATCGTGCTGTCGATGACGGTCAGATCACCGGACACAAGGATTCCGCCGCTCTTGTTGGAAAAGTTGGACACCATCAGATTGCCGCTGATCGTCGAACGCAGAATCCGCGCCGGGCCCACGACGTTGAGCGCGCCGGCCTGGCTGTCACCCTGGCCGTAGTTGCCGGTCATGCTCGACTCGCTCAGCAGCAAGGAGCCACCCGGCGATTGCGACAAGCCGCCAGCGCCGAAAACCCCTGAACCGGTCGCACGACAATTGCTGATTTCCACCCGATGCAGCACCAGATTGATGCCGGATGCGCTGACGCAGCCCGCGTCATTCCCCACGCCATCGGCAATACGCACCCCAGTCAGGGTGACGCGCGATCCGGTGACACGAAACACCCGGCTGCGATTTGCCGCGCTGATCGTCAGCCGATGCGCGCCTGGGCCCGAGATCGCGAGATTCTTGTTGATCAGCAGTTCGGACCCGAGGAACAGCGTGCGCGGCGAATCAAAAAACGGTGCGGCGAAGACGATCTGTTGGCCCGGCGTTGCTGCGGCAATCGCCTCGCGCAATGAACAATCGCTGTTGCACACGCCATCATTGGTGTCTTCGACTTTGGTGACGGCCAGCGTGGCGTTCTGCGGCGTGATCTGAAGCGTGACACCGGTCACCTCGCCGATGTCACCAGACCAGCCATCTTCAAAGCGCAAAATCCAGGTGCCGGCGATGGGTCGATCCGAAAACGTGGCGTTGATGGAGGTGACCGCCGGAGGTGGAGTGGCCGGTCCAGCAATCACCGTGCGCGCATCGGACGCTGGAATATTGACATCCGTAGTGCCGGCAATCGTCCACCAGTTGTTGGCGCTGTCGTCGCGAAAGATATAACCCTGACCCGGAATCAAAACCAGATTGGCCGGCGATCCAGCCGCGCTCGCAGTCGTGGCACCGGTTCGTTCGAACGCCAGGTGTTCAATGCCTTGCGGTGAGATCAGCGTGACCTTCAGGTCGCCGACGAAGGTGTGGGCGGCCTGAATCTGGAATCTGACATCCTGCGCCGTGCCGGGAGAATTCACCAAGAAGCGCACATCGCGCGGCGCACCGTAGTTGTTCGGGCCCGTGCCTGCGCCATCCGGAATGGCACCCAGGTTGCTGCCCTGCAGGGAAATCGTCTGCCCCTGCGCATTGGCAGCAATGAGTGCGGACAGCAACAGGATAGTCAGGCGTGGCGGCTGGTTCATGGCGGGTCTCGGCGAAGAAACAGGGAATGCAGCTGCGTTCAGTACCGGGTTTGTGCAAAAGAACGCCCAAAAGGGCCATCAATGCGCCAATTCACGGTACAACCACAGCTTGGCCATCGCCCATTCCCGCTTGACCGTGCGCTCCGAGATACCCAGCGCGGCGGCAATTTCCGCGCCTTCCAGACCACCGAAGAAGCGCAGGGTGACGATGTCGGCCTGGCGCGGGTCCAGGCGTTCCAGGTCGATGAGCGCATGGTCGAGCCGTTCGAGCTCGATGTCCCTGCCGCTGCCCGGATCGAGTTGCACGCTGAGCGTGGCCGGGCCGCTGTCGCGCTTGAGGGCAATCCGACGGCGATAGCGCTCGACCAGAATGCGGCGCATGGTGCGCGCCGCCACCGAATAGAAATGCGCCCGGCCAGCGAAGTCGATCCGGGCGACATCGACCAGCTTCAGGTAGGCCTCGGCGACCAGTTCGGTGGGTTGGATCGACGCCCCGCGGTCGCGGCGCAGCTGGGCTTTGGCCAGGCGCTTGAGTTCTTCGTAGATGTTCGGCAACAGTGCGTCCAGCGCCTCGGTGTCACCCGATTGCCAGCGCTGCAAAAGCAACGTGACCGGCTCAGGGCCGTCGTTCAACCTAGAAACCTCAGTTGACCGCTTTTGGCGGGGTGTAGACCGATGATTTCAAACACATTTCCGCTTCTCGACGCTTGCACCTTTTGGGTGAGCCTCGCTACGGGGCAGATTGCACGGTTCTGACGGCGCATGACTGCGTTGCAACTCGTTGGAATAGAGGAACTATTCCGCCTCATTGCGCCTTGTCCTGCACCCCCATAACCGCACACTCTACCCCGTCCAACTGAAGTTTCTAGGTTCAAGGCGCAACCCCCGGCAGAAGATTGAAGTCGGCGATCAGCTTGATGAATTCCGGGCGACGCCAGCCGGAATCGTAGGCCTCGCGGGCGAACGGGCGAGCTTCCTCGATCCGGCCCAGATAGGTCAAGGCGATCAGATGGTTGTGGACGGTGGCGTGGTCGCGATCGCGGGCGATCAGTGGTTCGGTGATCGCCAACACGGCAGCGAAGGCCTCGGCCGAAGCCTGCTCCTGCCCCATCGCGCGCAGGATGCGGCCCTTGGCGACCGTCAGTACCGCGCGTTCATTCTGACTATCGGTATTGTCCGGCTCGCGTTCGTTCAGCACCTGCGCCAGTCGCAGTCCCGCTTGCGTGCTTTGCAGGGCTGTCGCCAGATCACCCGCCAGCTCCTGCGCCCGCCCCAGCATCCACCAGGCCGAAACCAGGTTGCTCAGTAACTTGATGTCTTCGGGATTGCCTTGGTAAAGCGCTTGGTCCATCTCGAATGAAGCCTGGCAGGCGGCAACGACCTGGTCTGCGCGCTGGCTGTCGAAATAGGCCATGCAGCGCTTGTAGCGGATATCGGCCAGATCACGGCGCAAGGCCGGATGCTGCTGTACAGCCGGCACCGCGAGCGCTTCGGCCTCGTCCAGCCAGATCAGCGAAGCTTCCGCCCGACCTTGTCGCACCTGGCTGTCGGCGTACAGATACATCCCGCGCAGCAACAGCGACCAGCGCTCCTCGGCGTTCGGCAGCGTGGGCGATCTGTCCTCAGGCGTCAGTCCGGCGGTGAGTCGGCGCGCCATCTCGATGGCTTTGAGCGCATGCGGCTCACTGCCGGCGTAGTCACCGCCGTAGCGCAGCATCAAGCCATAGTCGCGAGTGGCCAGGGCCAGCCGGTATTGCACCAAGTCGTCCTCCGGCAGGCGCTCGGCGAGGGGTTGCAGCGCCTGCATGGCACGTCGGTTGACATCGGTCGCTTGTGTCAAATGCCCCTGCATCTCGAGCACTTCGGCAATACGGACCAGTGCCAGCGCGTTTTCGCCGCGGCCGCCACCGATTTGACTGTCGCCCAGTTCGCCGTAGTAATCGACCGCCTTGAGCGCCACCGGTTCGAGCAGTTTGAGTCTGCCCACGGCGCGCAAGTCATCGTAAAGATCGACCAGCATGAAGCTGGCCAGGTCTTCGGCCTGAGCGCGCGCCGTCTCGGCTCGCGCTTGTGCTGCCAGCGCCGTGCTGCGCTCGGCGCGCAGGTCGGTGGTGTACTTCCAGCCTGACAACAAGCCGACCCCGATGAGGCCAGCCGCCAGCGCCATCCGCAGCCTGCGCGCTGGACGCGCGACGATCCGGCGCAGCGCCTCGCGGGTTTCGCGCGCGCTCGGCCGGGCTTGCGGATCAGGCGCCAGCAGTGTGCGCAACAACTGGGTTTCAAGTCGCGGCAATCCGGTCGGGATGGCCACTTCAGCGCGACTGGCGCGCTGCAGCAATTCCTGACTTCCCAGCCCGACCGGCCAGGGCGTCTTGCCGGTCAACAGTTCGACCAACAACAGTCCAAAGCTCCAGAGATCCGCGGCCGTTGTGGAAACCTCGCCGCGCGCCTGCTCCGGGGACAAGTAACCGGGCGTGCCGGCGATCAGGGTGTGCTTGGGTTCGCTCTCAGCGTCGGCAGCAATGGCGATTCTGGTCGCGCTGACGCGCGCGAGGCCGAAGTCCAGCACCTTGACCCGCCCGGACGTCGTGAGCATGACGTTCTCGGGCTTCAGATCGCGATGGGCGATACCGCGTTCATGCGCCGCTACCAGCGCATCGGCGATCTCACTGGCGATGCCCAGCGGATCGGCGGGCCGGCCGGTCTGCAGCAGGCAACGCAAGGTCTGGCCCTCGATCAATTCGAGCACCAGCACGTCTTGCTCCTGGTCTTCGAAGAAATCGTGGACCGCGCAGATGTTCGGGTGACGCAACCCGGACAGCACCCGCGCCTCGGCCAGAAAGCCGCTGCGACGTGCGGCCGACATGCGCAACTCGGCCTTCATCAGCTTGACGGCCACCGGCCGCTCCAGCAGTTCATCCACGCCCGCGTACACATCGCCCATGCCACCCCGGGCGAGCAGTCGCTGCAGCTGGATTCGACCCAGCCGGCTGCCACTGGCGTCCGTCTCCTGCTCGTGCGTCAGGGACAGCGGACTGTGCTCCATGAAACTCTGCTGGTTTTCACCTGCGAGCAGTTCTTCCACTTCCTGACGCAGCGCCACGTCATCACCACACCGTTGCGCCAGCCAGCGCTCGCGGGCGCGCGCTGGTTGTTCCATCGCCTCCAGCAATACGGACTTGACCTGTTGGTACCGTATCGGATCCATCGCTTGAGTTCAGATGACGGAAAACCGGCATTTGAGCACAGCGAGTGCACCCGCGTAAGGCGGCAGGGAGCGCAGTTCGCGCGAATGCGGTCGCGCCTGCGGCACGGCTAGATCAGTGCGCGCACGGCGTCGATGTCGAACGGCCAGTCCAGTACCCTGCCGTCTGCCGATTCGACGACCGGAATGCGCAGTCCGTAAGCCACTCCCAGCTCCGGATCGCTGTCGATATCGATCATCACGACGCGTTCGCCGAGACCGGCCTGCTGCAGCAACGCCAGCGCCTGTTCGCACAAATGGCATTGCTCGCGGTGATAGAAGCTGACTGACATGGCGTCGGATGTGTCCGGCGGGCGACGGCGGCAAGCATAATCGGCGACCCGGCGTTGACGCGTCGAGCCCGGAATCGCCAAATGGCTGTCAGCGTATTCGACTTGTTCAAGATCGGCATCGGTCCGTCGTCGTCGCACACGGTCGGCCCGATGCGCGCCGCGTGCCGTTTCGCCCATCGACTCGAAGAGCGCGGCGTGCTGGCACGTACGGTGCGCCTGCGCGGCGAACTGTTCGGCTCGCTGGCGCATACCGGGCGCGGCCATGGCACCGACAAGGCGGTGCTGCTGGGATTCGAGGGTTCCGAGCCGGATCGCTGCGATCCCGACCAGATCCCGGCAACGCTGACACGCATCCGCACCGACAAACGGCTGCGCCTGTACGGCCACCACGATATCGGCTTCGACGAAAAGACCGATCTGGTGTTCAACAAGCGGCAGAAACTGCCCTACCACTCCAACGGCATGCGCTTTACCGCGTTCGACGAGCACGACGAGGTGCTGTTCACGCGCGACTATTACTCGGTCGGGGGCGGCTTCGTGGTCAACCATGACGAGGCGGCGGCCGATCGCATCGTGCCGGACGCCACGCCGCTGCCACACCCGTTCTCGACCGGCGATGAGCTGCTCGAACGCTGCACCGAGGCCAACCTGACCATCGCAGGTGTGGTGATGGCCAACGAGCGCGTCTGGCACAGCGACGAGGAAATCCGCGGCGGCCTGATGCAGATCTGGCAAGCGATGCAGGCTTGCGTGGCGCGCGGACTGCGCGAGGATGGAACGCTTCCGGGTGGCCTCAAGGTAGCGCGACGTGCACCGACCATGTACCGCGAACTGCTGGCCCAGCCCGAGGCCGCGCTGCGCGATCCGTTGACCATCCTCGACTGGGTCAATCTGTATGCGCTCGCCGTCAATGAGGAAAACGCGGCTGGCGGCCGAGTGGTCACAGCGCCGACCAACGGCGCCGCCGGCATCGTGCCGGCCGTGCTGCACTATTACACGCGATTTTGCCCTGGCGCCAACGACGCCGGCGTGATCGAATTCCTGCTGACCGCGGGCGCGATCGGCATTCTCTACAAGGAAAACGCCTCGATTTCCGGCGCCGAAGTCGGGTGCCAGGGTGAGGTTGGCGTGGCCTGTTCGATGGCCGCCGGTGGACTCGCCGCGGCACTCGGCGGCAGCGTGCACCAGGTCGAGAACGCCGCCGAGATCGGCATGGAGCACAACCTCGGGCTGACTTGCGATCCGATCGGCGGTCTGGTGCAGATTCCGTGCATCGAACGCAATGCGATGGGCGCGGTCAAAGCGATCAACGCCTCGCGCATGGCGCTGCGTGGCGATGGCAAACACTGGGTGTCGCTGGACAAGGTGATCAAGACGATGCGCGACACCGGCCGCGACATGCAGGACAAGTACAAGGAAACCAGCCGCGGTGGACTGGCGGTCAATGTCATCGAGTGCTGAGGGCGATCCACCGGTGAGCGCGACGGGCAATCATGGCTGAGCGTGCCCGCACCGCATACGGTCGGCTGCTGCTGCGATCCATCGTCTCCCTGCTCGGCCAGGTGTGGATGATCGTCGGTATCACGCTGCTGCTGCTGTTGCTGGTCGACCAGGGCTTGCGCGCGCTGCTGCCCGACCCGGGCCGCATTGCGGCGCTGGAACCGGGTGTCGTCGCGCCAGGACGCTCGCGCGCCGACGCGGTGGCCGGCGACGCCTGGATCGATGCCTACTGGAACGAACACCAGGACGCACGCCATACGCGCTGGCAGAGTTACGTCTACTGGCGCCGCAAACCGTTCAACGGCGAACTGATCGACGTCGACGCGCATGGTTTCCGCGTGACCCCGCCGGCCGCGACAGCGCCGACGCGCACGATCTGGCTGTTCGGCGGTTCGACCGCGTGGGGCACCGGAAATCGCAACGAGGGCACGCTCGCCGCGCAGTTGCAACGGCTCTATCACGAACGCGCACCGGAACTCGGCGTGCGCGTGCTCAACTTTGCCGAATCCGGATACGTATCGCGCCAGAGCCTGGGCGCGTTCCAGTCTGCGCTGGCCTGTCCTGAGCCCGCGGCTGAACTGGCGATTTTCCTCGACGGCGCCAACGACGTGTTCGCCGCGCTGCAGGAAGGTCGCGCCGGATTGCCGCAGAACGAGGAAAACCGCCGCCGCGAATTCAACAGCTCGCGCCAGTTGGGCGCGCAACTGCGGGCCTGGGCGCTGCGTCTGGAGGGCATCGCGCGGCTGGTCGCACCAGCGCCCGCGGCTACGGATGAAACGGCCATCGAAACCTTGGCGTCTTCCACCGCCGACGCCTATCTGGCGCAGGTGCTGCAGGCCAGCGCGCTGAGCCAGCGCTACGCCGTCGAATTGATCCATGCCTGGCAACCCACGGTGTTCGATCGTTCCCACCCGCAGGGCGACGAAGCCGCCATCGTCGGCGCGTCGATGGCCATTCATGTCCACCTGCAGCGCCAGACGCGCGCTCGCGTGCAGCAACGCCTGGCGTCCGATCCGGCACTGTCCGCGGTCGATCTAGGTGGCGTTTTCGATGGCATTGCGGAACCCCTGTTCTTTGATTTCGTGCACCTGTCCGAGCGCGGCCAGCGCCTGCTGGCCGAGCGCCTGTTCCAACTCAGCGAAGCGCGCCTGCGCATGCGCCCGGCAGGCACGACGACGCTGGAAAACTGCAGCGATCGTCCGCTAGGCTCTCCGTGATGAGTCTGTCGAACGCAAAACGTCCATCAGGACAGCACCGCCCGTCGAAACTGCGCCTGATGGCAGCCCTGTCGCTGCTGCTGGTCACCGGCGCCGTCGACGCCAAGCGCATCTACTCCTTCCGCGACGACAGCGGCGTGATGCACTTCAGCGACCGCCCGCCAAGCGATGCGAAGGCCGAGGTCAGCGAGCAACTGATCGAAGTCGACCCCAAGCGCCTGGTCTATTTGCGTGAAGATGGCCCCGACAGCGACAAGCGTTATTCGCTGTGGAACGGCTACGGCGGGCCGATCGAAGTGCTGATGGACTTCGAGGACGAGGTCAATGTGGTCAGCGAACCCGCGCTGCCGGGCGTGCGCGTGATTCCGCCGCAGCAGCAGTCGTTGGTGCTGCAGGTGCAACCGATCGACGATCGACGCTCATGGCGCTATCGGCTGAGTTACCGCTATGTGCATGGCGACCCCGCCGCCAGGCCGGATCCCAACGCGGTCTATCGATTGCCGTTCGACGAAAGCCGGCCGCTGCGCGTGGATCAGGGCTTCGGCGGCAAATTCAGCCACGCCGACGCGCACAGTTTTCATGCGGTCGATATCTCGATGGATGTGGGCACGCCGATCCGCGCGTCCCGCGCCGGCGTGGTGATGTCGGTGGAGAGCGATTTCCACGGCGCCGGTACCGACATCGCCAGGTTCGGCGACCGCGCCAATCACATCCGCATCGTGCACAGCGACGGCACGATGGCCGTCTATGCGCACCTCGAACTGGAGAGCGTGCTGGTCCGCATCGGCGACCGCGTGCAGGCCGGCGAGGTGATCGCCCGGAGCGGCAATACCGGCTTTTCCACCGGGCCGCACCTGCACTTCGTGATCCAGCGCAACAAGGGCGGCACGCTGGTGTCGGTGCCGTTCGAGTTCACCGTCGACGGCAAACGGGTGAAGCCGGAGTTTGGCCAGATGCTGGGGATCGAATAGCTCCTGTGGGTCCAGACTTGTCTGGACGCTCCCGATCCTGCTCCTGGCTCCTGTGGGTCCAGACTTGTCTGGACGCTCCTGATCCTGCTCTTGGCTCCTGTGGGTCCAGACAAGCTTGGACCCACCAAAACGAGCCTCAGAAGCGCACCACCCGCCCGTTGACCAGTTGCACGCGATCGCCGTCGCGCAGGTAACCGAGCTCCTTCTGCTCGACCACCAGGCGCCGACCGTCGTCCATGATCACGAAGATCTCGAAGCGCGGTGCCGAGCGTTCGTTCTTCTCGACGTTGTTGCCGATCACGCCACCGGCTACGGCGCCGGCGACGGTTGCCGCTTTCCTGCCGCTGCCGCTGCCGACCTGATTGCCGAGCACGCCGCCGATGATCGCGCCGACCACCGCACCGCCGCCGGTGGTGTCGCGTTCGCCATAGACGCGTTCGATCCTGTCGACCGTGCCGCAGTTGCCGCAGGCACCGGCGTATCCGTCGTTGTAGTAGCGAGCGTTGCTGCTGGCGCAGCCAGTCAGCGCAAGCAGGGTAAGCGCCAAAAGCAGGGTTCGAATGCGCATGGGTCTTGCTCCGGTTGCGGGTGGCAGACCTGAAATTGCACGTTGCAAGCTGAACAAGAACCGCATGCAGCCGCTTCTGCAGGAGTTTCGTTCAGTTTTCCATGGCCGACCCGTTCATCTTGGCCGATAGGTGAACCAAGCGACAAAAGCGCGGCCGTCGAGCGTCTTGTCGATCAGGATGCCTTCGCCATTGCGTGCGTCGCCGCCATACCAGGAACCCACGATCCACTGCATGTCGTGGGCATTGTCGAAACCCTGCGCCTGGCAGCGTTGCGTCAACTCGTTCTCGACGATGCGCTGCATCGCATAACTGCCGTTGCCGAAGCCGGCAGAATCAGTGCCGCTCGATTCCCAGCTGAAGTTGGCACGCGTGCAACTGGTGAAGTCGATGCGCATCGAACCCCAGCGTTTGGCGACCAGCTCTGCCGGATTGTAGGCACTGCCGAAGGCGGGCCCGGTGGTACTGGCGACCAGATCGATGGCGATGCTGCGCTGGGTGATCGGGCCGAGGCCGCTGATCCAGTACTGTGTGCCGACCTGCGTCAGATCGACGGTCTGCGCAGCAGGCACCGGCAGCAGGGTGATGAAGGTCGGACCGCCGACCTGCCCCGCCGCAGACGTCGCCAGAGTGCCACGCACCGCATAGGTGGTGGGATCGTATTTGTCCACTGAATCGGCATCGGCGACCAGCAGGCTGCCGTCGGGGTGGTAAGCGAGACCGGTGGGCCGATTCAGACCGTTGATCGCCGTGGCGATGAAAGCCCCGCTGGCGGCGTTGTAGCGCAGCACGCGGCCGTTGCCCTCGCTGCTGATCAGCACCGTCTGGCCACCCGGTTCGAACAGGATGCCGCGCGTTTCGTTCAGGCCACCGGCGCCTGGGCTGATGAACGTGCTGGTCTGGCCGGTGCCCGGGTCGCGACGGACGACGTTGTCGCTGTCGTAACCGGGGACATACAGACGTCCGTCCGGACCAATGACCATGCCGTTGTCGGCGCCGTTGAGCCCGCCGGCCCGCGGCGCAACGGCATCGCCCAGCGATTGGCCGGTGCTGGAGAAACGGCGCACGCCGTCGTAGTTGTAACCTGCGACCCAGATTTCGCCGCCCTCGGTCAGCACCATGCCGGTGCCGCCGAAGTTGGTCGGAAGCGCGATGACGCCGTCCTCGAACGCCAGGGTGCCGGCGTCATATCGCAGGATCTGGCCGTTGCCTTCCGACACGACGTAAAGTTTGCCATCGCTGCCGATCCGCGTCGTCTGCGCGCCGGAGATGCGATTGTTGTTGTCGAGCAGGCGCTCAAAGGCGCCGCTGCAGGCATCAAAGACATGCACGTTGTTGCTGAAGTAGCCGCTGACCAGCAGCCGATGGCTGCACGCTGTTTGCGCTTGCAGGCTGCTGGCGGCGAGACTGAATGCGATCATCATTGCGAACTTCATGGTGGATTCCTCGGGTTGCGGCGAACGAGGCGCCATCCTCGGCGGCGATCCGATCGAGCGCCTGAAGTTCTGCTGTGGAACACCCCCCTTTCTCCTGAACTCACGCAATCCATTGATTGAAAAAGACTCCAACGCGTCCGAACGAACTCGTCTGCAGCCCTTCCAGGTCGGCGACTGGCAAGTTCACCCGGAGTTCAACGAGTTGCGCAGCGCGACTGGCAATGTTCGCGTGCAACCACGCCTGATCCAGGTGCTGCGGCTGCTGGCGCTGACGCCGGGGCGCACGGTCACCCGCGATGCGCTGATCGAGGGCGCCTGGTCGCGGCGCATGGTCAACGACGAAGTACTCTCGCGCACCATCGCCGACCTGCGCCAGGCGCTGGGCGACGACGCACGCCAGCCGCGTTATCTGGAAACCATCCCCAAGCTTGGCTATCGGCTGATCGCGAAGGTCCAATGGCTGACCGACGCAGCGCCCGACAGCGTCGCAGATGCCCCGCCTGCGCCAGTTCGCGAAGAGGAACTTGCCGCGAGTGCCGTCAGCGACACCGGTCCGGCTCGGCGGCACAATCTGCTGCCGCGCATGGTCGTCGCGATTGCCGTGCTGGCACTGCTCGGCGCTGTCGCCTACGGCGTGCGTGAGCAAGCGCCAACCGGCGCCGATTCCCTGGCGACGCGACTGCTGCGCGCGCAGCCGCTGACCAGCGACCCGGGCTGGGAACTAACGCCTCGCTTCGCCCACCGACTCGACTTGATCGCCTACAGCGCGAGCGGACCGGGTCACCGCGCGGCAACCATGAAGCTGCGTTCGCGCGACGGGCGCGTGCAGCGCGCCTTCACCGACGGCAGCCACTACGACATCTGCCCGACTTTCTCCCCCGACGACCGCGAAATCCTGTGGACCCGCCATGGCGATGACAGCTGCGAGATGCTGCGCGCGCCACTGCTCGGCGGCGCGCCGGTGCGCGTGGCCAGTTGCGCCGTCGAGGCCCTGAGCTGCCCCGACTGGGTGGGCGAAACCGTGGTTTACAGCGCGCCCCCCGAAGGCAGCGACCGCGGTGCCGGCCTGGCGCGCATCCGCATCGCCGACGGCAGCCGCGAGACGCTGACCAGCCCACCGCGCCGGTACGGCAATGACGCCCATCCACGAGTCGCCGCCGATGGCCGTATCGCCTTTACCCGCGGCGTCGAGGGCGACCGCAGCCTGTGGTTGTGGAGCGCCGCCGCCGGCGAGCGCCGCGTCGAGTTCGCGTCTGGCATGGCCTACGGTCAGACCTGGCTGGGCGACGGGCGCCTGCTGGCTGCAACCGACGCGCTTGGCTTTCGCGCGCTGGTGAAGATCGATCCCGGCGATGGCCGTGCCGAACTGCTGGGCGCGCGCGGCGCGCGTTATCCGGACGTCGCCGCAGATGGCGCCCTGATTTTCGAGCACGCCAGCTACGATGCCAACCTGTGGCGCGTCGAGCCGGGCGTCGAAACGCCCGAGCGTTTGACCCAGTCAGTGCGTTACGACGCTTATCCGCGTCTGGCGCCGAATGGCGAGTCGGTGCTCTACCAGACCAACCGCGATGGGCCGGAGAGTCTGTACCTGCTCGATCTCGCTGACCGGACAGAGCATCGTCTACCGCTCGACCCGGCGATGCGCTGGGCGCAGCCGGCATGGTCTGCCGACGGCCGCAAGCTGCTGCTGACGCGTTACGCGGCGGTCAGCGGGCCGCAGCAACCGGCGGGGGCGCCTGGCGTCGATCTCTGGCAGTTCGTGCTCGGCAGCGAGCAACCGACGCCGCTGACCTTTGCGCCTGCCGGCGCGCACGATGCCCAACTGGATCCCGATGGCGCACATGTCTGGTGCCGCGTCGGCGCGGAGCGCGTCGCGCATTTGCAGCGATTCCGCCTCGATGGCGAGGGTTTGCCGCTGCAACGCAGCGAAGCCGTCGAGCACTACCAGATCGACACGCAGGGACTGTTTCTGGTCCAGGAAGGCGATCCGCGACTGTTCCATTGCGCCGACCCGGCAGCCCCTGCGTGCGCGCCGTTGCCGATCGAACTGGCGCCGACCCAGCGACGCAACTGGGCGCTGGTCGACGGCGCGGTCTACTTCGTCGGCCTCGATGAGTCCGGCGGACAACGATTGATACGCCACGATCTCGCCAGTGCAGAACAGCGCCAACTGTCGTGGCCGGTGCCTAGTACGCTCAGTCGCGCCATCGATGTCGACCGCCACGAGCGCTACGCCATCATCGCCCGCACCGATCGCGTCGACATCGACCTGCAGTGGCTGCCGCCGGATGGCCTGTAGGCGCCGTTGGCGCGAGCCGATTCTGCGAGCGACCCTATGTGGGAGCGGATTCACTCCGCGACTGCTTTCGCGGGATAAACCCGCTCCCACAGTTCGATGCGCCGCCAGTACACTCGCCAAACATCCCTTGAGTGACTGAAAGAAGATCAGGCGCCGTCGGCGCGAGC
>CALEZI010000059.1 GCA_937928755.1 uncultured Rhodanobacteraceae bacterium | reverse complement strand
GCGGCGGTGGCGGCACGGTGGTCGAACGCCTGGTCAACGGCAACTTCGACAGCATCACGGCGAGCACCAACTCGGGCACCGGCTGGGCGCGCTCGGCTTTCTCCGGCACCTCGTTCAACACGCTGCTGGCGGGTCAGAGCAATGCCCACACCGGTGGCACCTACGCCTACCTCGGCGTCAATGCGAGCACCAGCTCGCAGACCGTGCAGAGCAACGCGACGTTGATCCCGGCCGGAGCGACCACGGCGACCCTGTCGTTCTACACCTCGATCGTGACCAGCGAGACCACGACGACGACCGCCTACGACCGGCTGCAGGTGCAACTGGTCGACGCCGGCACCAACGCCGTGATCACCACGCTGGTGACCCTGTCGAACGTCAACAAGACCACCAACGCCTCGACCTACGTGCAACGCAGCTACAACGTCGCCGCCTACAAGGGTCGCAACGTGAAGGTGCGCCTGCTGGCGACCACCGACAGCTCGCTGGCGACGACCTTCCGCGTCGACACCGTCAGCCTGCGTACGGATGGTTGATCGCGTCCTCGTAACACCGCGCTAACTGAAGGCCCCGGGGAGACTCGGGGCCTTTTTTTTGGTTGTTGGTTGTTGGCAGCAGTTCCGGCGCCGGCTCTTGTGGGTCCAGACTTGTCTGGACGCTCTACGCTCGTTGCATCCACGAAAAGCGTCCAGACAAGTCTGGACCCACAAAATGCGCCTGTTCGCGCCCGGGTGCTTTGCGCCAAGATGCACCACGAGCGTCCCATTGGCTCGTCCCGGCGGCCACGGCTACTGCCAAACATCAGCACCCGCCAGTTGCGCCCCCGGCGCAACCCATGCAGCATCGCGCGCCACTGCCATCCCCCAGTCGCCCATGACCGCCCGCTACAACGCTGCCGATATCGAAGTCCTGCAAGGCCTGGATCCGGTCAAACGCCGACCCGGCATGTACACCGACACCACGCGCCCGAATCATCTGGTGCAGGAGGTCGTCGACAACTCGGTCGACGAGGCGCTGTCAGGTTTCGCCAAGACCATCGAAGTGCGCGTGTGGAACGACGGCTCGATCGAGGTCATCGACGACGGCCGCGGCATGCCGGTGGACATTCACCCTGAACACGGCGTACCTGGTGTCGAGTTGATCATGTGCAGGCTGCACGCGGGTGGCAAGTTCTCCAACCAGAGCTACAACTTCTCGGGCGGCTTGCATGGCGTCGGCGTGTCGGTGGTCAACGCGCTCAGCGAACGCGTCGACGTCACCATCAAGCGCGACGGCCAGGAGTACGCCATCGGTTTCGCCCATGGCGACCCGTCTTCGCCGCTGCGCGTGGTCGGACCGGTCGGCAAGAAGAACACCGGAACCAAGGTGCGTTTCTGGCCGGAGGCCAAGTACTTCGACACCCCAAAACTGTCGCTGCCCAAGCTGCGCCATGTGCTGCGCGCCAAGGCCGTGCTCTGTCCCGGCCTGACGGTCACGCTGTGGGACGAGTCCACCAACGAAACCGAACGCTGGTTCTTCGAGGACGGCCTCAAGGACTACCTGCGCTCGCAATTGGCTGATCGCGAGGTGATCCCGGCGGATCTGTTCACCGGATCGATCAAGCGAACCACCGAGGCAGCCGACTGGGCGATGGGCTGGACGCCCGAGGGCGAACTGGTGCAGGAGAGCTACGTCAACCTGATCCCGACCGCGCAGCATGGCACCCACGTCAACGGCCTGCGCAGCGGCTTGACCGACGCCATTCGCGAGTTCTGCGAGTTCCGCAACCTGCTGCCGCGCGGCGTCAAGCTGGCGCCCGAGGACGTCTGGGAACGCCTGTCGTTCGTGTTCAGCTTCAAGCAGCAGGATCCGCAGTTCGCCGGCCAGACCAAGGAACGCCTGTCGTCGCGCACCGCGGCGCCGTTCGTGCAGGGCGTGATCCACGACGCCTTCAGCCTGTGGCTGAACCAGCACACCGAACTCGGCGAGAAGATCGCGATGCTGGCGATCGAGCGCGCCCAGGCGCGCCTGAAGACCGAAAAACAGGTGGTGCGCAAGAAGGTCACCAGCGGCCCTGCCCTGCCCGGCAAGCTGGCCGACTGCGCATCCCAGGATCTGTCGCGCACCGAGTTGTTCCTGGTCGAGGGCGATTCCGCCGGCGGCTCCGCCAAGCAGGCACGCGAACGTGATTTCCAGGCGATCCTGCCGCTGCGCGGCAAGATCCTGAACACCTGGGAAGTCGAATCGACCTCGGTGCTGGCGTCGCAGGAAGTGCACGATCTGGCCGTCGCCATCGGCCTCGATCCCGGCAAGCCGGACCTCTCCGGCCTGCGCTACGGCAGGATCATCATCCTCGCCGACGCCGACTCCGATGGACTGCATATCGCCACCTTGCTTTCGGCATTGTTCCAGCGCCATTTCCGCTCCCTGGTGCAAGCCGGCCATGTGTTCGTGGCGATGCCACCGTTGTTTCGTGTCGATGTCGGCAAGCAGGTGTTCTACGCCCTCGACGAAAGTGAAAAGACCGAACTGCTCGACCGCGTTGCGCGCGACAAGATCAAGGGCCAGATCAACGTCACCCGCTTCAAGGGCCTCGGCGAGATGAACCCGCAGCAGTTGCGCGAATCGACCATGCACCCGGACACGCGCCGACTGGTGCAACTCACGATCGAACTCGACGACGGGACCGATGGCCTGCTCGACATGCTGCTGGCGAAAAAACGCGCGAGCGACCGCCGCGAGTGGCTGGAAACCAAGGGCGATCTGGCGCAGGTGTAGTTGCGGGGCACGGGGCACGGGAAAGGCTGCCTGGTGCGCAGCTCGGTAAAGGGCATCGCGCCCGGCCGGCATTCCGAAAGGTGAGCGAAGCACGAGTACCGCTTTTCCCGTACCCCATGCCCCGCTCTTGCTGTCCCGCTCTACCTGGCATCGGAGCAAAAGCGTCCAGACAAGTCTGGACCCACCAGAAGCGCAGCAAGCCTACAAGCGCTCGTCCGCCCCCAGATAGCGCCACTCCCCCGGCGCCAGCTTCGCCATCGGCAGGCGCCCGATACGGATGCGCTTGATCGACTTCACGCCCAGCCCAGCGGCCTTGCACAACTGCTGTATCTGGCCCGGCAGGATCGCCTTGGCGGCAATGCGCAGGCGCGCCTCGCTCTGCCAGCTGATCTTGATCGCCGGTGGTGCCTGGCGCTCGATGCCGTCGCCGCGCTGCATGGATTCGAGTCCGCCGGGCCGCAGTTGGCCCTCGACCTCGACCACGTACTCCTGCTCGAAGCGGCTGAAATCGCCACCCAGCTTGCGCGCCAGATGACGATCCTGGGTCAACATGACCAGGCCGCTGGCTGCAGGATCGAGTACCACCACCGAGGCCAGGTGAGCGAAGTGGCGCCGCAGCAGGCGAATTCCGGTCTGGTCGTCGGCCGATCGGAGCGCGGGTTGGATCAGCCCGGACAACGGGTCGCCGACCGCATCGGCATCGACCCCCACAGGTTTGTGCCAGAGCATGCTGGCTGGCAAAGTCGGCTCAAGTTCCGCGCCCGGGTCAAGTTCCACCTTCTGCGTGGTCACCTTGAACTGCGGCTCTTCGACGATCTGGCCGTCCACGCGCACCCAGCCGCCTGCGATGTACAGCTCCGCCTCGCGACGCGAGCACGGCAACAGCGCCGCAAGATGTTTCGAAAGGCGCACGGGTTCGGTCATGGTGGGTGCCGCGGGCGGGGTCACGCATTATCCCGCATCGGCGGTCGCCGCGATCATCGGGTCAATTCGCTCATGTGGGCCGACGCGCACCGCGCCGGCATGCGCAACGCCTCAGGCAGCCGCTTCCGTCGCCATCAGGTATTCCGCCAGTTCAGAGCCAACGCCAGGCACGTTGTGCCAGTCGATGCGGTCGATCTGGCGCGGATCGAGGAAACGCCGCGCGTAATCGAGATAAACGCGTTCGCGCACGAAAACGTCGAACAGATCCGGGTCGACGTGCCCGTCCTGCTTCATTCGCCCGAGGATCTGGATCGATTCCGACAGGGTCTTGGCCGCCTTGTACGGGCGATCGGAGGCGGTCAGCGCCTCGAATACATCGGCGATGCCCATCACGCGCGCCTGCACGCTCATCTGCTCGCGCTTGAGACCACGCGGATAGCCCTTGCCATCCATCCGCTCGTGATGGCCACCGGCGTACTCCGGGACCTTGCGCAGATGCGGTGGCCACGGCAGCGCCTCGAGCATGCGGATGGTCGAAACGATGTGGTTGTTGATGATCTCGCGCTCGGCCGTGTTCAGCGTGCCACGACGGATGCTCAGGTTCATCACCTCTTCTGCGCTCAGCAGTGGCTGCTCCTGACCATCCGCGTCGCGCCAGCGGTGCGCGGCAATACGTTCGATTTCGGCGATCGCGGCATCGCTCATGAACTCGCCGCCGGTGTTGCTGCGTCGCAGCGTTTCGCGATCTGCCCGCAACTGGGCCAGACGCTGCTGATAGCCGTCGGCATCCAGTTCGCCCTTCAGGCAGGCGATCTCCGCATCGCGGATCAGGACCTCGAAACGGGTGTCGACCAGGTGGATGCGATCGAACAGCGTCTCCAGCTTGGTCGCCTTGTCGACCACATGCACCGGCGTGGTGATCTTGCCGCAATCGTGTAGCAGCCCTGCGATCTTCAGCTCGTAACGATCGGAGTCGCTCATGCGAAAGTCGGCGAGCGGCCCGGATTCGATGCGCTCGGTCGCTTCCGCCAACATCATCGTCAACGTCGGTACACGCTCGCAATGACCGCCGGTGTACGGCGACTTTTCGTCGATCGCGGTGTTGATCAGCTTGATCAGCGACTCGAACAGTTCCGCCATCTGTTCGACCAGCCGGCGATTGTTCAGCGCGATCGCCGCCTGCGAAGCCAGCGATTCGACCAGTTGGCGGTCGGCATCGGTGAATGCCCGCACCGCGCCATCGGAACCGCCGGCATTGATCAGTTGCAGCACGCCGATCACTTCGTCGGCATGGTCCTTCATCGGCACCGTCAGGAACGATTGCGAGCGGTAGCCGGTGCGCGCGTCGAACGCGCGGGTGCCGGAGAAATCGAAACCCGGTTCGGCGTGCGCGTCCTCGACGATGACCGTGGTGCCGGTCAACGCCGCATAGGCTACCACCAGCGAGTGATTCGGACTGCCGTCGGCATGGTGCAACGGAATCGCGGGCAGATCGATCGGCTCATCGCCGGGCCCGCCTTGATCCAGTCCCAGCGAGATGTTGCGCAGCAGATCGAAGACCAGCGTATCTCCGGACTTGCGGTAGAAGGTGGCGCCGTCGGCAAAGGTGAACTGGCGTGCCGCCTCGACGATGCGCTCCATCAGGCTGTGAATGTCGCGATCCGACGACAATGCCACGCCGATCCGGTTGAGGGTTTCCAGGCGTATGCGGATGTCGTGTTCGATGGCCACGGGGCGCTCCTCCGACTACACGGCAGTCTGGCCAACACCACGTGAAGGTGCAAGCAAGGAGGCCATCCCGAGGGGACGTCCATCGCCTCCGAAGCGGTGTTTGCGGCAACCCGAAGATCCGGAGCGCTCGCCTCGACGGCGGCGCTCCGGATGGCCGATCCAGGCCGTCAACCGCCAATCGCCGCCTGCGCTGCCGCCAGGCGCGCGATCGGCACCCGGAACGGCGAACAACTGACGTAGTCCAGCCCGACCCGATGGAAGAAACCGACCGATGCCGGATCGCCGCCGTGTTCGCCGCAGACGCCGACCTCGATGTCCGGACGCACCGCCTTGCCTTTCTGCACCGCCAACTCGACCAGCAGTCCGACGCCCTTCTGATCGATGCTGCGGAACGGGTCGTGTTCGTAGATGCCGTTCTTCAGGTAGTCGGGCAGGAATTTCCCAGCGTCGTCGCGCGAGAATCCGAGCGTCATCTGGGTCAGATCGTTGGTGCCGAAGGAGAAGAACTCGGCCTGCTTGCCGATGCTGTCGGCCACCAGTGCCGCGCGCGGTGTTTCGATCATCGTGCCGAGCATGTAGTGCAGCTGTTCGCCCCGTTCAGCAAACACCTGCGCCGCCACGCCGCGGATGACGCCCGCCTGTGCATTGAACTCGCGCACCGTACCGACCAGCGGCACCATGATCTCGGCCTTCACCTCGATGCCCTGCGCCTGCACGTTGAGGCCAGCCTCGAAAATCGCACGCGCCTGCATCTCGGTGATCTCGGGATAGGTGATGCCGAGGCGGCAGCCGCGGTGGCCGAGCATCGGGTTGAACTCCGCAAGATCGTCGATGCGCATGCGGATTTTCGCCAGCGACACGCCCATCTGCCTGGCCATGGTCTTCTGCCCGGTCTCGTCGTGCGGCACGAATTCGTGCAGCGGCGGGTCGAGCAGGCGGATGGTCACTGGCAGGCCGTTCATCGCGCGGAACAGGCCTTCGAAGTCGCCGCGCTGGATCGGCAGCAACCGCGCCAGCGCCTTGCGGCGGCCGGACTCGTCGTCGGCCAGGATCATCTCGCGGACCGCGTTGATGCGTTCGCCTTCGAAGAACATGTGTTCGGTGCGACACAGGCCGATGCCGGTGGCGCCGAAACTGCGCGCCACCCTGGCATCTTCAGGCGTGTCGGCATTGGCGCGCACCTCAAGGCGTTTGTACTTGTCGGCCAGCGCCATCAGCTTGCCGAAGTCGCCGCTGAGCTCGGCATCCTTGGTGGCGATCTTGCCGGCAAAAACCTCGCCGGTGGAACCGTTCAGCGACAGCCAGTCGCCTTCGACGTAGACCTTGTCGCCGATGCTCATCGTGCGCGCCTTGTAGTCGACGTGCACCGCGCCGGCGCCGGACACGCAGCACTTGCCCATGCCACGCGCCACCACCGCCGCGTGCGAGGTCATGCCGCCGCGCGCCGTGAGGATGCCCTTGGCGACGCTCATGCCGCGCAGGTCTTCCGGCGAGGTTTCCTGGCGCACCAGGATCACCGCCTTGCCCTGCTTGACCCATTCTTCGGCCTCGTCGGCGAAGAACACGATCTGGCCGGTCGCAGCACCAGGCGACGCCGGCAGTCCGCGCGCGATCACGGTCGCCGCCTTGAGCGCCCTCGGGTCGAAAATCGGGTGCAGCAAGTCGTTCAGGCGATCCGGGCTGACGCGTTGCAGCGCCGTCTTTTCGTCGAGCATGCCCTGGTCGAGCATCTCCATGGCGATGCGCACCATCGCCGCGCCGGTGCGCTTGCCGTTGCGCGTCTGCAGCATCC
>CALEZI010000058.1 GCA_937928755.1 uncultured Rhodanobacteraceae bacterium | reverse complement strand
AGGCCTGACCGTCGCGCTGGCCAACATCGACGAGATGATCGAGCTGATCAAGACCAGCAAGGACGCCCACGAAGCCAAGGAGCGCATGCTCACCAAGCGCTGGGATCCAGGCCTGGTGCGCGCGCTGCTGGCCTCGGCGGGCGCTGATCGCTCGCGTCCGGAGGATCTGTCACCGGAAGAAGGTTTGTTCGACGACGGATATCAGCTCAGCGAGATCCAGGCGAAGGAAATCCTGGAAATGCGCCTGCAGCGCCTGACCGGTTTGGAGCAGGAGAAGCTGACCGACGAGTACCGCACCATCCTGCAGGCGATCGCCGAACTGTTCCGCATTCTCGAAGAGCCGGGCCGGCTGATGGAAGTGATCCAGGGCGAACTGGTCGCGATCCGCGACGAGTATGGCGACGCGCGCCGCACGCGCATCGAACATTCGCAGTCCGATCTCGACATCCTCGACCTGATTCCGCCGGAAGACGTGGTGGTGACGCTGTCGCACGCCGGCTACATCAAGCGCCAGCCGCTGACCGTCTACCGTTCGCAGCGTCGCGGCGGCCGTGGCAAGTCGGCGACCGCGTTGAAGGACGAGGATTTCATCGAGCGTCTGTGGATCGCCAACACCCACGACATGCTGCTGGCCTTCACCGGCCATGGCCGCGTGTTCAAGCTGCCGGTGTACCAGGTGCCCGAGGCCAGCGCCGGCTCGCGCGGCCGGCCGATCGTCAACATGCTGCCGCTGGAAGGCGGCGAAAAGATCCAGGCGGTGCTGCCGGTGGCGGCCTTCGTCGACGACCGCTACGTGTTTTTCGCGACGCGCCAGGGCGTGGTCAAGAAGACCCCGCTCAGCGATTTCGTGAATGTGCGCACCAACGGCATCCGCGCCGTCGAACTCGACGACGGCGATGGCCTGGTCAACGTCGCGCTGACCGATGGCAGCCGCAACATCATGCTGTTCGGCAGCCACGGCAAGGCAGTGCGTTTCTCCGAAGACGAAGTGCGGCCGATGGGTCGCACCGCGCGCGGTGTGCGCGGCATGCGCTTCGGCGATGATGCCGGCGATGACGTGCGCGTGGTGGCGATGCTGATGGTCGATGGCGAGGGCGACATCCTGACTGCCACCGCGCGTGGCTTCGGCAAACGCACCGCCGTGTCCGAGTTCCCGCAAAAGGGCCGCGGCACCCAGGGCGTGATCGCGATCCAGACCAGCGAACGCAACGGCGAACTGGTCGGCGCGATCCAGCTCACCGACGCCCATGACGTCATGCTGATCTCCAACCAGGGCACCCTGGTGCGCACACGGGCGGGAGAAATCTCGCAGGTCGGTCGAAATACACAGGGTGTGACCCTGATCCGCTTGCCGGACGATGAACGACTGGTTGGGCTTGAGCGGCTGGATGCGTTGCCCGAGGACGAGGGTGAACGGGCAGAGGGCGAGCCCCCGGTGGTCGGACCGAGCGTCTGATCTGCTTGTGTGGGAGCGGGTTTATCCCGCGATCTTTTCGGTGGTCGATGCCAAAAGATCGCGGGGTGAACCCGCTCCACAAAAGGCGGTTGCATCTCGCGTTTAAGAAACCGATTTGCTGCGTTTCCGGGCAGGCGCCTTGGCCGCTGACTTGGCTGCAACTGAAAGCGGCGCGGGCGCCTTGCGTGCCCGCGGCTTGCGCACCGGCGCCGGCTTCTTCGACTCGCCGAGCAGCAATACTTCCAGCTCTTCCAGCGCCTTGCCGGTGTAGGTGGCGATGCGCTGCATGTGCGGCAGCGTGTCGCGACAGCCGGTGAAGCCGAAGGCGAGGTGGCCGTTGTAGCTCTGGCAGGTGATGTTGAGCGCCTGGCCGTGGGTCACCAGTGACACCGGATAGGCCGCCTCGAGGCGCGCGCCGCGGTAGTACAGCGGTTTGTCTGGGCCGGGCACGTTGGAGATGGTGATGTTGAACATCGGTCGCGTGCGTCCGCCGACGCCGCTCACCAACGACAGCATGTAGGGCGCCATCAGCAGCATCGTGTACTGCGTCATCGCGCGTCGCGGCAGGCTCTGCACGTGCGCCTTGGCGCGCCGGGTCGAAGCGGTGATGGCTTCGAGGCGTTCGCGTGGATCGTCGATGTCGGTGCCGAGCGTGGAGATGATGAAGGTGATCGCATTGCCGGTCCCCTCATCGTCCTTCGGACGCACCGACACCGGTATGCCGGCGGTCAGTGTTTGTTCGGGTAGCTCGCCGATCTCCACCAGGAAGCGCCGCAGCGCGCCGCCGCAAAGCGCCAGCACCACATCGTTGAGAGTTGCACCGGCGGCCTCGGCGACGGCTTTCAGGCGCCCGAGTTCGTAGCGCTGGGTGGCAAAGCGGCGCTGACCATGGATGCGCCCGTTGATGATCGAAATCGGCGTGTCGAACGGAACCTGCAGGGTCTCTTCCTTGTTGCGCAACGCGCCGATCATCGAGCCGAAGGCACGTGCGATGTCCGGCAGCGAGCCGACCTGACCCTTGACCATCTCGACCACGCTGCCGATGACTTCGGCAGTCGTCGGCGCGGGCTTGCGCGAGCGCTTGGGCTTGCCGCCGGCGGTTCCCGCGGCCCAGAACGGCAGCAGTTTGCGACTGGCTTTTTCGTCCGCACTCATCGCCTTTTCCAACAGCTTGATGCCGCCGATGCCGTCGATCAGCGAGTGGTGCATCTTCACGTACAGCGCAAACTGGTTGTCGGCGAGGCCCTCGATCAGCGCGCATTCCCAGGGCGGTCGGGTCAGGTCCAATGGCTGGCTGTGCAAACGTGCGATCAACTGACCGAGTTCGCGCTCGCCGCCGGGTTTGGGCAGGGCGGAATGACGCACGTGGTGCTCGAGGTCGATGTCGGTCTCGTTTTCCCATACCGGCATCAGGCCTTTCAGGCTCGGCGCCCGCAGGCGCTGATTCCACGGCGGCGAAAACTTGCGCGCGTGGCGGAATTCGATCATCAGCTTGCGCAGGAAATCGGCGGGCGCGTCAGCGGGCAGCGAAAAGCGCAGCAGTCCGCCAACATGCATTGGCGTATCGCGCGATTCGACCATCAGCCAGGACGCATCGAGCGGATTCAAGGTCTTGGTCATGGCGATTTCCAGAATCAGGGCGTCGCTTGCGCATCAGCGAGTTGCGGTCTCGTTGCCGATCGTGCTGTCCGGGTACTTCCAGATGCCGCTGAGCACGCCGTCGGCGGTGACGCGATAAAGCACGACGCCGCAGCCGGCGTTGCCCCAGACCGCGGCGATGCGGCCTTCCTGCTGGATACCGTAACCTTCGAAATTGCTGCCGGTGCGCCAGGAAAACCGCAACACACCCTCGTTCACGACGATGCCCAATCCGCCCTTGTACGGCTTGCCGTCCGGATTGGTGCCCTTGACCACGTAATCGCCAGCCAGCCCCTGCGTCGTGCCCACACCAGGCACGGCCTGTTCGCTGGCCACAACGCCGCCCTGCGGGCCGATCCACTTGCCGTCCAGTCCGCCTTCGGCGTTGACCTGGTAGCCGGCCACCGCACAGCCGTCGCCAACCGCGACAGCCAGGGCATCACCCACCGCAATGCCTATGCCGGTTGAAATGCCGCCCGAGTCCCAGGTCAGGGCGTAGCTTTCGCCGTTCCTGACCAGAGTCAGGCTGCCGGTGTATGCGCTACCACCCGGATTGCTGCCCTTGACGCTGTATTTCCCGGAAAGGTCCGCAGCAAACATCGAGGTCGACGTCAGCACGGTAAACGCGAGTGCAAGCAGGCGCATGGCGATACTCCACAATTGGCCTCCAAGCATCCGGCAGCGGATCAACAGAGTCCAGCGCCAGTTCCACCACGGCGGATCCGCCAAAGGGACTTTCCAGGCGCACCCACCCAAGCATGCCCGCCTGCAACCCGCCGAGCGTCAGATGACATCCCATGGATAGGCACCGGTTTC
Source organism: uncultured Rhodanobacteraceae bacterium (assembly GCA_937928755.1). Taxonomy (GTDB): domain Bacteria; phylum Pseudomonadota; class Gammaproteobacteria; order Xanthomonadales; family SZUA-5; genus JADKFD01. The sequence goes on along the minus strand of CALEZI010000058.1, from coordinate 119,157 downwards.
CAGCATGAAGCCCGCCAGCGCGTCGCGCTCGGCGTCTTCGTTGCGCGCCATCGAACGCACCGTGCGCGCCATGCGGCGCTTGGCCTGCTGGGCGAACATCGCGGCAATGGTGACCGCCTGTTGACCGTTTTTCGCATCCGATTTGCTCAAGGCGTCGGCGCGCGCCAGGGTGCACAGGCCGACGAACAAGTCGATGGCGATGCCGGCCACGCGCTTGAGCTGATACTGCTCGTCGGCGATCTTCTTGCCATGCAGTCGCAGCAGGGCATCGCCAGCCTTGGACAGCTCGACGACGTATTTCTCGTAGATTTCCGCCGCCTTGCGCAGGCGCGGATCGAGCTTGGACAGGATCTTGTCGTTGCCGAAGCCGGTGCTCTGGCGCAGGCGCTTGCTGGCATAGCCGGAAAGCACGCCGAAGCCCTTGATCGGGTTGTTGAAGATGTCGCCGACCGCACTCTTGAGTTCGCCCAGGGACGAACCGACGTCCTTCAGGCCGGACAGCGCGACATACAGCCGCAAGATTTCGTTGGTGCCCTCGAAGATCGACAGGATGCGGCTATCGCGGGTCACCTGCTCGTAGGGAAATTCCTTCATGAAACCGTTGCCGGCGGCAATCTGCAGCGCTTCGTAGGCACAGCGCTGGATCGCCTCGCTGGCGAACACCTTGCTGATCGCCGCTTCGACCGAATAGTCGTCGCAGCCGGAGTCGATGTAGTGCGCGACCATCCACACCGCGCTCTCCGAGGCGAAGCAGTCGATCGCCATCTGTGCGATTTTTTCGCGCACCAGACCGAAGTCGGCGATCGGTTTGCCGAACTGCTTGCGATCCTTGGCCTGCGCGGTGGCCAACTGGATCAGGGTCTTCATGCCGCCGACGGCGCCGCCGCCGAGGCCGGTGCGACCGTTGTTCAGGATGCCCATCGCCACCTTGAAGCCCTTGCCTTCGCCGCCGAGCACGTTTTCCGCGGGCACGATGACGTCCTGGAAGGCGACTGTCGTGGTCGACGAGGCGCGAATGCCCATCTTGTCCTCGTGCGGGCCATGACTGACGCCTGGCCACGCCGCTTCGACGATGAACGCGGTCATCTTGCCTTCCGGCGAATCGGTGCGGGCGAACACCGTGTACAACTGGGCGATGCCGCCGTTGGTGATCCAGATCTTCTCGCCGTTGAGTGTCCAACTGCCGTCGGCGTTTTTCTTCGCCGTGGTGCGAATTGCGGCGGCGTCGGAGCCGGCGCCGGACTCGGTCAGGCAGAAGGCGGCGATCATCTCGCCGGACGCCAGTTGCGGCAGATAACGCGCCTTTTGTTCATCGTTGCCGCTGAGCAGGATGCCCTTCATGCCGATCGACGAATGTGCGCCGATGGTCAGCGATACCGAGCTGTCGTGGCGGCTGGTCTGCGACAGCACGCGCGCATAACCGGCGTTGGAGAGGCCCAGCCCACCATGCTCCTCGGGAATGATCAGCCCGAACAGACCCATGTCGCGCAGCGACTGGATGAATTCGGCCGGCTGGTGCGCTTCCTTGTCCCACTTCTTCAGATCCGCGTGCTGCGGCGCCAGGAAGTCGTCGATGGAGTCGGTCATCATCCCCAGCAGTTCCCGATCACGCTCGCACATGGTCGGGTAGGGGAACAGGTTCTCTTCCAGAATTTCGCCGAAAAACAGGTTCTTGGCGGCGCTTTGGTCGGTGCGCAGGGTGGCTTCGACGGGCGTCACACGCTCGCTGGTCTCGCTCATGGCAGGGCTCCCTCTCAAGCCGCTGTGGATGCGTCGAGTGTCAACCGGAAAGGACGAGCGAGCAAGCCTCTGTGGTCATGGTCGGGAGAGCAATTGCTCAGCCAATGCCCCTGGCTCTTGTGGGTCCAGACGTGTCTGGACGCTGCTGATCCTGTTCAGCGAAGAATGCATTGCACGAGCGCCCTGTACGTCGCGACCGACATACCCCGGGTTCGCGGCGCGTCACTGGACGTGACGTACACGCAGCTATCACCAAACATGCCGTCAGGCTTTGATTTTCATGTGGGAGCGGATTTACTCCGCGAGAGCTTTCGCGGGATAAACCCGCTCCCACAGGTTCGATGCGCGAACAAGCGCACCGCGACGGGCGGCCAGAACTCCTACATGAAGCCGAGCCACCCGCGGCGCACCAGATCGACCAGCGTGGCGCGCTCGGACTCGGCCGAAGCGGACCATTGCGTGCCATCGAGGGCCATGTTCAGCGCCGTGCACGCCTGCGCCAGCATCAAACTCGTGCGCACGGTCTCGCCGTCGCCATGCAGCAGGGCTGCATCGCCGTCGCGGCTGTAGTTGAGGCGCACGCTTGGTGTGGCGACCAGGGACTCGCCACGGGCGAGTCGCTGCCCGATCTGCGCCGCGCTGGCGCGTTTGGGCCGGGGACGCTCGGCGGCCCGATACAGCGACAGGAAGCGGCCGAACCAGTCGGCCATCGCGACATCGTCGAGCGCCAGCGCTTCGGTCAGGGTCGCACGCACGCGCCGCAAGGCCGCTGCATCGATCTCGCCGGGTGCCATGGCCACTTGCAGGTCGGGATCGGCGTAGCGTAGCGCCTCGTCGATCTCGAGCGCGTTGTCGGCGGCAAAGGCCGCCAGCAACTCACCGGCGCTCGGCGCCCGCATGCCGATCGAAAGCGTCAGACAGGCGTCTCGCGCGACGCCGAAATGGGGCACGCCGGGGGGCAGGTAGAGCATGTCGCCAGGCTCGAGCACCCAGTCGTGCGTGGCGTCGAAATGTCGCAACAGGCGGATCGGCGCATCGTCGCGGAAGTCCAGCGGCGGATCGGGACGGGCGTCGATCTGCCAGCGGCGCGACCCCAGGCCTTGCAGCAGGAATACGTCGTACTGGTCGACATGCGCGCCGACCGATCCGCCGGGCACGGCGTAGCTGACCATCACGTCGTCGATGCGCCAGCGCGGCAGGAAGCCGACCCACTCGAGCAGGCGCCGCACGCCAGGATCCCAGCGGTCGACATCCTGCACCAGCAGCGTCCAGTCGCGTTTCGGCAACGACGCAAAACGCGCCTCCGCGAACGGGCCGGTTTCCAGATGCCAGCGATCGCGGCGGCGATCGAAGCGCACCAGGCGCCCGAGCGTGCCCTCCATGCAGGACAAACCGGCGAGATCGTCGGGCGTCAGCGGGCACGGGAAGTCGGCCAGCGCGCCGCGGATCAGCAGTGGCCGCTTTTGCCAGTAGTCGCGCAAGAACTTTTCGGGCGTCATGCCCAGCGGTCGCGCGGGGCTGCCGCGCACTTCGATCGGTCGTTCCTGCAGGCGCGTCATGGCGACCGCGCCAACGGGCCGGCGAGGCCGATGTAGGCGGCGGGCGTCAGTTGCAGCAGGCGCTGACGCGCGTCTTCGGGGAGTTCGCTCAGGCCTTCGATGAACGACCGCATGGCGTCGGCGTCGATGCGCGCGCCGCGCGTCAACGCCTTCAGCCGTTCGTAGGGTTCAGGCAATCCGTAGCGACGCATCACTGTCTGCACCGCCTCGGCGAGCACTTCCCAGGCCTGATCCAGGTCCTCGCCGATACGCACCGGGTCGCTGCGCAGTTTGGTCAGGCCGCGTTCGAGCGAGCGCAGTCCCACCAGCAGATAACCGAAGGCGCTGCCCAAGCTGCGCAACACGGTCGAGTCGGTGAGGTCGCGCTGGAAGCGGCTGATCGGCAACTTCTCGGAAAAGTGGCCGAACAGCGCATTGGCCAGGCCGAAATTGCCCTCGGCGTTCTCGAAGTCGATCGGATTGATCTTGTGCGGCATGGTCGATGAACCCACCTCGCCGTCGATGCGCGACTGGCGAAAGTAACCCAGCGACACATAGCCCCAGATGTCGCGACACAGATCGATCAGGATGATGCCCAGGCGCCGGCAGATGTCGCTCAGTTCGGCGACAAAATCGTGCGGCTCGATCTGCGTCGTGTGCTCGTTCCAGCTCAGGCCCAGAGATTCCACGAAGGCGCGCGCCAGCGCCGGCCAGTCGACCTCTGGATAGGCCACTACATGGGCGTTGTAGTTGCCGACGGCGCCATTCATCTTGCCCAGCAGCGGCTGCGTTTCCATTTGCCGGAACTGGCGCTGGATGCGCGCGATCACATTGCGCAATTCCTTGCCCAACGTCGTCGGCGACGCCGTCTGTCCGTGGGTGCGCGACAGCATCGCGAGGTCGGCGCCATCGTGCGCGAGTTGCTTCAGCGCGCCGATCACCCGCGTCAGCGCCGCGACCATCACCGATTCGCGGGCGTCCTTCAACATCAGCGCATACGCCAGATTGTTGATGTCCTCGCTGGTGCAGGCGAAATGCACGAATTCGCTGATCCGCTGCAGTTCGGGGTGGTCGGCGAGTTGACGCTTGATCCAGTATTCGACCGCCTTGACATCGTGGTTGGTGCTGGCCTCGATTGCCTTGACTTCGGCGGCCGCCGCTTCATCGAAATGTTCGCTGATGCCACGCAGCCTTGCGATGGCGTCGGCAGACAACTGCGGCACTTCGCCAATGCCCGGCTCCGCGGCCAGCGCCTCGAGCCAGCGCAACTCCACCAGCACACGGCGGCGGATCAAGCCGAACTCACTGAAGATCGGTCGCAGCGGTTCGACCTGGCGTTGATATCGGCCGTCGAGCGGCGAGAGGGCGGTGAGGGCGGTCATGAGTCGGATTCGGTGAGCGGGCAGAGGGAGGGATGATAGGTGTTGGTTGTTGGTGTTGGTGTTGGGAAGGGCGCGTTGGTGTGGGGTGTTGGAGAGAGTCACGGTCGCCCCTGTCGATGCGCTTATTCGCGCATCAAACTGGCGGCAACCATGCGGACTGCCTTTTTTGTCCGCAAAGGACGCAAAGGACGCAAAGAGAGCCAAGAACCAGAGTGTTGATGTTCTGCTGGCTTTGCTTTCCTTTGCGTCCTTTGCGTCCTTTGCGTCCTTTGCGGAAAAAGCTCTTCTTTCAGCTGGTCGAAAAGGCCGTCTAACAAATGTTCATATATCAAATACTTGCGTTATGTTCTGTGAGAGTTGGTGTGGGGTGTTGGAAAGAGCGCGTTGGTGTGGGGTGCTGCTGTTGATGATGGCGCAGCACGCGGCACGGGAAGGTCTGGCACTAGCGCGCTTTGGTGGGTCCAGACTTGTCTGGACGCTCTTCACAGATCGAGGCAAAAGCGTCCAGACAAGTCTGGACCCACAAGAGCCGGTGGTGCCGTTCAGGCAAAAGTGCTCAGGCAAGTCTGGACCCACAAGTGCCGGCGTTGCCAACGCCAACGTCCAGCTTCACTGCACGCCGGGAAAACTGCTCACGTACTTGATCGTGAAGTCAGGGAACGAGTCGACGAACTGGATCTTGTAGTCGGGAAAGCTGTCGACCATTTGCCACTTCCCCGGATCGTCGGGAAAGCTCTCGACGATCTGCACATGCAGGTCGGCGAAGGACTCGACGATCTTGACCTTGTAGTCGGGAAAGCTGTCGACCACCTTGATCTTGCCGTGGATGCGCGACAGGTCCGGTTTGCCGGCATGCGCCAGGCGACCGGAAGCCAATGCCAGCGCGGCGAGCGCCGTCTGCGACAACCACAATCGACGGTCGATCATCGGCAAACTCCTGTGCGCCTTGGGTGACGACGCGATGATGACGTCATCTGCGCTTGCGCAAGCTGAAGCGACGGGTGTCTGCTTGCGATTCTGATCGGCTTTGTCGGGAATGGTTCATGTCGATGGTTTTCGGATTGACCCTGCTGGCGATGGCGCTGCCGTCCGGCAAGGCGCTGGAAGTGGTCAGTGTCCAATACCACAGCGATAACGGGTCACTGCCGCCGCCCTATCGGCGTTCGACCGAAATCGTCGTCGATGTCGACGGCAAGGGCACGCTCACACGTTTGCATGGCTACGACGGCAACGATCCGGCGCGGCGATTCGAGCACTCGTTCGCTGTTACGCCCGAGCAACGTCAGGCGTTTGTGCGTCGAGTTGAAGAACTTGGACTGTGGACGACGGTATGGCGTGAACGCGACCGCGTGCCGGTCGGCGGGCCGCTGGTGCATGTCAGATTCCAGCGTGGCGCGCAGTCGGTGTCGCTGCCGGCATTCCCGCTGGAAAGTCAGCGAGACGCGGTGGAGGCGCTGCGCGCGGAAGTGCTGGCGCTGGTGCCGGAGGCGGCGACCATCGCGCGGCAGGCGTGGGAGCAGGGCAAGTCTGATCCGGAGTGACTGGCGCGGCGCCGCTCCTGGTGGGTCCAGAATTGTCTGGACGCTCTTGCCGCCAGAACCAGAGGCGTCCAGACAAGTCTGGACCCACCAAGAACTCGGTTTGCTGATCGCGTCCCGCTGTTTCCAACAACCAATAACCAGCAACCAACAAACAACGCCGCTTCTCTCCGTTTGCCGTGGTTCGGTCGATGAAGCGCGTCCAGTCTGGAACCACCCAGGCAGGAAACTCAGCGTTTCCCGCGCACCATCACATCGGACGCCGACATCTTCATGTGGTACTGGAAGCGGTCGGGCCGATAACAACTGATCAGGTAGTCGATCGGGCGATTGCGCTGGTCGCTGGCGATGCGGATGACCTGCAGCAACGGATCGCCGACGCGCACGATCAGGCGTTGCGCGAGCACGGTGTCGGCGGCAACTGCGGTGATCACCTGATCGATTTCCTTCAGGTGGATGCCCAACTGGCGGAACAGATCCAGGCGACTCGAAGTCTTCAGCGCCTCCTGGTCCATGCCCGGGCCGATCGGAATGGTCCAGCTGAGATAGTGAGCGAAGGGCAGGCCCTCGCTCAAGCGCACGCGCGTGGCGCGCTCGACCAGCAGGTCCGGCGCGATGCGCAATGCATCGGCTACCTGTGGCGGCGCCGTGACCTTGGTGTACTCGATCAGCCGCACCTGGGTTTCGCGACCCATCGATGCGAGGCTCTCGAGCATGTTGTTGAGCGGCGCGCGCAGCACCTTGGGCTCGTACTTGTAGGTCACGTGGGTGCCGCGCCCGCGTTGGCGCGAAACAAATCCCTCCGCTTCAAGGTCGTCCAGCGCGCGCTTGACCGTGATCCGCGAGATACTGAAAAAGGTGGCGAGGTCCTTTTCCGCCGGCAGCAGCGCGCCCTGGCGCAGGTCGCCGCCCTCGATCTTGCGCTTCACCACCAGATACAACTGGTGATACAAGGGCGCCGGTTGGTCCGGCCGCAAGTTGGCGCGGTCCTCCGCGTTGAACAGGCGCATGCGCTTTTGTCCAAAGGTCAGAAAGACCTATACGCATAGCATTATGGCTGCCTACGGCGCCCGACTTCCAGAGAGGATTCATGACTGATCATCAACTCGCTGCATACGATCGCGTCCGCGCACTGCGTTTCGACGCCCAGGGCCTGAGCCTGCTCGACCAGCGCGGGTTGCCGCTGAGCCGCGACTGGTTGTCGATGGGCAGCGCCGACGCTGTCGTCGACGCCATTCGTGCGCTGGTCGTGCGCGGTGCGCCGGCGATCGGCATCGCCGCTGCCTACGGTCTGGTGCTGGCGGCGCGCGAGCATGCCCAGCTGCCCGGCGCCGATCGCGCCCATGCGTTTGCCGCCGCCGCCGCGCGCTTGCGCGCCGCGCGGCCAACCGCCGTGAACCTGATGTGGGCGGTCGACCGCATGTTGGCGCGTTGCGGCGCCGACCCTGAGCCGTCGATGGTGCAGCGCGAAGCAGAATCGATCGATGCCGAAGATCTGGCGGCGAACTATCGGATGGCCACCATCGGCGCCGACTTCATCGAACCGGGCAGCGGCGTGTTGACGCATTGCAATACCGGCTCACTGGCGACCGCCGGTCTCGGCACCGCGCTCGGGGTCATCCGCGCGGCGTTTGCGCAAGGCAAGGTCCCGCAGGTCTATGCCGGCGAGACTCGGCCGTGGCTGCAGGGTGCACGCCTGACGGTGTGGGAACTGCTGGAAGACGGCATCCCCGCCTGCCTGATCGCCGATGGCGCGGGGGCCTACCTGATGTCGCTCGGGCGCGTCCGCTGGGTAATCGTCGGTGCCGACCGCATCTGTGCCAATGGCGATACGGCCAACAAGATCGGTACGCTGTCGCTGGCCGTCGCGGCGCGTCATTTCGGCGCCCGCATGATGGTTGTGGCGCCGATCTCGACGGTGGACTTCGCCACCGCCGACGGCAGCGCCATCCATATCGAGGAACGCGATCCGCGCGAGCTGACCGAGTACGCCGGCATGCGTGTCGCCGCACCCGGCGTGCAAGCCTGGAACCCGGTCTTCGACGTTACTCCGGCCGAACTGATCGACGTCATCGTCACCGAGCGCGGGGCCGTCGAGCGGCCGAGCGCCGAGCGCATGCGGGTCTTGCGGTAGGGGTTCAGGCGGCGTCGGGCGGTCGGGGCTTCCGCTCGCCCATCGAGTCCGGCGGCAGCGCTGGCCATTGCTCTTTGTCCGCAAAGCACGCAAAGGACGCAACGAGAGCTTGGACCCGGCTGGTTGCGCAGGAATCCCGGGCAGCACTTCCCGCTGGTTTAACGGTTTCGCTTTCCTTTGCGTCTCTTGCGGATGAATCATCCTGTTTGGCTTGGCACCTACAACTCACCGATGCCTTCCAGCGAGCGAATCCGCCGCTGCTCGGCTTCGTCGAAGTTGCGCTGCAGGTAGTCGTCCAGCGATGCCTGGCGGGCAGCGGCGTCGAGCGATTGCAGGCGCGCGCGTTCGGCGCGGTAGGTGGCCACGCGCGCGTCCCATGCGGCGCGCTCGCGGTCGAGCAGTTCCATGCGCGCTGCCGCTTGTTCCCCGTATCGCTCGGTGCGCAGGCGGTGGCGTTCATCGGCGTCGCTGGCAAGCGTGTCGATGGCCTGAGCGTCGGCGAGGTCGGACTCGATGCGCTGCTGCTCCAGCAGGGGTTGTCGTATCGCGTCCGGCAGCGCTGCGGTCAGATCGCGCTGGCGTGCGTCGCGCTCGTCGGTGCTCAGCGAGTCGTCGTCTGCCAGGTCTCGACTGTCCAGGGTGTAACGCTGGTAAGCCTCCTCGTCGTTGAAGAAGGCGCTCGCCATCTCGGCGCCGAGATGTTGCCGGCGCAAGTCGGACAGTGTCGCCAGGCGCTCGCGCAGCGGCAGCGCCGACAACCGTGCGGCGGCACTGTCGACTTCGCGCAGGTAGCGCAGGTAGCGTTCGAATGCTTCCAGTGCCTGGCGTTTGCCTTCCGGCGTGGTGATCGTTTCCAGGCGTGCCGCCAACAGCGCGCGAATCTCGTCGATCGAGCGCTCGCCGATACTGCTCAGGAAGTGATCGAACAGGCGTCGCAACGCCAGGTCGGGAAGCAGTCGCCCGTGGTCGTCGAGGGTAACGCCGCCATCGCTCTCGGTGCCCTGCAGCGAGGTCGGCAAGTCGGGTGGCGTCGGGCCTCGGTCGTCCACCGGGCGAGGATTCGGCGCCGTCCTGTCGCGGGCTGCATCGTTCGGGTCGGCGGTAGCCCCGGCGTCGACTGCGGGGATCGGCGCGGGCATCGTGGCGCCCGGCAAGTCATCGGCGCGTTGCCGCTGCCAGCCGAGCACCGTCAGCAGGGCCAACAAGGCAACGGCGATGGCAGTCAGGCGTCGCCAGTTCATGCGCGTGCTCGTTGGGTGCAGATACGCAGAGCCCGGCGATTGCCGGGCTCCTGATGCTCGTTCAGAGTCCGGCGTTCTTCAACCGGTTTGCGTGCGCTCGATACACCGATGCCGGGCTGGAGGCAAACAGTCCACGCAGGCCGAGTACCTGATTGACCTCGTCGAGGTGGTTCCAGGCGTAATCGTCGCGCAGCACCACGCCCCAGTGGCTGGAGCATTTGCCGACCAGACCATCGTTCTGTTCCCAGCCGAAGAACAGGCTGCCGGCGCCCATCAGCGGATCCGAGACGTCGAAGATGTTGGTAAGTACGCTGGTGCCGCCCATCGAGTAATAACGCACATTGTTGACCACCGCGGCGCCCTGGCCACAGCTGCTGGTCGGACGCCCCTGCGGGTGGCGATTGTTGAAGGTCGCGGCGCCTGCGGAGTTCAACGAAGCCAGCGCGCCGAGCGCGTTCTGCGGGTCGTCATCGCCGGACAGCAGCTCGATGAACAGGCTGAGCGCGTTGACGAAGCCGGCCAACGTGGCTTCCAGCAGCGATCCCGGTGGCGCCGCCGTGCGCAGACCGTCGGCGACCTTGCTGCCGGTGTGCGGGGCGCCGATGCTGGTCATCGAAGCGACCAGGTCCGGTCGCACCGACGCCACATAACGTGTGGTCGGGCCACCATGGCTGTGACCGACGAGGTTGAACTTGGTATGGCCGTAGGTGGCACGCAGTTGGTCGAGATAGCGGATCAACTGTTCGCCGCGCACCTCGGTGAAATTGCTCGACGACACGTTGGCGATGTAGACCCTGGCGCCGCCGGAACGCAGCTCGGAAGGCAATCCATAGAAATAATCGTAGATGCCGAGCAGGCTGTCGAAGCCGAGCAGACCGTGTACCAGCACGATCGGATGACGCGTTTGCGTGTAACTGCTTTGCGCGAATGCCGGCAGACACAAGCCCAGCGCCAGCAGCAGTGTCGCTGCACGAATCAAGTTGCGGACCATGAGCTTACCCCCCCAATGAATATGAATGCGCGTTGACGTCACGCCTGCTCCCCAGCAGGTGAGTCAAGACTATACGGTACCGTATGGAGTAGCAATGGTCAGCTTTGAATAAATTTTGTCAGTTTGTGACGTGGCCGGAGGTGAGGTGCAACCGGTGAGACCGATGTCCTACTGCACCTGGAAGTAACGCAGGCCGACTTCAGCCGAGTACAACAGCCAGGGCGGCAGGGCGGTGATGGCGAGCAGACCCAGGAGGTAATGCGAGGTCAGGATCGGCAGCCACGCACGATGCTGCTGGTAGTGGCCGAGCCACCACCATGCGGACAGCATCGACAGGCAGGTCAGCGCGAAGTTCGGTGCATGGGCCAGCGCGAACAGTGCGGCGGTGAGCATCTGCGCGTGTTTGCCCGCCAGCGTGCTGATGCGTGGCCACAGGAATCCAAGCAGCACGGCCTGCTGCAATGCGACAAACGGCACATAGATGATCACCCGCTGGCTGCCCGGCGGCAGCCAATGTCCGCTGAGCAGCGAAATCGCCACCAGCCCGGTCGCGGCGATCGCCGTGAACTGCAGGCCCTTCTTCCAGGCCGCCGCGCTGCCAATTGCGCGGGCGCCGCCGGCGCGTACGCCGCTGACCTGGAATACCAGAGCCGCCGCCATCAGGGCCAGCATGGTTGGTGCCGGTTGCTCGGCAAGTCCGAGCCCGAGCGAAAGCGCCAGCATCGGCGCGTAGCCGAGGGTCAGTTCGAGTGCGCTGGCCATTCGCGGCGGCAGTCGTTTGCTGCGCCAGCGCAGCAGTCCGGCCAACAAGACATACACGGCGACCAGGGTCGAGCCAGGCGTCCAGCCGGTTGGCGCCGGTCCTGCCGCCTCGGCAGGGTCTGGCGGGGTGCGCCAGGATGGCCAGAACAGGGCCTCGGCATCGATGGCGCGGACCTGGTCGCGCAGGTGCAGGATGCGCTCCGGCGTGTCCATGCCGACCGCGAGCAGCACCCCCAGTCGCGCGGAGTCCGATTCGCGCAGTGGCGATGCGTTGCCGAGACGCTCACGGAGGCTGGATGTGCTGACCCATTCGATCGCAGTCGCCGAGGGAGACTCCGGCGTGGCGAAGCGCAGGTAATCGAGGGCAAACTGCAACCCCGGCGGACCGGACAGATAGAGCCGGAATTCACCCACCAGACCGCTTTCGCCACCCCAGCGTTCGGTCTGGGGGCCGCCGGCATTCGGGGTCCACAGGCTATCGTCGAGCGCGAGATCGAGCCGGTTCCAGCCAGCCTCGAGTTGCAGCTCGCGCTTCAGTTGTTGCAATTCTCCGGGTTCGTCGAAGATCAGCGTCAAGGTTGCCGGCGAACTGACTTTCACGCGCGCCAGCAGCCGGGTCAAGCGTTGCGCATCGAGTTGCAGACCGCGCAGGTTGAGGCGCAGATTGGCGCCGTGCCCGGACAGGCGCCCACGCACCTCGCTGCCCGTCCACTGCAGCGTGTCCACGCCTTCTACGTTGCCGGAAATCAGATCGCGCGATTGCTCGAATTCGAAGCTGATGCGACTTTCGCCTCTCGCAACCCGGGCAATCTCGTGGCGAGCCTGGGCGACGAGGAAATGATCGAGCGCCAGTTGGGCGATCGCCCATGCGATCAGCGCTGCCAGCAGCGCGATCCCGAGCGCTCGCATCAGTTCGCCGTTTGTGCGGCGTAGACCAGGTCGGCGCGCGCGGCGCAGATGAAGTCGTTGAGCGACAGTCCGCCCACATCGTGGGTGTTGTAGCGCACATTGCAGCGCCCGTAGCCGACTTCGAGGTCGGGGTGATGGTCCTGCGCTTCGGCCATGTCGGTCAGGGCATTGACGAAGGCGACCGCGGCGACAAAGTTCGCGAAGCGGTACAAGCGCGTGATGGCATGGCCATCGGCCGCCAGCGACCATTGCGGCAGTTGCGACAGCAGCCGGTGGACCTCGGAATGCGGCAGGCGATGCGCCTCACCGCGGCGCGCAATGCAGTCTTGTTCGGCGAGCTTGCTCATCGACGTGGGGCCTTCGGGTTCACGGTGCGGGTCGGTTGCCGATGGCATCATACGCACACTGATCGTTTCCTCCTCAAAGCACCTGCGCATGATAGAAATCGCCGACAACGCCCGTGATTACTTCACCAAACTGATTGCCCAGCAGGGCGTGGCCAACCTCGGCATTCGTCTGGTTGCGGTCAAGCCAGGCACGCCGTCGGGCGATTGCCGCCTGGAATTCTGCGATGCAAGCGAGGCGCGCGCAGACGACTTTGTCATCGATTGCGATGCGTTTTCGGTCTACATCGATGCCGGCAGCGCACCCTGGCTGGACAGCGTCAGCATCAGTTACGAGCAACTGCGTACCGGTGGCCAACTGACGATTCGCGCACCCAAACTGAAGGGTTCGGTCCCTGGCGCTGGTTCCAGCCTGGTCGAGCGTGTGCAACATGTCCTGGAAACCGAGATCAATCCGGCCGTGGCCAGCCACGGTGGCCGGGTCAGCCTCGTCGAGATCAGCGCCGAGGGTGAGGTCGTGCTGCAGTTCGGCGGCGGCTGCCACGGCTGCAAACAGGTCGATGTGACGCTCAAGCACGGTGTGGAGAAAACCCTTCGCGAGCGCCTGCCGGAAATCACCGCGGTGCGCGACAGCACCGACCACGCCAGTGGCGTCAGCCCTTACTACAAGCGCGCCTGACGTTGATCCTGCGCAAGGCGGAGGGTCTGGGCCGCAGGGTAGGGTAAGGGCGAGATCAAGCTGGAAGTCAGTCGCCACAGGGGGCACTGGACTGTCGTGAAGTGCAATCGGGATGGGCGCACGCCATGAGCGTCGCCGCGGGAATGTCGGATGTCGCCGAATATCTTGCCGTGGCCGAGAGTGGCCGCGGCTCGGGTGGTGTCGCCGAGAACGCCGGTGGCAATGGCGGGCGCCTGGTCGTACTGAGCAGTCTCGACGATGTGCGCCGCTGGCTCAATGTCGATTTCACGGTGACCATCGACCGCCTTGCCGGTTTTCGCGTCATGAGCGTCGCCGAGGCGGCTGCGTTGCGCCACGATGATCCCGAGCTGGCCACCGTGGCCGAGCGCGCCGCGCGCCTTGGCGTACCATTGCTCGAGTGCGACGTGCTCGAGATCGATGCGGAACTGCGCGAGTTGTTGCCGACTCCGGTATCGCGGCGGCTGCTGGTGCTGCCGCTGGCGGTCAACGACAAACTGCTCGCCGTCTTGATGAGCGACGCCGAAGCCTGCGCTGCCGTCGAGTTCTCGGTTTCGCGACGGGTGATCCCGATTCTGGCGCGCTCCAATCTGGTGCGTCAGGGACTGTCGAATCAGTTCGACAGGACCGAGGACGAAGCCCTGATCCGGCGGCTCGGACTCGATCCGCGCCTGACCACTCAGGCCGACGTTCAACGCGATATCGAACGCCTGGCTACCGAGCAGCCGGTGGTGAAAATCGTCGCCGAACTGGTCGACGAGGCGATCCAGCGGCGCGCGTCGGACATCCATATCCGCCCCGGAGCGCAGACCTTCGAGTTGCTCTATCGCATCGACGGCGACCTGATTTCGGTGCGGCGTTTCTTGCGAGCTTTGTTGCCGGCGGTGGTCAGTCGCATCAAGGTGATCGGCGGCATGAACCTGGCCGAGCACCGGGTGCCGCAGGATGGTCGCGCCAGCGCCAACAGCGGCAACATGCAAGTCGACCTGCGCATTTCGGTGATACCGACGATCCACGGTGAAGCCGTGGTCATTCGCATCCTGAACACCGCTTTCGGGCTGCGCAGCGTGGCCGAGATCGGTTTCGGTCCACGCGACGAGCGCCTGTTCCGCGACGTCATCATGCGTGGCCAGGGCATGTTGCTGGTGACCGGGCCGACCGGCTCCGGCAAGTCGACCACGCTGTACGCCGCGGTTCTGGAATGCCGCAAGCAGAACGTCAACATCATCACCGTCGAAGATCCGGTGGAAGCGAAGATCGAGGATGTGCTCCAGGTGCAGATCAATCGGGCCGCGGGGCTGACCTTCGACCGTACCCTGCGCAACATTCTGCGGCACGATCCCGATGTGGTGATGATCGGCGAGATTCGCGATCACGAAACCGCCGAAATTGCCGTCGAAAGCGCACTCACCGGGCACCTGGTGTTCTCCACGCTGCATACCAACAACGCAGCCACCACGATCACCCGCCTGCTCGATCTCGGGGTACTGCCGTTCCTGCTGAAATCGACGCTGCTGGCGGTGCTGGCGCAGCGTCTGGGTCGGCGCAACTGTCGCTATTGCAAGGTGCCGGAGCCGGTCGATCCGCACATTCGCGAAGTGCTCGGTGTCGGCGCCGACGAAGTCTTCTACATCGGACAAGGTTGCCCGAAGTGCGAAGGCCGGGGTGTCAAGGGCCGCATCGGCATTTATGAACTGCTCGAAGTCACCCCGGAGATCAGCCGGCTGATCGTGCCCGGCGCGGATGCCAATGCGATCCACGATCTTGCGGTGAAGCAGGGCATGATCTCGGTGACGCAGAACGCAATCACGCTGGCGCGCGCCGGCGTCATTGCGCTGCAGGAGGCATTCCAGGTTCGCGTCGACTGACGGCCGACGCCGACCAGCGGTTCTCAGCCTTCGCGATAAACCGAACCCCGGTGGATCTCGACGCGCGAACCAACGCGCAGACCGTAGCTGCTGCTCTGGTCGAAAGAGCGAACGCGACCGTTGTCCATGCGCACCTCGATGCGATAGAAGGTCTTGCGCTTGTCGTCGCGCGTCGCATTGTTGGCGATCGCGCCGCCGGCAACGGCGCCGGCCACGGTGGCGGCCTTCTTGCCGCTACCACCGCCGACCTGATTGCCAAGCGCGCCGCCGATGACTGCGCCGAGCACGATGGCGCCGGTATTGTTGCTGCGACGGTTGACGCGCGAAATGCTGCGCACGGTGCCGCAGTTGTCGCAAACCTCATGACGATTGTCGTTGCGATCGCGGTACGGGTCGGCGTTGGCGCCGGCGCTGAAGCCGATGCCGCTGACCGCGATGATGCCGGCTAATGCCAAGCTGGAAATTTTCATGGTCGGGACCTGTGTTCAGTGGGGGCGTGGATCAGCGTAAGTGGAGCGAAACGCCAGGCTCGGTGCGCTGGCGCACGTTTGCGGTGTTGCTGCGCGGGCTGTTCAGTTTCGACGCGGTGGGCGGTAGACCACACGGGGCGGCATCGGCCACCACGGGTAGTAACCGAACATTGCATCCGAATGCAGGTAGACGATGTCGACGTCCGCGCGCTCGGGCCACAGGAACAGCGTTTCCACCCGCATCTGCGGCATCCGGTAAGTGTACTCGCCGATCTGGCGTTCGACTTCGGATCCGATCGCGCCGATCACGGTAACTTCGCGGCCGCTGATGAATATCGCCGGGTCGAGGAAACCAGGTTTGCACGCACGAAAGCGGCCGATGTCGGCATCCAGGTCCATCGGACGCGCGCTGCCGTCGAGTGGCATGCCGAGGACTTCCAGACAGGTTTGATCGGGGCCTGGCAGCACGTCGATCACGCGCCCGCCCCAGCGCACCCGCTGTTCAACCGCTGCCTGCTCGGGGGCGACCTGCGCGAATTCGCCGCGCAGGGGCGCCGGAACCGTGGCGCAGGCCGACAACATGAAGGCGGCGGCAATGTTGATGATTGCGAAACGAGACATCGGCAGTCTCCTTGATCGAAAGGCAATCAGGCATCGACCTCACAGTAACAGAGCCGGCATTTACCGCAGTTGACCGCACACACAGGTCACGCTTGTGCAAGAGCGCTGCGAAATTCGCGAAGCGCTCGTTGCAGGCGGTTCAGCGAGGCGTCGTCGGGTACGCCGTAGCGGGTGTCCTCGTAGGCGCGCGTGAACCGCTGGATCACGCTTTCGAGTTGCGGCAGCGCGATCGCCGCGCGCCGGGCGAAATCGCGTGGCCCTTCACTGGCGCCAGCGCGCACTCCGCGGCGTTCCAGGTCCTTGAGAAAGCGCCGGTAGATTTGCCGAGCGGCGTCTTCCGGTTCGCGGCGCTGCTGCAGATAAAACACCAGCGCGGTCAGCAGGCCGAGCAGCGCAAGGCCGCCGCCCATCCAGCCGGCAAGCTGCCGCCAGTCGTCAGGATCGACGCCGATGTTGGCGAAAAAGCTCTGTTGACTCAGGTTGTCGAAGCGCACCACTTTGTTGTTCCACCAGGCGCGCGCCGCATCGGCGCGTTCGCGCAGCGAACGCAGCCACTCGATGTCGTCGCCGATCGCCTGTCCAGCAAAACTGCTGCCGCTTTGTTCGACCCGTTCCGGGGCGATCGCGGCGGTGGGATCGGCGCGGATCCAGCCGCGTCCATCGACCAGGATCTCGACCCAGGCATGGGCATCCGAGTTGCGCACGATCCAGTAGCCGCCGACGCGGTTGTAGTCGCCGCCGAGGTAACCGGTGACCACCCGTGCCGGTACCCCGGCGCCGCGCATCAGCACCACGAAAGCGGCTGCGTAGTGCTCGCAGAAACCCTGTCGGGTCTCGAACAGAAATTCGTCCATGCGGTGCGCGCCGACCAGCGGTGGCGGGCTCAGCGAGTAACCGAAATTCTCGCTGCGGATGTAGGTCATGGCGCGCTCGGCGAGTGCGATCGGGTCGTCGCCGATTGCCGCACGCCAGGATCGCGCCAGTGCGGCGGTGCGCGGGTTGAGGTCAGGCGGCAGTTGCAGGCCGTTCTCGCGTTGCACCGACGGTGCTGCCCACAGCGGCACCGGTTGGTCCAGCGCGGCCCAGGCTTCGAAGGCATACAGGCTGGTGACCGGTCGATCGCGCTCGACGAGACCTTCGATGGTGCGGCTGCTGTCGGCCGGAAAGCCGGTGGCCAGATCCAGGGTGAACAGCCAGCGTCGGTCGTTCGGATCCATCATCACCTGGTAACGCAGGTCATCGCTGGCGCCGCGCTGAGGCCCAACGAGTCGCCCGAGCGATTGCCCCGGATTGGCGAAGTTGTTGCTTCGCCAGGTGACGCCATCGAAGCGCCACAGCACCGGGCCGCGCCAGTACAGGGCGTTCTTCGGAGGCTGCCGTTCGGGAAAGGTCACGCGCATGACCGGCGTGTCGTCGCCGATCAATTCGGTGATGCTGCCGGGCGACATTTCCTGCGACAGTCCGGTGCGCGCCAGCGGCTGGTTGTCGCGAGTACCCCAGAGCGGCTCGCTCAGGCGCGGCACCGAGAGGAACAGGAATACGGTGAGCGGCAGCACCACCGCCAGCAGCAACAGAAACTCGCGGCCCAGCGTACCCAGTTGCGTGGCCAGTCCGCCGCGGGTGCCGGGCGGCGCGCTGACTTCGTTGAGCGCCAGAAAGATCAGCAAGGTCGGAATCACCATGTACAGGGTGACGCCCAGTCCATCCTCGAACAGAAACAGTACGGTCACCAGGAACAGCGCCACGGTCAGGATCAGCAGGCCGTCGCGACGGCGCTCCGACTCGATCAGCTTGAGCGTGGCCAGTCCGATCAGGGCTGCCGTGGGTCCGGCCTGACGTGTCCCGGCGTTGCCGAACGCCACCACCACCAGGGCCAGTATCGCCAGCAGCAGCGGGAACTTGATCCAGGCCGGCCAGGCGCGCGCATAGGCGCGCCGCTGCAGCCATCGCGCGAGCACGATGCCGCACAGCGTTGCGCCCAACCATGCAGGCAACCACAAAAGGTGCGCCAGCAGCGTGGCGACGAAGGCTGCCAGCGTCCATTCGAACTGGCGTGGGCTAAGAACCGGGGAGCGCATACAGGGCCAGCGCCTTGAGCGCGCGTAAGCGGTGGGCCGGGCCGAGGTCCGGCCCAAGGTTCAGTCCCGGCAATTGCAGTCGATAGCGGATGCCGGCGCGCTCGGCTTCCAGCACCCAGCGCGTCAGTCGCGACAGCCGTTGCTCGAGGTCGAGGCCAACGATGGCGTTGAAGTCGAGCACGGTTTCGCGCGCGTGCGGCACCTCCAGCTGACGTACCAGCAATTCGCCGGTGCGCGCGCTGGCTTTCCACGCCACCAGCCGAGTTGGATCGCCAGCCTGGTACTCGCGCAGCGAACGCAGGTCCTCATCGCCAGGGTCGGCGCCGCCGATCCGGCCTCGGTCCGGCAAGCGCGGCAGCGCTGCAGGCGGCGTTTCCGGGCGGGCATAAACCAGCACCTGCACGTCCGAATGCAGGTAGCTCCAGGCGTGGAACAGACCGAACGGCCAGGTGGTCGAGATGCGTACGGGCGGCGGCCCGTACCAGCCGCGGGCAACGCTCGGCAAGGCAAATTCGACCTGAGTGATGCGCCCTGGCGCCACCTCGACATGGCGCCATTCCTGGTCGAAACGCAGGGTGACTGCGAAACGGGTGCGCAGATCCTCGCAGCGCAGGTGAAAACTCAACTGCAGGGGGTCGCCGGCGTGAACCGGATCGGCACTGACCTGCACCAGGCTCAGTCGATCCAGATTGCGAAAGGTCTGGAGCATCGACACTGCGCCGAGACTGACTGCCAGCAGACCGAACAGCAGCGCGCTGTTGTTGTTGTAATTCAGCGCGCCGGCCAGGATCGCCAGCATCATCAGCGCGAAGTACAGGCCGAAGCCGCTCGGCACGATGTAGACCCGGCGTTGATTCAGCGTGATCGGCAATTGCTCGTTGCGGTGGCGCCGCGTCAGATTGGGCAGGCGCCGGTCGAGTTCGCGCCACACCCACTCGCGCCAGCGCAGCAGCCGATCGGGGGACTTCGGGGCGACGTTCGCCACGTCGGCGGCGGCTCAGGGAATCGCGACTTGGGCGAGCAGATCGCGCGCCACCGATGCGCCGTCGCCGCTGGCGTCGGCGTTCAGCAGCAATCGGTGCCGGGCGACGGCAACGAACACCGCTTGCAGGTCCTCAGGCAGAACATGATTGCGCCCGGCCAGCAGCGCATGCGAGCGCGCCGCGCGCAACAGCGCGATGCCGGCGCGTGGCGACAGTCCGATGCGCACGCGGCGCTCGCTGCGAGTGGCGGCCACCAATGCATAGACGTAGTCGATGGCAGCGGGACTGGCATGCAGCGCCTGCGCCGCGTCGCGCAGGCGCGCCAGGCGTTCGCCATCGAGCAGCGGCTTGAGATCGGCGATCAGCGCGCGGCGTTCGCGTGCGGCAAGCAGGGCCTTTTCCGCGCCTTCGTCCGGATAACCCAGATTGAGCGAAAACATGAAGCGGTCGAGTTGCGACTCCGGCAGCGGAAAGGTGCCGCTCTGCTCCAGCGGATTTTGTGTGGCGATGACCACGAAAGGATCCGGCAGTCGGTGGCTGGCACCATCGACCGTCACCTGCTGCTCGGCCATCGCTTCCAATAGCGCGCTCTGCAGCTTGGGCGTGCCGCGATTGATCTCATCGGCGAGCAACATCTGGGCAAAGATCGGACCCGGATGGAAGTCGAAGCGCCGCGTCTGCGGGTCGAACACCGAAACCCCGATAAGGTCGGCGGGCAACAGGTCGCTGGTGAACTGGACCCGGCCGAAATCGAGATCGAAGGTCGCCGCCAATGCCTGCGCCAGGGTGGTCTTGCCGACCCCGGGAAGATCCTCGAGCAGCAGATGGCCGCCGGCGAGCAGACATACCAGCGTCAGCCGTATTTCACGCGGTTTGCCGAGCACCACGCTGTTGATCTGCGCTTCTGCGGCGTGCAGCGGCGCAATCAGATCCCTGGCCTGGCGCGCATCAGCTTCGACGGTCATCGGGTGCTCCGTTCAGGGTTTCGCGTGGTGGATCGGCGTTCAATCATGGCAGCACAAATCCCGCCGCGCGCAAGCAGCGACCCAGCGCAATCAGCGGCAGGCCGACCAGCGCGCTCGGATCCTCGCTGTCGATGCGTTCGAACAGCGTGATGCCGAGGCCCTCGACCTTGAACCCGCCGGCGCAATCATGCGCAGGTTCGGCGGCCACGTAGCGCGCAATTTCGGCATCGCCGAGGGCGCGCATGTGGCAGACCGTGAGGTCGATGTGCTCGGCCCAGGCGTTGGTCGTGGTATCGACGACGGCCAGTGCGGTGTGGAAGCGCAACGCGCGCCCGCTGCTGGACGCCAGTTGTCGCTGCTGTGCTGCGGCGTTTCCGGGCTTGCCGAGAACCTCGCCGTCAAGTTCCGCGACCTGATCGGCACCGATGATGATTGCGTGCTTTCGCCGCAGCGCCACGCTGGCGGCCTTCGCGCGCGCCAGGCGCTGCGCCATCGCCGCGGGCAATTCGCCCGCCTCGCGTGTCTCGTCGACATCCGCAGCAACGCATTCCACGGCGATCCCGATGCGCGCCAGTTGCTCGCGGCGGTAGCGTGACGCGGATGCCAGCACCAGCGCGGGCAGTGCCATCGGCTCAGTGCAGGGTGGAAGTACGCGCGTCGGCGCTGCCGATGCCGTAAGCGCTGGCGATCAGTGCCGATACCGGGTGCGTCTCCGAGGACGCTGCGGCGAGTGCCTCGCCGGCGGCTTCGAGCTTGTCCATGTTCTCGGCCAGCGCCTTGCGCGAGCGCTCCAGATCGCCCTTGACCCCGCGCAAGCGGGCCAGCGGTGCGCTGTCGCCGTTGTCGCGCAGCCAAAGCCGCTGCTGCAACAGGTCGCGCAGCGCCTTCTGCACCAGCGGATCGAGCACCAGCGCCGCCAGCGCGTCGCGCGTCAGCGAACTCGGCAAGGTCGACACCCAGCGGTGCATGGTCTGCATGCGCTCGCGGCAGGCGTGCAACTCGCGTTCCAGATCGTCCGCGCTGTCCATGATCGAACGCAGCATGTCCTGGCGGCGACGCAACAGCAGCAGCCGCCAGAGCAGCCCGATCACCACCAGCGAAGCGAGCGTCAGCGCGGCAATCAGGGCTTTCAACAACATGGCAACCTCAGCTTCCTGTCCAGTTCGATTATGCAGCGTGAAGCGTCGAGGAATGATCTACTGTGAAATCGGTCTCAAGGAGTCGTAGGGCAGCGCAGTCGCCTCTGATGCCGGAACACGATGGGAACCTCATTGACTGCATTTTTGTCCGCAAAGGGTGAGACGGGGATTTCCGCGGCATGCCGCGGCCGTCGAACGCCGGGCAGCTTGCTGCCTGGCCGGGCACGCAAAGGACGCAAAGTAGAGCTGAGCGTGGGTGGTGTCGAAGTGAGTTCGCCGCACCTTCCCTGAGCACGCACTCTTCTTGCTTTCCTTTGCGTCCTTTGCGGACAAAATTTTTCTGTCAATGAGTTGCGTGGCACCGGGAGATCCTGAAACAGCAGTGCTCATTACCCCGGAGGACCTTAACGCCTCGCGCCGCCCCGATTGACAGCGCCGCCCGACCCGCCTACGATTCCGCGGCTATGCTTACGCCATTGCCCGAGCGAATCGACGTCGAGCGCGCGGTCACCACCGGGCGGGTCTACGCTGGGGTCCTGCCACTCGCTGCGCTGCCGCGATTGACCAGTCTGTTGGCCGATGCACAGGGCGAGGTGCGCTACGAATTGAGTTTCGGGCGTAATGTAATCGGGCAACGCAGTGTTGCGCTGCTGGCTGACACGGCGTTGCCGTTGATCTGTCAGGCAACGCTGGATCGTTTCGAACTGCCGGTGCATGTCGATACGCACCTGGGATTCGTGAAGGACGAGACCGACGACGCTGGGTTGCCCGAAGGATACGAGGCGGCGCTGACCGACGAAGGTCTGGTCGATCCGGCGGCACTGATTGAAGATGAGTTGATCCTGGCGATTCCGGTGGTGCCTCGCAAGCCGGACGCAAGATTGCAACAACCGGCTGCAGAGCCGGAGGGCGAAGCAGACGCAGGGCGGCCGAATCCATTCGCGGCGCTGACGGCACTGAAGCGCAAGTAGACGTACACGGACGATTGAAGTTCACAGGAGTTAGACATGGCCGTTCAAAAGAGTCGCAAGACGCCCTCCACCCGCGGCATGCGGCGTTCCCACGACGCGCTGAGCGCACCGACGGTGTCGACCGACCAGACCAGCGGTGAGTCGCACCTGCGCCACCACATTACCAAGGACGGTTTCTATCGCGGGCGCCAGGTGATCGAGCGCAAGGCCGCCGTGGAAGTCGACAGCGAGAGCTGACAGGGCGCCAGCCCATCCCCTGACGAGCGTAGCCATCGATGTCAGTACTCTGCTCCCGAATCATCGGGACCGGCAGCCATCTGCCGGATTTCGTGCTTACCAACGCCGAGTTGGAGAAGCGGGTAGAGACCAGCGACGAATGGATACGCGAGCGTACGGGAATCGAGCAGCGGCACATCGCTGCCGAGGGTGAGTACACCAGCGATCTGGCCGTGGCTGCCGCCGAGAAGGCAATGGCGGCCGCGGGCGTTGCTGCGTCGGAACTGGACCTGATCATCGTCGGCACCACCACGCCGGACGTGATCTTCCCCAGCACCGCGTGCCTGGTGCAGAACCGCATCGGGGCCAAGGATTGTCCGGCATTCGACGTCAACGCCGCCTGCACCGGATTCCTCTACGCGCTGTCCATCGCCGACAAGTTCATCAAGACCGGCGCCGCGCGCACCGCGCTGGTGATCGGTGCGGAAACCTTGTCGCGCATGCTCGACTGGAGCGATCGTGGCACCTGCGTGCTGTTCGGCGATGGCGCCGGCGCCGTGGTGCTGCGTGCCGACAACAAGCCGGGCGTGATTTCCACGCACATCCACGCCGACGGCCAGTACAAGGAATTGCTGCACAACCCGGTGGGCGTGTCGCGTGGTTTCAAGGACGAGCCCAATCACGGCGTCAAGGTCCTGATGTCGGGCAACGAGGTGTTCCGCGTCGCCGTGCGCACCTTGTCGCGCATCGTCGACGAGACGCTCAAGGCGAATGACTTGAGCAAGGATGCGATCGACTGGCTGGTGCCGCACCAGGCCAATCTGCGCATCATCACGGCAACCGCCAAGCACCTTGCGATGCCGATGGAACGCGTCATCGTGACTGTCAACAAACACGGCAACACCTCGTCGGGTTCGGTGCCGCTGGCGCTCGACCACGGAATCCGCAGCGGTCAGATCAAGGCCGATCAGTTGCTGTTGCTGGAAGCCTTCGGTGGCGGTTTCACCTGGGGCTCGGCCTTGGTGCGTCTCTGATTCAGCGAATGCCGAACATGCGCAACGATCTCGCAGTGGTGTTTCCCGGTCAGGGCTCGCAAGCCCTCGGCATGCTGGCGGCGCTCGCCGCCGCTCGTCCCGCGGTGCGCGCGACCTTCGAGGAAGCTTCGCAGGCGATCGGCCTCGACCTCTGGGCGCTCTGCCAGGACGGTCCCGAGGCTGAGCTGAATCGCACGATCAACACTCAGCCGGCACTGCTGGCGGCCGGCGTTGCCGTGTGGCGCGCGTGGATTGCCGCCGGCGGCGCGGAACCCGCGGCGATGGCGGGCCACAGTCTCGGCGAATACACCGCGCTGGTCTGTGCCGGTGCGTTGTCGCTGGCTGATGCCACGCGCCTGGTGCGCGAGCGCGGTCGCTTGATGCAGGACGCCGTGCCGGAGGGTGTAGGCGCCATGGCAGCGGTACTGAATGCCGATCTCACGGTGCTCAGCGAAGTCTGCGCTGCGGTGTCGACCGACGCCGAGCCGGTGGTGCCGGCAAACCTGAATGCACCCGGACAAATCGTGCTCTCGGGCTCGGCCGCCGCGCTCGATCGGGCACTCGCCGCGCTGGTCGAACGTGGTGTGAAACGTGCCATCCGTCTGCCAGTCAGCGTACCCTCGCATTCGCCGCTGATGCGTGGCGCGGCCGAGCGCCTGGCGGAATACCTGAAACAAGTGCCGATCAGCGCGCCGCGTTTACCCGTTATCCACAACGCCGATGTCAGCGCACACAGCGACCCGGACGCGATTCGCGCAGCGCTCGCCTTGCAACTGCATGCGCCGGTGCGCTGGATCGAAACCGTCGAGAAACTGGCTGCAGGCGGTGCAACGCGCGCGCTCGAATGCGGCCCGGGCAAGGTGCTCGTCGGCATGCTCAAGCGCATCGCGCCGGGCATCGAAAGCCAGGCGATCGGCGAGCCTGCGGGCTTCGATGCTGCTGTGGCGGGATTGCAATCGTGATGGCGCCGCAAATTCCGCATGTAGGTCATGTTGCTCGCGCAGCGAGCTACGTGACGGATTCGCGTGCGTGTCACGTAGTCCGCGATGCGGACAACGTGACCTACGATCGACGGAGAGACTTCCATGTCTGACGCCGCCATCAAACTTGCGCTGGTCACCGGTGCCAGCCGTGGCATCGGCGCGGCGATTGCCGATGAGTTGGCCGCCAACGGCTATTTCGTCGTGGGTACGGCCACCAGCGACACCGGCGCTGCGGCGATCACGGAGCGACTGGCCGACAACGGCGTCGGTCGCGTGCTCGATGTCGCCGATGCCGGCGCGATCGATGCGCTGGTCGGCAGCGTGGAAGCCGAGTTCGGGGCCATCCGCGTGCTGGTCAACAATGCCGGCATCACCCGCGACCAGTTGTTGCTGCGCATGAAAGACGACGATTTCACCGCCGTCATCAACACCAATCTGGCCTCGGTGTTCCGCCTGTCCAAGGCAGTGCTCAAGCGCATGCTGCGCGAGCGCCAGGGCCGCATCATCAGCATCGCTTCGGTGATCGGCCTGACCGGCAATGCCGGACAGGCCAATTACGCCGCGGCCAAGGCCGGCATCATCGGTTTCACCAAGTCGCTGGCGCGCGAAGTCGGCAGTCGCGGCATCACCGCGAATGTGGTGGCGCCGGGATTCATCGATACCGACATGACGCGTGCCTTGCCCGAGGCGCAGCGCCAGGCGTTGCTGGCCGACGTGCCGCTCGGTCGTTTCGGTGCCGCCAGCGATATCGCCAAGGCGGTTGCCTTCCTGGCGTCGCCTGCAGCGGGCTACATCACCGGCGAAACGCTGCACGTCAACGGCGGCATGTACATGCCCTAGGGCAATCTGAACGAGTCGTCATTGCGAGGAGCAAAGCGCCGCGGCAATCCAGAAATGCAATTACGATCAAAGGACTGGATTGCTTCGCTGCGCTTGCAATGACGAGCCGCTGGACCTGCTCAGAGTGTCCCTAGTCGGCAGCATCACCTTTCACTATCATCTCACCCCTTTTCGGCAGGAACCTACGAAACCATGAGCAGCATCGAAGATCGCGTCAAGAAGATCGTTGTCGACCGTCTGGGCGTGAAGGAAGACGAAGTCAAGCCGAACTCCTCCTTCGTCGACGATCTCGGCGCCGACTCGCTGGACACCGTCGAACTGGTGATGGCGCTCGAAGAAGAGTTCGAGTGCGAAATCCCGGACGAGGAAGCCGAGAAGATCACCTCGGTCCAGCAGGCAATCGATTACATCAAGGCCAACGTCAAGGCCTGATCGAACGGCGCAGTGCGCGACAGCGTCGCGCTCTACGCCGAAGGAAAAAGGGAAATGGAAAAAGGAAAAGGGAAGAGCCGTCAGGCCCCCCTGCCTCGAACCCGGCTTTCCCTTTTTCCTTTTTCCTTTTTCCTTTTTCCCTCGAGGCTCTATGCGTAGCGCTCGTCGCGTCGTAGTGACCGGGCTCGGCATCGTATCGCCGGTTGGCAGCGATATTCCCACCGCGTGGGACAACGTCGTCGCCGGCCGCAGCGGCATCGGGCCGATCACCCATTTCGATTGTTCGGCCTTTGCCACCCGTTTTGCCGGCCAGGTGCAGGGCTTCGACGTCAACGCCTGGGTTCCGCCGAAAGACTCGCGGCGGATGGATCCGTTCATCCACTACGGCATCGCCGCGGGTACGCAGGCGGTGCGCGACGCCGGTCTGGATCCGGTGCCTGAGGCGATGAAGAGTCGTTTCGGCGTAATGATGGCGGCCGGTATCGGCGGCATTTCGACCATCGAAAAGACCACGTTGACCTGGCATGAAGGCGGTCCGCGCAAGATTTCGCCGTTCTTCGTGCCCGGCACGATCATCAACATGGTCGCTGGCCACCTCGGCATCCATTTCGGCGTCAAGGGCCCGAATCTGTCGATCGTCACCGCCTGTACCACCGGCACCCACAACATCGGCGTTGCGGCGCGGTTGATCGCTTACGGCGATGCGGACGTCATGCTCGCCGGCGGCACTGAACACGCCACCACGCCGACGGCGATCGGCGGTTTCGTGCAGGCGCGCGCCCTCAGCGAGCGCAACGACGACCCCAAGGCCGCCAGCCGGCCGTGGGATCGCGACCGCGACGGCTTCGTGCTCAGCGACGGCGCCGGAGCCATGGTGCTGGAAGAGTATGAACACGCCAGGGCGCGCGGCGCGCGCATTTACGCCGAGTTGATCGGATTCGGCATGAGCGACGATGCCTATCACATGACCGCGCCGCCAGAAGATGGTGCGGGAGCGGCGGCATCGATGGTCGCGGCGCTCGCCGATGCCGGCATCAACGCCGGCGACGTGCAGTACGTCAACGCGCACGCGACATCGACGCCGCTCGGCGATCGTGGCGAAGCACTGGCGATCAAGAGCACCTTCGGCAGCGCTGCGCCCGGCGTGATGGTCAGTTCGACCAAGTCGGTCACGGGTCACCTGCTCGGAGCCGCCGGCGCAGTCGAAGCGATTTTCTGCGTGCTGGCGTTGCGCGACCAGGTGGTGCCGGCGACCATCAACCTGGCCAACCCCGACGAAGGCATCGATCTCGATCTGGTGCCGAACACCTCGCGCCAGGCGCAGCTCGATATCGTCATGTCGAATTCGTTCGGGTTTGGCGGCACCAACGGGACGTTGATCTTCAAGCGGATGTGAGGCCCCGCGCGTGGGTCCAGACTGGTCTGGACGCTCCCGCTTCATGGACCTGAAGTGCTTTGGCGGTTGTGGGTCCAGACTTGTCTGGACGCTCCCGCTTCAAGATCCTGACGGGTTTTGGCTGTAGTGGGTCCAGACCGGTCTGGACGCCCTAGCTTCCTGGTCCTGAAGGGCTTTGGCTGTTGTGGGTCCAGACTTGTCTGGACGCTCTTCACCACCAGAAGCGCCCTGACCAGTCTGGACCCACAACAGCCTGCGTTCACCGGGCAACGGTCCAGAACCCGTAGACTGCTCGTCATTACGCCCGTGCGCTGCCGATGTGCCCATGCAGGCTGAACCCTATGTAGCCGCGCTCGATTTCGCCGAACTGCGTCGTCGCCTGGGCGCAGAGATGGCGCCGGCGCTGCTGCTGAGCGCGGCGTCCGGGCCACAGGGGCGCTTCGACCTGCTGCCGCTGACCGAATCGTCGCCACTGGTCGTGCCGTATCCGGGGCATCCCGAACATGCGCGGCAACTGGCGGCGTTCGAACACCAGTTGCGTTCCCTCAAGGTGGGCATGACGGTGGATTCCGGTACGCCATTTGCGGGCGGCTGGCTGCTTTACCTGGCCTATGAGTTCGGCAGCGTGTTCGAGCCAAGCGTGGCGTGCCTGCAGCCTGAACTCGACGAGCCGCTGGCTCTGCTGTGGCGGGTGCCGGCGGTGTTGGTGCGAGACCGGCTGACGCAGCGCTGCGAGCTGCTGGGCGCGGATCGCGAAAATTGGCGCGATCGGCTGGTGGCTGCCAGCGAAGGCAGCGGAGCAAGCTCCGCTCTACCAGGGCAAGGCAGCGGAGCAAGCTCTGCTCTACCAGGGCAAGGCAGCGGAGCAAGCTCTGCTCTACCAGGGCAAGGCAGCGGAGCAAGCTCCGCTCTACCAGAGCAAGGCAGCGGAGTTAGCTCCGCTTTGAGGATCAGCGAGGACGATCCGCAGCGTTTCCTCGACGGCGTCGCGCGCATCCACGATTACTTGCTCGCCGGCGACGTGTTCCAGGTCAACCTGTCGCGTGCGTGGCGCGCCCGCGCGGCTGAGCCCATCGATCTCGACGCGTTGTTCGCGCGCCTGACGGCGGCGAATCCGGCGCCATTCGCGGCCTTGCTCAGCCATGGCGCCTGGGGGCTGGCGTCGTCGTCGCCGGAACGTCTGGTCAGTGTCCGCGGCGATCGGGTCGACACCCGGCCAATCGCCGGCACTCGCCGACGGGATGCCGATGCGACGGTCGATGCGCATCTGCTGGCCGAGTTGCAGCGCGATCCCAAGGAACGCGCCGAACACATCATGCTGATCGACCTCGAACGCAACGATCTCGGGCGCGTCTGCGTTCCCGGCAGCGTTCGCGTCGACGAACTCGGCGGCATCGAAAGTTACGCCCACGTGCATCACTTGGTCTCCAACGTCAGCGGTCGGCTGCGCGAGGGTGTCACCGTGTGGTCGCTGCTGCGCGCGCTCTTTCCCGGCGGCACCATCACCGGCTGCCCCAAGGTGCGCTGCATGCAGATCATCGGTGAGCTGGAGCAGATCGGCCGCGGCGCCTATACCGGGGCGCTCGGCTATATCGGAGACGATGGTTCGCTCGACCTCAATATCCTGATCCGCACGATCTCGGTAGAGCGCGATCGCCTGCTGTGGCGGGCGGGTGCCGGCATCGTCGCCGACTCGATTGCGAGACGCGAACTCAAGGAAACCCGATCCAAGGCGCTCGGCATGCTGCGCGCGCTGGGTATGGCGTCGTGAGCGCCGGCGACCGAATGCGCGACGATCGCGGCCTGCACTATGGCGATGGCCTGTTCGAGACCATCCGCTTCAGTGGCGGGCATGCGCCGCTGTGGGACTGGCATATGCAGCGGCTGGCGCTGGGTTGCCGGCGACTCGGCTTGCCTGAGCCGGACATGGTTGCCCTGTTGCGGCGCGCCCGACGCCGGGCACAAGTTCACTCGCAGTCGGTGCTCAAGGTGATCTACAGCGCCGGCAGCGGGCCGCGCGGTTATGCTCGACTGCCGCAGCCGCACCCGCGCCTGCTGCTGTTTGTTTCGGCCTACGCGCCGGGCGCGCCTGCGCTGCGCCTGCGTTGGTGCCAGACTCGCCTCGCGCAGCAACCGGCGCTGGCGGGGATCAAGCATCTGAACCGGCTGGAACAGGTGCTGGCGCGGGCAGAGTGGCGCGATAGTGCGATCGACGAGGGGTTGATGCTGGATACACAAGGAAATGCCATTGCCGCCACCGCAGGCAATCTGTTCGTGCGTCGCGGCGGTCAGTGGTTGACGCCTGCACTGGATGCTTGCGGCATCGCCGGGGTCGCGCGCCGCTGGCTGATTGCTGAGGTCGACGCCCGCGAGGCGGCGTTGACGGTTGCGTCGATAGAGTCGGCGGACGCCGTGGTTCTGACGAATGCGCTGCATGGCCCGCGCCAGGCGGTTCAACTGGCGCAGCAACGCTGGCACAGCGACCATGAGGTACGCCGCTTGCAGCTGCGTTGGGATGCCCAGTTCGGGTCCAGGGTGCGGCCATGAAGCGGGCGCAACCGAGCG
Organism: uncultured Rhodanobacteraceae bacterium; assembly: GCA_937928755.1. Taxonomy (GTDB): domain Bacteria; phylum Pseudomonadota; class Gammaproteobacteria; order Xanthomonadales; family SZUA-5; genus JADKFD01. The sequence goes on along the minus strand of CALEZI010000058.1, from coordinate 89,320 downwards.
CCCTGCTCGGGCGCGTGCGCTGGGTGCTGCTGCTGGCCTGCGTGGCGATCGCGCTGTCGGCGGTCGCCTGGATCGGCTGGCGCGATTACCACCGTTTCGAATCGCACACCCTGGGCGGCATCGAGCAGGTCGTCGAGTTCAGCCGCGGCATGCGCCTGAAGGATCTGGCGCAACGTCTGGACGAGCAGGGCATCAGTCGCGCGCACTACTGGCAATGGCGCTTGCTGGCCGAACGCATGGGCGTTGCCCAGAAGCTGCAGGCCGGCGAATACCGCATCGCCGCCAACACCACGCCGCGCGACCTGCTGCAGGCGATCGCCGATGGCCGCGTGGTCCAGTATCGGATCACCATCCTCGAAGGATCGCGTTTCCGCGACCTGCGCATCGCGCTGGCATCGGTGCAGGAGCTGACGCAGTCGATCGGCGGATTGTCCGACAGCGAAGTGCTGACTCGAATCGGTGCGCCCGAAGTCCACGCGGAGGGTTTGTTCCTGCCGGACACGTATTTCTTTCCGCGCGGGTTCAGCGATGTGGAACTGCTCAAGCGGGCCTATTGGGCACAGAAGAAGTTGCTTTCCGAGTTGTGGCATGCGCGCGCCCCGGAACTGCCGCTGGCCGACCCCTATCAGGCCCTGATTCTGGCCTCGATCGTCGAAAAGGAAACCGGGCGTGCCGGTGAACGTCCCGAGATTGCCGGCGTATTCGTCAACCGGCTGCGCCTCGGCTGGCGCCTGCAGACCGATCCGACCGTGATCTACGGCCTCGGCGACGCTTTCGATGGCAATCTGCGCCGGGTCGACCTGGAAACCGACACGCCGTACAACACCTACACCCGATTCGGCCTGCCGCCGACCCCGATCGCGCTGCCCGGGCGTGCGGCCATCGAGGCCAGCGTCAAGCCAGCGACCACCGAGGCCATGTACTTCGTCGCCCGCGGCGACGGCAGCCACGTATTCTCGCGCACGCTCGCCGAGCACAATGCGGCAGTGCGCAAGTTTCAACTGGGGCAGAAGTGAAGCGCAGTCTTCAGCGAACCTGGAGCCTGTTTTTTGTCCGCAAAGGACGCAAAGAACGCAAAGAGAGCATTCGAATGCAGCAGACTCGCGATAGCCGATCCACTGATCCGGGCCTTCCGCTTTCCTTTGCGTTCTTTGGGTCCTTTGCGGACCACACTGCCCTTCAATGAGCGACTTGAACCACCACTTCGCGAAATCGGCCGGCGCGGATTCGCTTCCCATGGTGGTTCCAAACCAGCGACAGCGAAAACCGAATGGCCATCTCCCAAACTGATTCGACGTGCCTCCCCTGGCACGCCGCTGCCTGGCAGCGGCTTGCCGCCGGCGTCGAGCGCGGGCAGATCGCGCATGCGTTGTTGATTCACGGCGAGGGCGGGCTGCACAAGCTGCAACTGGGGCGGCAGATTGCGCAGGGACTGCTGTGCGAGTCGCCGCGGGCGGCGATGGCCTGCGGGCGCTGTCGTGGCTGCACATTGTACCTGGCGGGCAATCATCCGGACTGGGTGGAGGTCTGTCCGGTCGACTCGGCGGTGATCAAGATCGATCAGATCCGCGAGCTGTCGGCGCGATTGTCGATGCGTCCGCAGATCGCACGGCGTCAGGTGGCGCTGCTTTGGCCTGCCGAGCAGATGAACAGCGCCGCCGCCAACGCGCTGTTGAAAACGCTCGAAGAGCCGGCGGCCGATACCCACCTGTTGTTGTTGGCGGAGCGCATCGGTCGCCTGCCGGCGACCATTCGCAGCCGCTGCCAACGGCTGCCGCTGGTGGCGCGCGACGACACCGACAGCGTGGATGCGGTGGCCGCGATGGCCGGCGCAGACGCGCAACGTTCGCGGGTGGCGCTGGCGCTTGCCGGTGGCGATCCGGAGATGGCGATCGCCATCCTGCAGCCCGGGATATTCGACGATTGGTCGACGCTGGCCCAACGCCTGATCGAACTTGCGCGAGGTGGTCTCGACCCCAGTGCGTTCGCCACGGTCGCAAAAGGCGAGGGCGCGCTGCTGTTGCAGCGTTGGTCGCGCCTGATTGCGCTCGCGGTTCGCGGCGAACGCCTGGGCAGTGGAGCTTTCGATGCATGGATCGACTTGACTTCGCGAATGGAAATGTCGACCCTCCTGCCGTTGGCGACACAGTTGGAGCGAGCGCGCGGGCTGGCCGGCACGGGAGTCCGCGAAGACTTGTTGATTCACGATCTTGCCGCACGCTGGTCGCAGGCGTTCAATCACGGGGAGCGTAAACAGCGAGCATGAGTACCGGACCGGGAATTCCGCGCCAGGGCATCCTGTCACTGGCGATCAAGGACAAAGGGGCGCTGTATCACGCCTACATGCCGTTCCTCAAGGGCGGTGGCATCTTTGTGCCGACCATGAAGCGCTACAACATCGGCGACGAGGTGTTCATACTGCTGACGCTGATGGAAGAGAAGGACCGCATGCCGGTCGCGGGCAAGGTCGTCTGGATCACGCCGACAGGCGCCCAGGGCAATCGTACTGCCGGCATCGGCGTGCAGTTCAGCGAGAACTCCGACGGCGACTTGGTGAAAACCAAGATCGAGTCGGTGCTGGCCGGCACGCTGGGCTCGGAGCGGCCTACGCACACGATGTAGGGGCAAGCGTGACTGAACCTGCCACGAACGAGTCCGACGCGCTGGTCCGCACCAGCGGCGAGCAGCGTGTGCCGGAGCGGCTCTACGAGCAACTGCTGGACAGTACCAGCAATCTGGTTCTCGTCGACTCGCCTTTCCCCACCGAAATTCTGGCGCACCTGCGTCTGATGGCGCAGCGCCGGGGTCATTCGATCTACCACTGGAGCGCGGACGTCGGTCTGGCCAGCCTGCGCGAACACGGCATCACCGTGGCCGGCAGCAAACGCCTGGCGGAAGCACTGCGCTTCGTGCTCCAGTCCGGGCACTTCGGTATCTATGTGTTTCCGGCCGATCGCAACGAGTTCACGCCGCAAACGCTGGCCCTGTTGCGACAGATTGCGCGCGGCAAGGACGGTGGCGACAAGCGTGTGCTGCTGCTCGGAACGGCGCTCGACTTGCCGAGTCCGGTGCAGCGGCTCGCTTTCCAGATTCTGCACCGACATGGTCCGTCCTTGCGCCTGCGCCTGCGCGATGGCCGCTGGATCCGCGAATGACCGAGCCCGAAAACCGCAAGTACAATGCCGGCGTACTGATCGTCGCCAGCAATCGCGACGATCGACGCGTGCTGTTCGATTCCTTCGACGGCGCCGATTTCGACGCCATCTACACCGCGCGCGACGTGCCCCAGGCACATGCGTTGCTGGCTCAGGACCCGGAGCTGGCGCTGATCTTCGTCGAATTCGTCGATCCTTACGCTGAGGCCGAGGGGCTGTGCCGGGTGCTCGCGGGTCACCCGCGTTGGCGCCTGGTGCCGCGCATCGGCGTGGTTCCCGCCGGAGCATTGCCGCCGGGGACCACCGGGGGTCCCAATGCGCCGGTGGCAGTCTGGATCAAGAGCCCGGTCAGCGCCGCCGACGCGCTGCGGCACGCGCGCGAGCTGATCGCGCCAGTGCTGCCGAGTGCCGGGGCCGACGGCAGCTGGATCGACAATCTCGACGTCCCGGCGTTGCTGGTGGATCCGCGAGCCGACCGCGTGCGCAGCGTCAACCCGCGCGCGATCAAGTTGCTGCGACGCAATGCCGAGGAACTGGCGGGCGCATCGGTGCGCGAACTGCTCGGCGAACTGCCTTCGGCGCGCGCGGAGAATCTGGGTCTGGGCGAAGCACGCATCGACGCCCACGGCGATCCCCGGCTGGTCGGTCTTGCCGTCATTGGCTGCGACGGCGACAACTCTCGCCTGGTGCTGCTGACCGCCGGCGCGCAGGCCGATTCGCCGCTCGAGACCTTGGCCGGACTGGCGCGTACCGGCCTCGACATCCAGGGCGTGCAGCCGGTACTGAAACGCGTCATCGCCGACTATGGGCTGGATTTTTTCTACGTCTGCGTCGAGCGCGGCGGCACCGAGGCCGAACCGCAAGTGCTCGCGGCGTTCCCGCGCTCGGCCCAGGGCGCGGTGCACCCGGTGTGGCAGACCGAGCTCTACCGGCGCGTTCTGGCCGGCGCTGAATTCAGCGCCGCCGAGAGTGCCGCCGCCAGTCTCGGCGAAGCGTTCTTCAAACAGTTGCGCCTGAACAGTGTGCTCGCAGTGCCGCTGTACGGCGATGGCCAGCGCGCCCTCGGAGCGCTGATGGCGGGCAGCCGCAAACCGCAACCACGTGCGGCAGAACTGCTGTCGGTGCTGCGCCTGGTTGGTTCGCACCTGGCCCTGCAGGCCTTGGTCGCGCGATACCGGTCGGACAGCAGATTCCAGGGCCTGCACGATTCGCTGACGCGTCTGCCCAACCGCCTGCTGTTCAACGACCGCCTGCAATCGGCAATCGCCGAGGCCGGACGCAGTGGCGAGCAGTTTGCCGTGCTGTTCGTCGACCTTGATCGCTTCAAGACCATCAACGACAGTCTCGGCCACGCGACCGGCGACCAGGTGCTGAGTTCGGTCGCCAAGCGCTTGCGTGCCAGTGTGCGCGCGTCGGATACGGTGTCGCGTTACGCCGGCGACGAGTTCACGCTCATCCTGCGCCATATCGTGCAGCGCGACGACGTGATGCGCGTCGCCGACAAGATCGTCAAGGTGCTGGAAACGCCTTTGACCCTCACCGATGGCCGCGAACTGCAGATCACGGCGAGTCTCGGCATCAGCTTCTACCCGGATGACGGCAAGGACGGCGAAACCCTGCTCAAGCACGCCGATGTGGCGATGTACAACGCCAAGGGCATGGGTCGCAATACCTATCAGGTGTATGTCGCCGTTCCCGAGGAATCCAACCGCCAGCGCCTCGACCTCGAATCCAAGCTGAGGATGGCAGAACGCAACAACGAGTTGCGTTCCTACTACCAGCCCCAGGTGGATGCGATCACCGAGGACATCATCGGCATGGAGGCGCTGATCCGCTGGGAGCACCCCGAACTGGGCTTGATCAGTCCGGGATTTTTCATCCCGATCGCCGAGGACACCGGCCTGATCGTGCCGATCGGCGAATGGATCCTGCGCCAGGCGTGCAGCGACGCCAAACGCTGGCTCGACATGTTCAAGTTCCCGCTGCGGGTCAGCGTCAACCTGTCGGCGCTGCAATTGCGCCAGATCAATCTGGTCGAAGTCGTCGAAAAGGCCTTGCGCGACTCCGGTTTGCCCGGCGACGCGCTCGACCTGGAGGTCACCGAGAGCATCAACATCAAGGACATCCCGAACCTGATGGACGTGCTTGGCCAGTTGCGCGAACTCGGCTGCCACATCGCGATCGACGACTTCGGCACTGGCCAGTCCTCGCTCGACTACATCAAGCGCTTTCCGTGCGATCGCATCAAGATCGACCAGACCTTCGTGCGCAACATCGGCGTCGACCCGGCCGACGAGGCGATCGTGCGCGCGACCATCAACATGGCGCGCAACATGGACCGCGTGGTGGTCGCCGAGGGCGTCGAAACCGAGGACCACCTGCGCTTCCTGCGCGAGTACGGCTGCCAGGAACTGCAGGGTTATCTGTTCTCGCGGCCGCTGCCGGCGGCGACCTTTGAGGCGATGCTCACCGAGCGTGCTCGATTGCTGGCGGAGATGGCCGACGAGTGAAGAGCCTTTTGGTCCGCAAAGAACGCAAAGGACGCAAAGGAAAGCCAAATCAATTGAGGACGTCATTCGCTTTGCTTTCTTTGCGTCCTTTGCGTCCTTTGCGGATAAATGCTCTGCTCGGTGTCGACGCAGGGCAGAGGGACGTGTTGAAGGCATGTTGAACTTTCTTTGCGCGGCCCGGTCCATGTTCGTGATCACTGGATAGCGAGGCTACGGACTCATGGGGTTGAATCTGCGCTGGTCCGCGCCAAACGCGCGGGGAACGCCGCCGGCAGCCAGGCCGGCGACGACAGTCACGGGGGTAGCGGTGGAAGAGGCGGCGATCGATGCGGCCCTGGTGGAGCGCGTACAGGCGGGCGACCGCCTGGCTTTCGACCTGCTGGTGCGCAAATACCAGCATCGCATCGTGGCGTTGATCCAGCGCTTTGTGCCGGACTGGCATGAGGCCCAGGACGTGGCCCAGGAAGCCTTCATCAAGGCTTATCGGGCGTTGCCCAACTTTCGCGGGGACAGCGCGTTCTACACCTGGCTCTACAAGATTTCGGTGAACTCGGCAAAGAACTTCCTGGTGTCGCAGTCGCGGCGTCCGCCGCTGGACGACGTGCTGATGGATGACGCGGCGAGCCAGTCGGACGACCGCATGCATGAAAGCGCAACGCCCGAAAACGAGTTTCTGCGCGAGGAAGTCGAACGCACCGTGCTGGCGGCAGTCGAAGATCTGCCCGAGGATATTCGTACGGCATTGACGCTGCGCGAGATCGATGGACTGAGTTACGAGGAAATTGCGCAGATCATGAATTGTCCGATCGGAACGGTGCGTTCGCGCATTTTCCGTGGACGTGACGCGGTGGATCGTCGGATTCGCCCGCTGGTGGAGGGTTGACGGATCATGAGTGAAGACATCAGGGAACAACTGTCGGCGCTGATGGATGGCGAACTCGGGCGCGACGAGCGCGCGTTCCTGTTGCGCCGTCTGGAGCACGATGCGGAACTGCGCGCCATGTGGGCGCGCATGCATCTGATGCGCGACGTGATCACGCACCGACCCGGCGGCGCAGGGCTGAATCTGGCAGATCGAGTCATGCAGACGCTCGCCGACGAGGATCGGCACCCAGTGTCTGGTGTGCAGCGTGCGACGCGGTCGTGGCGACCGTGGCTGGGTGCCGCGATCGCCGCGTCGGTGGCATTGATGGCGGTATTCTCGGTGGCTCCGGAGATCGAGCGGCCCGGCGTATCGGCGCTGGCCGATTCTGCGCCGGCACCGCGTGGCGCCTTGCCGCTCGGCGTGCCGGGTCCGATCGCGCCGAGTCTGGCCAACGTAAGTGCTGGCGTGCAACCGGTCGCCGGAGAACGCAGCAGCTTGCTCGGCACGCTGCCGACGCCGATCAGTGCGGAACAGATGCTGTTGATGCGCCACGGCCAGATGGTCGACGGTGCGTGGTGGGTCGGAGGTGCGCAGCCGGTGTTCGCGCGGCCGGAACAACGCTTGCTGGTCCCGGTCTCGGCGACGGTGAACGAGCGCCCTTGAGTGCGTCGAAAACCATCTCCTGAAACCATCAAACGTCGCGGATCTGCTGATCGGAAACCTCAGTGTCGCGGAAATTCAAGCTCATGCGCGGATGGTTGCTGCTACTGATTCTGATGCATGCAGTCGCCGCCGCAGCGCAGGCGCCAGCGGACGACTGGAGGCACTGGGCGATGCGCATGGACAAGGCGCAGCGCTCGTTGAATTACGACGCGACCCTGGTGGTCGACGCGGGCGGCGGCGACTGGGACCTGCTCGAACTGTCGCAGCGCGTCGGACCTGGCGGACCGGAGCAGCAATGGGCGGCGCTGAATGGCGCGGGTCGTCGACAGGTGCGCACCGCGCAAGGCGTTTCGATCCTTGGACCCGAGGGCGACCAGCGCATCGGTCAAGGCCCGCAACTGCGCGCCGGGCCGCTGCTGGCGCAACTGGATCGGCATTACCGCATCAGCATGGATCCGCGCGAGCGCGTCGCCGGTCGGCGTGCTCTGAAAATGACGCTGCAGCCGCTCAGCGAGGACCGCTATGGGCTGCGCCTGTGGATCGACGTCGATACCGGCTTGCCGCTGCGCAGCGAACGCTTTGGCGAGGACCAGCAAATGCTCGAGCGGCGCATGGTTACGCGTCTGCTGGTTCATGGCTTCGCCGGGCTTTCGCCAGCGCCGGTGGCGGCAGCGATCAGCGACAACGGCTGGAATCTGCCCGCGGGCTTTCGCCTGGTCGGATCGGCGCTCACAGTGCCCGGGATCACCGGCGCACGCCAGTGGGTGATCTCCGACGGTGTGGCGTGGGTGTCGATCTACCAGATGCAGCTGCCGCCGGGACTGGCGGTGGACAGCAACGGCTGGCGTCATGGCGCGCTGAGTCAAGTGACGGTTCGCCAGGGGGACGAGTGGTTTTACCTGCTGGGCGATCTGCCGCCGGAAACCTTGTTGAGTGTGGGCAGGGCGGCATCGGCGGGCGTGCACTGACATCCGCATTTGTCGCCGGTTCACGTTGCGGCCGCCCTGCAGGTGTACACCTCGTGCGACCAGCAGCATCTTCCTTGTCGCGGCTTCTACCTCGCTCGTGGTTTAATTGCGGGTTTCCCCCAAGCCCACCGGTTGCGAACAGCGCAGCCGGCGGAGCGCACGAGACATGACCCTAATTCGTAACTTCTCGATCATCGCGCACGTCGACCACGGCAAGTCGACGCTGGCCGACCGTTTCATCCAGATCTGCGGCGGTCTGCAGGACCGCGAAATGGAAGCGCAGGTGCTGGACAGCAATCCGATCGAGCGCGAACGCGGCATCACCATCAAGGCGCAGTCGGTGTCGTTGCCGTACAAGAGCGACGACGGCAACATCTACGAGCTCAATTTCATCGATACGCCGGGCCACGTCGACTTCTCCTATGAAGTCTCGCGGTCGCTGGCGGCCTGCGAAGGTGCGCTGCTGGTGGTGGATGCGGCGCAGGGCGTCGAGGCGCAAAGCGTCGCCAACTGCTACACCGCGGTCGAGCAGGGCCTGGAAGTGGTGCCGGTGCTGAACAAGGTCGACTTGCCGTCGGCCGAGCCGGATCGCGTGCGCCAGGAGATCGAAGACGTCATCGGCATCGACGCCACCGACGCGCTCGAGATCAGCGCCAAGACCGGCCTCAATGTGCGCGCGGTGCTGGAAGCGATCATCAAGCGCATTCCGCCGCCGGCGTTGCCGACCGATCCGCAGCTGAAAGCGCTGATCATCGACTCCTGGTTCGACAACTACCTCGGCGTGATCTCGCTGGTGCGCGTCATGCAGGGCGAAATCAATGTCGGCGACAAGATCCTGGTGATGTCCACCGGACGCACCTGGTATGTCGAACAGGTTGGCGTGTTCACGCCCAAGCGCGTGCAACGACAGAAACTGAGCTGCGGACAGGTCGGCTTCGTCTGCGCAGCAATCAAGGAAGTGCACGGTGCCCCGGTTGGCGACACCCTGACCAATGCGAGCAAGCCGGCAACCGAGCCGTTGCCGGGCTTCCAGACGATCAAGCCACGTGTCTTCGCCGGTCTTTTTCCCACCGAGGCCGACGATTACACGGCGCTGCGCGAGGCGCTTGAGAAGCTCAAGCTCAACGATTCGGCGATGCAGTTCGAACCGGAGTCGTCCGAGGCGATGGGTTTCGGCTTCCGCTGCGGCTTCCTCGGCCTGCTGCACATGGAGATCGTGCAGGAGCGCCTGGAGCGCGAGTACGACCTCGATCTGATCACCACGGCGCCGACGGTGATCTACCAGGTGCTGAAGAAGAGCGGCGACATCGTCGAAATCGACAATCCGGCCAAACTGCCGTCGGCCAGCGAAGTCGAAGAGATCCGCGAGCCGATCATCATCGCCAACATTCTGGTGCCGCCGGACTATGTCGGGCCTGTGATCACGCTGTGCGAAGAGAAACGCGGTCGCCAGAAGAACCTGAACTATCTCGGCACCCAGGTACAGATCACCTACGAAATGCCGCTGGCCGAGGTGGTTCTGGACTTTTTCGACCGCTTGAAGTCGGCCAGTCGCGGTTATGCCTCGTTCGACTATCAGTTGGACCGATTCGAAGCCGGCCCCTTCGTGCGCCTGGATATCCTGATCAACGGCGACCGCGTGGATGCGCTGTCGCTGATCGTGCATCGGGCGCAGGCGGACCGCAAAGGGCGCGAACTCGCCGAGCGCATGCGCGAATTGATTCCGCGGCAGATGTTCGATGTCGCCATCCAGGCGGCGGTCGGCGCCCAGATCATTGCGCGCTCGACGGTCAAGGCGATGCGCAAGAACGTGCTGGCCAAGTGTTACGGCGGCGACGTCTCGCGCAAGCGCAAGTTGCTCGACAAGCAGAAGGCCGGCAAGAAGCGCATGAAACAGGTCGGTCGCGTGGAAATCCCGCAGGAAGCCTTCCTCGCGGTGCTGCAGGTGGACGACAAGTAGAAGGTTGCCCCGCGCGCGACTGGCCTGGGGCAGGAAGAGTGACAGGATTTTGTCCGCAAAGGACGCAAAGAACGCAAAGGAAAGCAGAATCATTTGGTTTTATTTGCGTCCATTGCGGACAGAAAACTAGCATTATCAATGCGTTGTGTTTAGTTTGGCGGATGACCCGGCCAGCGGGGACACGACGGCACTATGTCTCGCGCAAGCGCAAGCTGCTCGACAAACAGAAGGCCGGCAAGAAGCGCACAGGTCGGCCGCGTGGAGATCCCGCAGGAAGCTTCCTCGCGGTGCTGCAGTTGGACGACAAGTGGAAGGTTGCCCCGCGCCTGCCTGGCCATGGGGCAGGAAGAGTCACAGGATTTTGCCGGCAAAGGGTGAGACGGGCTTTCGAGCAGCATGCCGCGAGCCGAACGACCATCAGCTCGCTGATGGGCCGGGCACGCAAAGGACGCAAAGAGAATCGTTTGATCTTGATTTCCTTTGCGTTCTTTGCGTCCTTTGCGGACAAGAAAACATGCTTCATCAATGCGTTGCGGATCGGGTTGCGGCAGACCGAGCCTGCAGGGACAGGACAGGATTATGGATTTCGCGTTGATTTTGGTGGTGCTGACGGGGCTGACCGGATTCGTCTGGTTGATCGACAGCCTGTTCTTCCAGAAGCGTCGACTGGCGCTGCAGGGCACTGGCTTCGGTACCGCGGGTGAGCAGCAGGCGGCGGCCGCGCCGGCAGCGCGCGATCCGGTGATCGTCGAGTATTCGAAGTCGTTCTTCCCGGTGATCCTGGCGGTGCTGCTGATCCGCTCGTTCCTGGTCGAGCCGTTCACCATTCCGTCGAGTTCGATGGTCCCGACGTTGTTGATCGGCGACTTCATTCTCGTCAACAAGTACGCCTATGGCGTGCGCTTGCCGGTGGTTCACACGAAGATTGTCGACATCGGTTCGCCGCAACGCGGCGATGTCGTCGTGTTCCGGCCGCCGGTGCATCCGAACAAGAATTACGTCAAGCGTCTGGTCGGGTTGCCCGGCGACAAGATCAGTTACGTCAACGATGTGCTCTACGTCAACGGCGTGCCGATGCAGCAGATCCCGGTCGGACGTTACTTCGGCGAAGGCAGCAACAGCGAATCCACCGGCGGCGATCTGCGCACCGAGCGGCTGCTGGACAAGGAGCATCAGTTGCTGTTGCGCGGCGGGCGCGGTCTTTCGGCCAGCGGAAGTTGGGAAATTCCACCGGGGTACTATTTTATGATGGGCGATAACCGCGACAATAGTGAGGACAGTCGCGTGTGGGGAATGGTGCCCGAGGAGAATCTTGTCGGGCGCGCATTCTTCGTCTGGATGCACTGGGACTGGAAGATCCGGGGCTTTGTGTCCTGGGACCGTATCGGCATCAAACTGGGGTGACATTTATGCGACGGGTGATGAGTCAGCGCGGAATCACGCTGATCGGCTTCATGATCGTACTGGCGCTTGCGAGTTTCGCATTCATCATCGGCGCCAAGCTGTTCCCGATGTACACCGAGTTCATGGCGGTGAAGGCGGCGATGGTGCAGGTACAGAACACGCCGGGTTCGGCGCGACTGGCGCCGGAACAGGTGTGGAAGATTCTCGACCGCACCTTCTACACCAGTTATGTCGAGAGCGTGCAGCGTACCGACATGCAGCTGATACGCCAGAACGGTTACTTCCTGCGCATCGCCTATGAGGTGCGCAAGCCGCTGGTGTACAACCTGGATGTCGTGGCGAAGTTCGATCATCAGGTCGAGCTTGGCCGGACCGACGCCGAGTAGTGACGCCCAAAGGTCACGGCGTGCGAGCGCAGCGTTTTTCGAGAGTCGTCGCCGCGACCGCAGCCTTTCGATCGTCGGCCCTTCCCGGGTTCCGCGGCGGGCGGCGAGCACCGGCGTGAGCGATCTTCACGGCAATCCATTGCAACGCTTCGGCGTCAGTTTCAGCGATCCGGCGCTGTTGGATCGCGCCCTGACGCATCGCAGCGCGGGACATGCCAACTACGAACGGCTCGAATTCCTCGGCGACGCATTGATCAATGCGGTCGTCAGCATTGAACTCTACGCACGTTACCCGCGCGCGCCGGAAGGCGATCTGACGCGCCTGCGCGCAGCGCTGATCCGTGAATCCAGCCTCGCCGACCTGGCGCGTCGCATCGACCTGTCCGACTACCTGCGCATGGGTGGTGGTGAACTGAAGAGCGGCGGTTACCGGCGCGACTCGATCCTCGCCGACACACTGGAAGCGCTGGTTGCGGCGGTGTATCTGGATGCCGGCTGGGACGGCTGCCAGATACTGGTACGCCAGTTGTTTGCCGAGGCTTTCGATGCCGTCGATCTATCGGCATCCAAGGATGCCAAGACGCGACTGCAGGAGTGGCTGCAGGGCAGGGGCATGGCGCTCCCCGACTACCAACTGGTGGATACGGCGGGCAAGGATCACGACAAGACCTTTCGCGTGGCTTGCCGGATTGCCGAGGCCGAGCTCAGCGCCGAGGCAGAAGGGCGCAGCCGCAAGGCCGCCGAGCAGGCAGCCGCGACCGCGCTGCTGCAACGCATAGACCAGGGTGCAGGCCAGCGCACTGCCCCGCAAGGACCGTCGACATCGTGAATGCACCTGTACCGTTTCGCGCCGGATATGCCGCTCTGGTTGGTCGACCCAATGTCGGCAAGTCGAGCCTGCTGAACGTCTTTGTGGGTGCGCACCTGGGCGCTGTTTCGGCCAAACCGCACACGACGCGTCAGCGGTTGCTCGGTGTGCGTACCTTCGAACATGCGCAGATCGCCTTTGTCGATACGCCCGGAATCCAGCGGCGACGTCCGACTGCGGTGCACAAGGCGATGGACCGCGCGGTCGACCAGGCGGTGGCCACGGTCGATCTGGTCGCGCTGGTGGTCGAGGCGGGCGTGTGGAAGCAGGGCGACAGCGGGGCCCTCGAGCACGCGAAAGAAACCGGTTTGCCGATCGCCCTGATCATCAACAAGATCGACCTGGTGAAGGACAAGCAACAGTTGTTGCCGTACATCGACAAGGCCAGCAAGCGCCACGACTTCGTCGCCATCCTGCTGGTCGGTGCGCGCCGCGAACTGGGTACTGAAGACGCCTGCAAACGCCTGGCGGCGCTGATGCCGGAGCGCGAGCAGATCTTCGATGCCGATACCCTGACCGACCGCAGCGAGCGCCACCTCTCCGGCGAACTGGTGCGCGAACAACTGATGCGGCAACTGGGCAACGAAGTGCCCTACGCCTGCGCAGTGGAAGTCGAGGCCTTCGCCATCGAAGGCCACATGCGGCGCATCACGGCGACCATCTGGGTCGAACGCGACGGGCAGAAGGCGATCGTCATCGGCGAGGGTGGCGAGCGTCTGAAGCAGATCGGCACCGCCGCACGCATGGAAATGGAAAAACTGTTCGACGGCCGCGTGCACCTCGAGCTGTGGGTCAAGGTCCGGCCCGACTGGAGCGACAGCGAGCGCTCGCTGAAGCAGCTCGGGTTCGACTGACCGGAGATCGGGAAAAAGGAAAATGGAAAATGGAAAAAGGGAGAGCGGAACCCGGTTAGGGACCCTCTGAACAAGTCCCGCGACTCGTCATTGCGAGCGCAGCGAAGCAATCCAGGCATTTGATTTTCAGAGCATTTCTGGATTGCCGCGTCGCTTCGCTCCTCGCAATGACGTTCGCCCTGGGCCTGTCGAAGGGTGAACGGGACTTGTTCAGAGGTTTCCTGGTGCGAGCTAGCCGCTCTTCCGCCTTTCCCTTTTCCCTTTTCCTTTTTCCTTTTTCCCTTTTCCTGATGTCGCGCATCTCCGACCAACCCGCCTTCGTCCTGCACCGGCGCCAGTACTCGGAATCGAGTCTGCTGGTCGAGGCGATCACGCCCGAGTTCGGTCGTGTCGGGCTGATCGCCCGCGGTGCGCGTGGCTCGCGCAGCGCGCTGCCCGCGTTGCTGCAGCCATTCCAGGAACTGCGACTGGATTTTTCCGGCGGCGGCGAACTGCAGCGACTGACCCGCGCCGATGCCGCGGCCCCGGCGTTGGCGTTGCGCGAGGAGCGCGCGCTGGCCGGCCTTTACTGCAACGAACTGCTGGTGCGCCTGGTGCAGCGCGCCGACGCCAATCCGCCGTTGTACACCCGTTATCGGGAAACGCTGGTCGAACTGGTCGATGGTCCCGCGGTGAGTTGGGTGTTGCGCTGTTTCGAGCGCGATCTGCTCGACGCGCTGGGTTATGCCACCGATTTCGCCAACGACGCGCGCGGCGTGGCACTCGATCCCGCCGGGCACTATCGGTTCGAGCCGGAGAACGGTTTTGTCGGTGTTCGCGAAACGGCAGCGGGTTACAGCGGCGGCGCACTGTTGGCGATGGGCGGGCGATCCACCCCGGCGCCGGAGCAATTGCGCGAGTTGCGCCGACTGTTTCGTGAGCTGATCAGCCAGCAATTGCGCGGCGAACCATTACGCTCGTGGGGACTGATGCGCGCTCTGGGGCGTTGAGAGAGCGCAGACGCGCCGAGTGCGGGGTCTGCAGCGGACACGTGCCAGAGGGGAGTCGTCCATCCCTTTTGGTATCGTAGCTTACCCACTCGCGAATCGGGGTCTGCCTGTTGCCGCGGTGGCTGAAGTTCTTTGATGCGCAGATCCGGATCCAGCTTCATGGGCTTGTTCGATCTTTTCCGACGACGTACGCCGGTTGCAGAAGCCGCGGCGGAGGCGACCGATGTCGGGCGCGCGCAGGCCGAGGCGTGCATCCAGCGCGGCAACGCGGAAGAAGATGCCGGTCGGCTCGACAGGGCTCTTGCCCATTACGATGAAGCCCTGCGGTTGGCGCCCGCGATGCCGCGCGCGCACCTCAACCGTGGCAATGCGCTGTATGCGGCGGGCAGTCTCGACGCGGCGATCGCGGCCTATCAGACCGCCCTGCAGTACGACCCGGGCTATGCGCGCGCGCACTGCAATCTGGGCAACGCGGCTCTGCTCGCGCGCCGTCTGGATGTGGCGCTCGCCGCTTACGATGCGGCGTTGGCCGCCGATCCGCGACTGGTCGCTGCCGAGATCGGGCGCGCCAACGTACTCGACGATCTCGGGCGATCGGAAGAGGCCATCGCGGGCTACCAACGGGTGCTCGCAGCCACACCGGATTCGACCGATGCGCTGGTCAATCTCGGCTTGCTGTTCAATCGACTCAAACGTTATCCTGAGGCTGCCGAGTGCTTCTCGCAGGCGCTGGAGATCACGCCCGGGCGACCCTATCTGCGCGGCAACCTGTTCGCTGCGCGCATTTATGCCTGCGACTGGCGTCGCTATTCGCAGGATGTCGATGAACTGCACGCGGCGGTCGCCGCGGGGCGACCGGAAGTCACGCCATTCGTGTTCCTGATTGCCGCGCGGACCGCGCAGGCGCAATTGCGCTGCGCCGAAACCTATGTGCGCGACAAGCGGCTGTACGCGCCCGACGCCTCGTGGTCGGGTCCACCTCGCGCCGATCGACGAGTGCGTATCGCCTACGTGTCGGCCGACTTTCACAGCCATGCCACGGCGGCGCTGATGGCCGGTCTGTTCGAGCTTCACGACCGAGCGCGCTTCGAGGTTTACGGCATCTCGTTCGGCCCCGACGATCGCTCCGCGATGCGCGCGCGCCTGGAGCGCGCCTTCGATGTCTTCATCGACGTGCGCGATGCCAGCGACGAGCAGATCGTGCAGCGGATCCGCGCGCTCGGGATCGACATCGCGATCGACCTCAAGGGCTACACCGCGCATGCCCGGCCGGGCATCTTTGCCCGGCGAGCGGCGCCGGTACAGGTCAACTACCTGGGTTTTCCGGGGACACTCGGTGCGCCACACATCGACTACATCGTGGCCGACGCCTGGGTCGTGCCGGCTACGCATGTCGATTGTTTCCGCGAACAGGTGGTCACGTTACCCGGAAGTTATCAGGTCAACGATGCGCGGCGGCGAATTGCAGAAACCGTTCCCAGTCGCAGCCAGGTCGGACTGCCGGACGATGCCTTCGTGTTCTGTTGCTTCAACAACAATTACAAGATTACGCCGGCGGTTTTCGACATCTGGATGCGCCTGCTGCAGCAGCGCCCGGGCAGCGTGCTGTGGCTGCTCGACGACAATCCGCATGCGCAGCACAATCTCAGGGCCGAAGCGCGATCACGCGGTATCGACGATCGGCGCCTCGTCTTCGCGGCTCGTTGCGACCTGCCCGACCACCTTGCCCGGCACCAGCTCGCGGACTTGTTTCTCGACACCCTGCCATGCAACGCGCACACCACCGCCAGCGATGCGCTGTGGGCAGGGCTGCCGTTGATCACCTGTCTGGGCGAAACCTTCGCCGGACGCGTTGCGGCCAGCCTGCTGGCGGCGGCAGGCCTGGAGTCGTTGATCACCCGGTCGCTGGCGGACTACGAAGCGCTCGCGTTGCACTTGTCGCAGGACCGGCCGCAACTGCAGCACCTGCGCGATCAACTGCGGATGCAGCTGCGCTCCAGCCCGCTGTTCGACACCGCGCTGTTCTGCCAGCGTTTGGAGGCGGCGTTGTTGCAGATGCACCGGAGACAGCAACGTGGCGAATCACCCGCCGCATTTGCCGTCGAAACCTGACGCGGCAGGCGTCAGGCGCGCGCCTGCACCAGCAAATGCGTGAGCAAGGCCTCGGTGCTGGATTCGTCCAGACCCGATTCGCGCAGTCGCTCCTTGAACACGGCGCCCAACTGGGCGACTTTGTAGACGTTCAGCCGCTCGGTCTTGCGGAACTCGGCGATCCGCCGGGTCATGCTGCTGGCGAGGTCGGCATCGGCCTTCGACGCGCGCTTCTTCGATCCCTGGCGCAACAGTTTGTCTTGTGCGACAACGTAGTCGGCCAGTTCCAAGGCAAAGGCCTTGACGGCGCGGGTATCGAACCAGGTCAGCATTGGGGCTCTCCGTCGAATCGGCGTTGGACCACAAAACGCCGTAACTTCATTGATTCTGCTGGGTGGCGATTGGGCTGTCCACCGCCGCAGTCGCCGCTGTAGCCAGCATTTGCGCGGCTCGTGGGGACTGATGCGCGCTCTGGGGCGTTGAGAGAGCGCAGACGCGCCGAGTGCGGGCACGCCCAACGCGTGCGGCGATCAGAACTTCGCCGGATGGTCGTCGATCTACTGTTGCGGCGACAGTCTGGGTGGCCCAATGGTTGCTGCCGGCAACAGCAGATCCGGGTACAGGAAGCGGTTGTCGCGATGGAAGACTTCGCCGCGCAAGAACGGCTGCAGCGGGAATTCGATGCTTGGGCGGTCGTCGGTCACGCCGGCGTACTGGCGGGCATGCGTCCGCAACACCGCCTGGTCATGCAGCGGGTATCGCGTGCGCGACTGCATCCATGCAGCGGAAGGTTCGCTGTAGCGCGAATAGCGAGCAATCTGAGTCTCGGCGTCGATGGCGAAGGGATCCCCGTCGCCCACCGAGCCCATCATCATCGCGTTGGGGGCGCCTGGCGCGGTGAACAGCGATATGGCTGGAAAGACGTCCGCGAAGTTGCGCATGACCGACCACAGGTCGCGCTCGAAACAGATCACCGGGAACCAGACAACGACCATCCCGTTGGGATTCAGGTGCTGTCTGGCCAATTCGACGAACTCGCGCGCGTAAAGGCTGCCCATGCCGGCCGCGTAGGCCGGCGGCGAGCCGTCGACAAAAATGAGATCGAACTTCTCGTGGCTGTGCAACAGATAGTTGCGACCGTCGCTGATCACGATACGCGCATTGGCCGACTCCAGCGTGCGCGCGTTGGCGCTCGAACGGGAGCGGAAGAACTCGACCACCGGGGCGTGCAGTTCGGCGATCGTGATGTGGTGCCCCACCTCGACTGCGTAGCGCAGATGGTCGCCGACGCCGAGGCCCACCGAGAAGATCTTCTTCGGCCCCGGGTCGGGATTGAACATCAGCGGGACGTTCAGCATCTGCTCGCCGAGGCCCTCGACTTCATTCGACACATAGACGCCGTTGATGTAGAGCGTGTGAGGACCCTGGTTCGGTGCCTGAAAATCGGTCACGGTCACGCCCAATGCTTCAGCGTGACGGACACTGACGCCGGGTGATCCGACACGCGCCTCGAGGACCCGGAGAAATGGATCATCGAGCGAGAAACCAATGCCGATGAGCATGACCACGGTCGCCGCCAGACCAGCGCCGCGAGCGTTCCAGGCGCACTCTCTGCGGTTCGCCGCGACCCACATCGAAACGCCCGCGACGAAGGCGATGGACAATGCAAAAAGGAAGCTTGCGAGCGTTCCGAAGATCGGTACCAGCACGAAGCCGGATACCAGAGTGCCCAGGATCGCGCCCAGGGTGTTGACCGAATACAGTCGGCCCACCGCGCTCTCGGTGGCCCCGGAGCCGGCGATGAGGCGCCCGGCAACGGGAAACATGGCGCCGAAGAAGAGCGTCACTGGCACTACGACAGCGAAGGCGCTGAAGATGACGAACCAGAAATCCGATAGCGCCCAGATTGTCGCGTACGCATCCCAGGTATTGCTTCGCGTGAGGCCCAGCCAGGTGTAAGTGTGGATGGACACCAGTCCCGTCAGTGCTGCGCCGACCAGCAGCCAGCCCAGTGTGCGCATCGGCGTGTGCAGGCGTGCGACGAACCGCGCCATGACGGCTGCGCCCACCGAGATTCCGACCAGGTACGCGCCGAGCATCGACGAGAATCCATAGACCGAGTTGCCGAGGACGGGTGAAAGCAGGCGCTCCCAGACGACCTCGAGGCACAAAGAGCAGAAACCGGATATGCCAGCCACGAAGAGGATGAGTCGAGCATGCTTCTTCGGCTTTGCGTCGGCTGCCTGTGGCTCAACTTCGCGGTGATGAGGTGCGGCCTGTGTGATCCACAAGGCCACAGCGCCGACGAACAGATTGATGCCCGCCGCGAGCAGCACCGTGCGCACCTCTCCCAGAAGTGCGATGTAGAAGAAGCCGCAACCAAAGGTGCCGACCACCGCGCCAAGCGTGTTCACGCCATACAGCAGCCCTGCGCGCTCGGCGAGCCCGGATGCATCCCGGGTCACATGTCCGCTGAGTAGCGGCAACGTCGCGCCCATCAGAATCGTCGGTGGCAACAGCACCAGCATCGCGATGAGGATTCGAAGCGCAGTTGCGACCAGCCCGGTAGGGTCGGCGTCGCCCCACAGCAAGATGTCGCGAAAGACTTCTGGCAATTCAAGAAGCACCACGCTCGACGCGGCGCCGATGATGCCCGCGATCACTTCGAGAATGCCGTAGAGCCTGAGGCGCGAGATGTCGCGAGGCCTGCTGGACCATTGCGCGATCAGCCAGGCGCCAATCGCCAGCCCGATCATGAATACCGCCACCACCGTGGTGACCGCATACACGCCGACGCCGAACGCCCGCAGCAGCATTCGCAGCCAGATGACCTGGTACATCAGGCCGGATATGCCTGACAGGAAAAACAGCGCAGCGATCACGCGCAACGGCTGTTCGTCGGGACGCGATCCTGTGTGGGCCAAGAGGTTGGGACATCCCGTCGTGCTTGTCGATCGAGGATACGGTGCAGGGTTGGGTTGTCAAGGCCGGTCGCGGCGCACCGGCGGGACTCGCCGTTGCGCGCACAGCTTCTCCGACCGACGCGTCGAAACGCGCACGCTGCAAGCTTGACGCGACCAGCCCTCGGCCCGCACTGCATTGCGAACGGTTGCGGAAGCGCAATGGCCGGCAGGGTGCGCCCTTTCGGGGAAGTGCTGACCGCGCCTTCGACCAATGTTGCGTCGGCGGGGCCTACGCGTGATCGCCGCGATGCCCGGCAAGCAGCCCGCTGATCCCGGCGCGTGTTGTCGCGCCATCATGGCCCGCGATGCGATCCCCGCAACGACGGCAGCGATGCAATCATTGCGTCAACTCGGCAATGCGGTGAACGATGAGCGACTTGCTGCAAGCACTCAGGCGCAGGACACAATGGCTGCTGGGCACGCCTTTGCATCCGCAGTGGCTCTATGGGCGGCGGTCAGCTGCGGGGCCCTGGATTTCTTCGCGTGCCTCGGGTCAGGTGATCGACATCGGCTGCGGCGACCGCTGGGTCGAGCCCTTCCTGGATCGTTCCTGCACCTATCTGGCGCTTGACTTCCCGGCGACCGGAAAGTTGTTGTATCGGGCACATCCGCACGTGTTTGCCAGTGCCGGCGCGCTCCCGTTGCCGAATCAGAGTGTCGACACGGTTCTGTTGATCGAGGTCGCAGAGCACCTGGCGGAGCCCGCGAGCGCGTTTGCCGAAATTGCACGCGTACTGCGGCCGGGCGGTCGTCTGCTGATGTCGGTGCCGTTCCTGTACCCGATCCACGACGCTCCGCACGACTATCAACGGTGGACGCAACACGGGCTGGTGAAGGTTCTTTCAGAAGCCGGATTCAAGGTGGGGCAGCCGCGACCCACGCATGGCAGCGCCGAGAGCGCGGGTCTGCTGCTGAGTCTGGCCCTGGCCGGCGCCGCGGCCGAGGCACTGCGACAGCGCCGATGGAGCGCCTTGATGGTGCCTTTGTTGCTGGCTGCGGTGCCGTTGGTCAATCTCGCCAGCTGGATGCTGGCTCGTTTGCTGCCGGACTGGCAGGCGCTGACGACGGGTTATCGAATCGAGGCGAGCAAACCGGAGGCCGGGTGCTGATGGTTACCCTTGAGCCACGGGGCATTTGCAGGCGACTCGTTGCTGCTGTCGCCGGTCCATAATCCGTCGGCGCCAACAGCAATGGCGCGCGCGACGCGTGCCGCTAGCGCTTCGGGTGCACGTCGACACTTTGCGATGGCGCGGCTTCAGCAACGTTGGCGGAAACTTGCCGAAGGCAATCTGGAGATTCCTGTGCGCATTCTGCTGCTTGCGATCCTGTTGCTCGGCCAAGTCGCGTTGGCCGCGCCACGGCAGCTCGACGACCACCGCTGGGATCAGGTGACCCGGATTGTGGCCATCGGCGACCTGCATGGCGACTACGACAGTTATCTGACTGTGCTGAAGGCGGCCGCCGTGGTCGATGGGCGCGGTCGCTGGATCGCTGGCGAAACCCATCTGGTGCAGACCGGCGATATTCCGGATCGCGGTCCGGATACCCGCCGCATCATTGCGCACATGGCTGGCCTGGCGAAGGAAGCGACGCGGCGCGGTGGCCGCGTGCACAACCTGCTTGGCAACCACGAAGCGATGAATGTCTATGGCGACCTGCGTTACGCCGTTGCGGGCGAGTTCGCGGCGTTTGCCACGCGCCGATCGCCGGCCCTGCGCGATCGTTACTTCAAGGCGGTGATGGACGAATTCAAGCGCAGCGATCCGCAACGCCTTGCCGGGTTGCCGCCCGATTTCCGCGAGCAATGGGAGCGCGAGCATCCGCTGGGCTGGGTGGAGCACCGTTCGGCCTGGGATCCGCGCTGGGATCCGAAGGGCGAACTGTTTCTGTGGACCATGCAGACCCGCGTAGCGATCCAGCTCAACGACCTGATCTTCGTTCACGGGGGCATCAGCAGCGCCTATTGCAGGAACAGCCTGACATCGCTGACCGACATGGCGCGCGCGGCCCTGCGCCTGGGCGATGCTGCCGATCACGGGATCCTCGAAGATCCGCTCGGCCCGCTGTGGTACCGAGGGCTGGCCGGCGTGGCACCGGCAGCGCGCATCGAGACCATCGACGCCATCCTCGCCGAACATGGCGCCCGCCACATCGTGATCGGTCACACCACCACTGGCGGCGTCATCTGGCCGCGCCTCGATAACCGCGTGATCATGATCGATACCGGCATGGGTGCCGCCTATGGCAGCCACATCGGCTGGCTGGAGTCCACTTCCGACGGCCTGGTGGCCGGTTATCGCGGAGGGCGCCTGCCGCTGCCGGTCAGCGACGACCTTCGCGGCGAGTACCTGGACGCGGTCATCGCCATGCATCCGGGCAACCCGGCGCTGCAGGAACGCCGCGACGCCTTGCGCCGTGGACAGCCGGAGCCCGGCAGCGAGCCGGTTGCTGACTCCGCCGTAGCCTGCGACATGTCTCGCTGAGGCGACGCTGCATCAAGCGCTGCGGCTGGATGAGTGTTCCGCAGGATCAACGGCGATGGCGGAGTCCTCGGCATCGTCAGCGCTTTCAAGCCCCGATTCAAGCTCCGAGTGGATGTGCGCGCGCATCTGTTCGCGGAACACGTTCACCGACTCGAAGAAGGCCGACATCTGCAACACCCACAGGTACATGCCGCGCTGGGTAAGCGCGTAACCGCGCTGGTCCTTGCGCAGCGCTCCGACCAGACGCAGCGCGGCGAGTTCGAATGCCATGCTGGCCTCGAAGCGCGCACCGAAACGCTGCAGCATCCAGTCGCGGTCCATGCGCAGTCCGAACAACTTGAGCAGCATCTCGTAACGCTGGCGCTCGCGCGGCGCGAGTTGGCGACTGCCGGTGATCGCGGACTGGTCGTTCGAGATCAACCGGTCGTAGGCATTGAGCGAGAAGGTCGTGGCGTACATGACGCCATTGACGTAGCTGAAGGCGCCGCTGCCCACGCCCACGTAGTCGCCGCTGTCGGCGATGTATTCGTCGATGCCCGCGCTGTCGCCGCGCGAAAAGCACCAGGCAGAGGACGGCCTGAACGCGCCATCCAGGCGTTCGAGGATGCGCCGGTAGTAGCTGCGCACGCGCCGACGGTCGAGCCGGCCCATCGTCGCCGTCATCTTGCGGCGTACGCTGTCGCTGGTCATCAGCGGATAGAACGACACCTGATTCGCTGCCGAGGCGAGCAGCGTGTCGAGGTCGCGCTCGAGGATCTGCGGCGTCTGGTGCGGCAGGTTGAAGATCATGTCCACGTTGAGCGTGGTGAATCGATCGCGCGCCAGTTCGAGATGCTCCAGGATCTGCGCGCTGCTGCCGTACTTGTCGTAACGCTCCATTTCCTTGAGCAGGCCGTCGTCGAAGCTTTGCACGCCCACCGACAGACGATTCACGCCGGCCTGCACCAGCAAGTCCAGCAGCGGCGCAGTCAGGTCAACCGGATTGGTCTCGACCGAGATCTCGCGAAGCGGAAACCACTCGCGGACCAGCGTCAGAGTCTCGATCAACTCACTCGGCGCAACGGTGGGCGTGCCACCGCCCAGGTAGACGCCGGTGAAGCGAAAGCCCGCGTCGCGATAGGCGCGGATCTCGCGGCGCAACGCGGTGAAATAACGTGCCGTCTTGCTCTGCCGATAGGCCACGCGGTGGAACGAGCAGAACGGGCACAAGGAAACGCAGAACGGAACGTGGATGTACAAAAAAGCGCGGCGGTCCGGCGGCGGCGCCGGCCTCCGGACCGGACGGGCATCGAAGTTCATCGCGCGCCTGGCCGCATGGCGGAAGTACGGCAGGAAGATGTGCTCGAACAGCACCGCATCGGTCTCCTCGGTTCGGGTCGCATCGTGCGCGAGCGCGGCAGCGCTGTAAAGCCAGGCGGCTTGGGGCCAGCGTCAAGGCCGGACTGCGTCGCCGCGGTCGGCCACAGTGGCGTAGCCGCTTCGAACAAGGTCGCGTGGCCATGACTGCCAGCACTTGATCTTGCGCGCGGATCGTCGAGACTCTCCGCCCTCGCTTCAATCAGGGGTCTGGCGAATGCGCCTGTTAATGTGGATCTGCCTTGGCTGCGCCGTCCCGCTGATGGCGTCCGCCAGCGAGGGTTATTACCGCGAACCGTCGCTGCGCGGGGACACGCTGGTGTTCGTCGCCGAGGGCGATCTGTGGACGATTTCGGCGCAGGGCGGCGCGGCGCGGCGGCTGACCACGCATCCAGCGCAGGAAGGCCAGCCCGTGCTGTCGCCGGACGGACGCGAAGTCGCCTTCGTCGCCAGTTACGATGGCGCCAGCGAGATCTACCTGATGCCGCTCGCCGGTGGATCGCCGCGCCAGCTCAGTTTCGATGGCGGGCGGATCAGTCTGCAGGGCTTTGCGCCGGGCGGCGAGATCGTTTACGCCACCGACAGTGTGGTTGGACCGAGCGGCTACCGGGTGTTGCGTTTGCTCGATCCCGCCAGCGGCAAATCGCGCGACCTGCCGCTGGCCGATGCCAACCAGGCCAGTTTCGATGACGCCGGCAAGCGCGTCTGGTTCACCCGTTTTGGCCTGCATGTCAGCACCGACAACGCGCTCGACTACCGCGGTGGTGCGATGGCACAACTGTATGTCTTCGACCTCGACCAGAAGCAGGAGGCGCGGCGGTTGGCTGGCGACTGGCTGGCCAATGTGTCGCGGCCGATGTGGTCGCAGGGGCGTGTGTATGTGTTGGCCGACGCTGCCGGTCGCCCGAATCTGTGGTCGCTGTCCGCAGACGGCAGCGAGCGCAATGCGCTGACCCGGCACACGGACTTCGATGTGCGCTCGCCGAGCCTGGATGGCGGGCGCATCGTCTACCAGCATGGCGCCGACCTGCGCCTGCTGGACATCGCCAGCGGCAATGATCGACTGATCCCGATCACGCTGGTGTCGGACTTCGAGCAGCGCCAGCCGCGCTGGATCAAGACGCCGCTCGACTTCGCCACATCGCTGCGCGTGGCGGCGGACGGTAGTGCCGTGGCGCTGACCGCGCGCGGTCGCGTCGCGCTGGCGAGCACCGGCAAGCGCCGTCGTGTCGACCTCGGCAGTCCCGCCGATGGCCGCGTGCGTGACGCGACGCTGAGCGCCGATGGCAAAGCGCTGGCGATTCTCGACCACGCTGGCCTGAGCGAGATCTGGGCGTGGCCGAGCGATGGCAGCGGCCCCGGCAAGCGCCTCGTGGCCGACGAATCGGTGCATCGCTGGCGCCTGTATCCGTCACCGGACGGGCGCTGGCTGGTGCACGACGACAAACAAAGTCGCCTGTGGCTGCTGAACATCGCCAGCGGCGACAACCAGTTGCTCGAGCGCGCCAGCTTCGGTCGCGACGATCCCTACGCGCAGGTGGTGTGGTCGGCCGACAGTCGTTACCTTGCGCTGGCGCGTCCCGACACCGCACAGACGCGCAACCAGATCGTGCTGGTCGAGGTCGCCAGCCGACGCATCGAGGTGCTGACCAGCGATCGTTACGAGTCGTTCGCGCCCGGGTTTTCGCCCGACGGCCGGTGGCTGTATTTCCTGTCCAACCGCAATTTCCAGCCGACGCCGGGCGCGCCGTGGGGCGATCGCAATACTGGGCCGATGTTCGACCGCCGCGCGCGCCTCTATGCGCTGGCGCTGCAGCCCGGGTTGCGCTTTCCGTTTGCGCCAAGAGATGAGCTGGCTGCTGCAGGTGCAGACACGACTGGGGCTTTGCTGGGTCCAGACTCGTCTGGACGTTCTCCATCGAACAAGAAGGAAACAGCATCGCCCGCCGCCAAACTTCCCGCCATCAACTTTGACGGCCTCGCCCAGCGTCTGTTCGAAGTCCCGGTGGCGGCCGGCAACTACGAGGCGCTGGCGGTGCACGCCGAGCGCCTGTACCTGGTGGATCGCGACAGCGCAGCCAATTCGACGGCGCGGGTGTCGGTACTGGCGGTCGATGGCGAAGCGCCGAAGCTGGAGTTGCTGAGCGACAGTGTGCTCGCCTTCGCGCTGTCGGCCGACGGCAAGCGCCTGTTGCTGGCCAAGGACAAAGGCGGTGGCGCGGTTGGCGAGATCTACCTGCTCGATGCAGTCGCCAAGCTGCCGGAGAAGCTCGACAGCGCGCTGGTGCGTGTCGGCGACTGGGCGATCGAGGTCGATCCGGTGGCCGAATGGCGCCAGATGTTCGCCGACGCCGGGCGCATGCACCAGCAGTTCTCCTTCGATCCCAACATGCGTGGCCAGGACTGGCCGGCCGTGCGCCAGCGCTTTGCGGCCTTGTTGCCGCGCGTGGCGGATCGCGCTGATCTCGACGATCTGCTGGCGCAGATGTCGGCCGAGCTTGGCATCCTGCACTCGCAGGTGCGTGGCGGCGATCTGCGCAAGGATGCCGACGCGCCGGTGCCGGCGTTTCTCGGCGCGCGCCTCGACGCGGACGGGCAGGGCGTGCGTATCGCGCAGATCTACCGTACCGATCCCGAATTGCCGAGCGAACGCGCGCCGCTGCAGCAGAGCGGCGTCGATGCGCGCGAGGGCGACCTGATCGAAGCGATCAACGGCCGGGCGATCCGCAGCACCGGCGACGTTGCCCGCGCGCTGCGCCAGCAGGCGGGTCAGCAGGTGCTGCTGACGCTCAAGCGCGGCAGTGCAGCCGCGCACCGCACTGTGGTGGTGCCGGTGGCGCTCGATCGCGAAACCCAGCTGCGTTACGGCGACTGGGTGCAGGGCCGCACCGAGGAAGTCGCGCGCGCTGGCGACGGGCGCATCGGCTATCTGCACCTGCGCGCGATGGGACCCGGCGACATGGCCGGCTTCGTGCGCGATTTCTATGCGCAGATCGATCGCGACGGGCTGATCGTCGATGTGCGGCGCAACCGCGGCGGCAATATCGACAGCTGGGTCATCGACCGGCTGATGCGCCGCGCCTGGGCGTTCTGGCAACCGCCCGACACCACGCCGTTCTGGAACCAGCAGCAGAGCTTCCGCGGCCATCTGGTCGTGCTCGCCGACCAGTTCACCTATTCCGATGGCGAGACCTTCGCTGCCGGCATCAAGGCGTTGGGACTGGCGCCGGTGATCGGCATGCGCACGGCCGGTGCCGGGATCTGGCTGTCGGACCGCAATACGCTGCTCGACAAGGGCAGCGCGCGGATCGCCGAGTTCGGCCAGTTCGATGCCCAGGGGCGCTGGCTGATCGAGGGCAACGGCGTGGCGCCGGACATCGAAGTCGACAATCCGCCGTACGCGACCGCCAACGGCGGCGACGCCCAGTTGCAGGCCGCGATCGACCACCTGAAGCGCAAGCTGGAGCAGGCGCCGGTCACGCAGCCGCCGGCGCAGCCGATACCCGCGCGCGCCACACCGGGGCACGACGGATCGCGCTGACGGAGTGGGTTTGCAGATACCTGCGGGAGCCCGTTCCCGCAGTTTCGCAACCAGCCGGCCTGAACCCGTGGCGCAGTTTATTGATTCGAAATGACGAGGTGCGCGTGAGTTGGGCCAAGCGCAGTGCGTAGGTTGGGCTAAGCGCAGCGTGCCCAACGGTTGCGCCAGAAATTGGGCACGGTTGCAACTCAACCGTTGGGCACGCTGCGCTTGGCCCAACCTACGCGCTGGCGATGTCCGGCGGTTGCCAGGCGCCCCACCGCGCGCCCTCGATGTGCAGCCCGCAACATCCGGTCAATCCTTCCGCAACACTGCGACAAACGATTCCCGCCGCGCAACGGCAGTCTGGCCCGGCACCCAGACCGGAGCCGTCGCCATGCGCATCCTGTTGTTTCTGCTCTCGCTACTCGTAGTTTCGGCGCCGCATGCCGCGACGTTCACCGTCACCAGCGCCGCCGATACCGCCGGCACCACCTGCAGCGCTGCTTGCACGCTGCGCCAGGCGATCACCGCAGCGAACGCCTCGGCGGCGGCCGACACCATCAACTTCGCGATCACCGTGCCGGTCCACGGAGAGATCCTGATTCAACCGGGCACTGCCCTGCCGACGATCACGCAGCCGCTGACCATCAACGGCTATTCGCAGTCGGGCACCCGGGTCAACAATGATCCGAATTTCAGCAACGCGATTCTGCGTATCCGCATCGATGGCGAACTCGCGGGAGCCGGCGCCGGCATCAGCCTCTGCGCGCCCAACACGCAAGTGCGAGGGCTGGCAATCACGCGTTTTGGCGGGATCGGCGTGCATGTCCCCGCAGGCTGCAGCACCGCCGGGACTATCATCGGCGGCAATTTCGTCGGACTGGCGTCGTCGGGTGTCGCCGCGTTTGGCAACCTGACTCCCATCCGAATTGACTCTGGCCCGGTTACGATCGGCGGCAGCGCACTGGCGGATCGCAACGTGGTCGCGGGCAATTCCTTTGGCATCTTCGTCGGCACCACTGCGGCAACCACCATCGCCGGCAATCTGATCGGCACCGACAAATCGGGAGCGCTCGACTTCGGCCAAACGTTCGGCATCGTACTGACCTCAGCCGGGTCTGGCGGCACCCAAACAATCGGACTCACCGGCGCACCCAATCGCATCCGCTTCAACGGCGATGGCATCCGTCACCTGTCCACCGCAGCGACGTTGACCATGTACGCCAACCACATCTCCAACAGTGACACCGTGGGTATCGATCTCAACAACGATGGCGTCACCCCCAACGATCCCAACGACGCCGACAGCGGTCCGAACGGATTGCAGAACTTCCCGGTGATAACGGCGGCGGAACGCGTGGCCGGCGGACTGAGCCTGTCCGGGACGCTCGATGTCGGCGCCACCCAGGGCGGCAATTTCCGCATTGCGCTGTACGCCAACTCCAGTTGCGATCCCTCCGGATTCGGCGAGGGCGAGCGCTTCCTGGGCAGTTTCACGCGCTCGCTGAGCAGCAGCGCCGAGAGCTTCCAGACCAATCCCTTCGTCACCAGCGATCCGTTGCCGCCGGGTACGTTCATCACCGCGACCGCCACCAGCCCGGGACTCGCCACGTCAGAATTTTCGCAGTGCTTCCCGCTCGATCCCGTGCCGTGGGTGGTCAACAGCGCCAACGACGTCGCCGACGGCGCCTGCAACGCGGCGCACTGCAGCCTGCGCGACGCCATCATCGCCGCCAACAACGCCAGCGATCCGCGTCCGCAGTCGATCCACTTCAATATCGCGACGCCGGTCAGCGGCGAGATCATGATCCAGTTGAACTCGTCGCTGCCGACGATTACCCGCACTTTGGCGATTGACGGCTACACGCAGCCGGGTGCAGTGCCGAACACGGATCCCGTTGTCAGCAACGCGTTGCCGCGCATCCGGGTGAACGGCGGTGACACGACCCTCAGCATCTGCGCCGATGGCGTAAGCGTTCGTGGGTTGTCGATCACGGGCGCAACGAGTAGCGGTATCAATGTCGGAAGCAACATTGGCGGTCCGAATTGCGTGCTTGGCGACGGCACGCAGATTGCGGGCAACTTCATCGGTCTTGCCACCGATGGTGCAACTTCAACCAGTCAGAGCACCGGCATCAACGTTCGCGGGTCCCGTGTGGTCATCGGCGGCAGCGCGATCGCGGACCGGAACGTCATCTCCAGCAACAGTCTCGGCATCCTGTTCATCAACACCGGCATCGATGGCAGCCAGGTGATCGGCAACCTGATCGGCACCGATCGCAGCGGTCAACTCGATCGCGGCAATCTGAGGGCGTTGAACCTGGCGTCCGCATTGAATTCAAACCTGGTGCGCATCGGATCGGCAGCGGCACCCAACAGGATCTGGTTCAACGGCAGCGGCATTGAGATTACCAACAACATCGCGACGACTGTCGTCGACCTGGTTGCCAACTCGTTGCGGGGCAATGACGATCACGGCATCGACCTCGGCAACGATGGACCGACCGCCAATGACCTGAACGATGCCGACGCCGGCCCCAACGGCCTGCAGAACTTCCCGGTGCTGACGCGCGCCGAGCGTACCGCCAACGGCCTGCGCGTGACCGGCAGCCTCGACGTGAAGGTGGGTGTCAGCAACGCGCCTTATCGCATCGACGTCTATGCGAACGATGCGTGCGATGCGTCCGGACATGGCGAAGGCGAGGTGCATGTCGGCTTCGCCAGCGTCAACTTGACGCAGACCACCGGCGAGAACTTCAGCTTCGAATTGACCAGTGATGTCGACCTGGTGACCTTCGATCGCATCACCACCACGGCGACGGCGACCGAAGGCACCAGTGAGTTCTCCGCCTGCGTCACGGCAACCGACCTGCCGTCTGGAATCATCGTCAACACCGACGCCGACCCGGCCACGCCGGCCACCGCAGGCTGCGACGTCGCCGAGTGCACACTGCGCGAAGCCCTCGCACTGGCCAATCTGCAGCAGGGTCCCGATCTGATCCGTTTTGCCATCCCGGACAATCTGGCGCCGTTCGATATCCAGATCTCCACGCCACTGCCGGCGATCACGGAACAGTTGACGATCGATGGCTACACTCAGCCGGGCGCCTTCCCGAACGCCTCTGTCGACAGCTTCGATGCCGTCATCAAGGTGCACCTGCGTGCGGTGGCCGGGGTTCAAAGCCTGTTGCGCATATGCACGGCTAACGTGGTCGAGATTCGTGGATTGGCATTCACTGGTGCTGCCGGCCCGGCGGTCGCGACCTTGGTCAACGACAGCGGAAACTGCAACACCGCCAGCACTGTGGCCCTGCAAGGCAACCTGTTCGGCTTCTCGCCAGCCGGAGCGGCGTTGACCAACACGGCCGGCATCCTGATCAACAATGCCTTCATGACGGTCGGCGGTCCCAATCTTGCGGACCGCAACCTGATCTCCAACTCGAATTCGTTCGGCGTGCGCATCACCGGCAGCCTCAGTTCCTTTTCCAACGTCAAGGGAAACATCTTTGGCCGCAACCCGGACGACAGCGGCGATGCGCCCAATGGCCGCGATGTCGAGGTCAGCGGCGTATCGAACATCATCATCGGTTCTACCGTCCCCGGCGAGGGCAACCGCTTCCACGCCAGCGGCCAGGCTGTGCTGGTGCTCGGCGCAACCACCGATCGCGTGGCGATCCGCGGCAATACCTACCGTGGGCACATCGGAGCCACGGCGATCGATCTCGGCAACGCGAATGCCGACGGCATCACCCCGAACGACCTCGACGATGCCGACAGCGGTGCCAACGAGGGCCAGAACTGGCCAGTGCTGCAGGGTGGCAGCGCGGACGCGACGTCGATCACCATCAACGGCAATCTCGACGTGCCCGTCGGAATCGTCGCACCGACCAACTACTTTCTGTCCTTCTACGAGAGCAGCAGTTGCAACGACCAGATCGGTGTCGGCAACGGGCGCGAGGGCGAAATCTTCCTCGGCGAGTTTGCCGTGCCGCTCACCAGCGCCGCCGAGAGCTTCAGCATCGAGCTGCCAGTTGCGCCGCCAGCCAGTGTCACGTTCATCACGGCCATCGCGCGTACCGTTGACGGCAACACGTCGGAATTCTCCAACTGCCTGCGGACGCCGCGACCGGATGCGTTGCATGCGAATGGCTTCGAGTGACTGCAGCGTCTGACCGGGACGGCGAAACGCCGATGGATGGCACTGCGAGACTGGCGGGACCCGTGATCGCGCGCCTGGCGCGATCGCGGGCGCCGGTCTGGATCGCCGCCCATGGATTGCATGCCGATCTGTCTGTCTGGCTGGCGCGGGTACTCGGCACGGCATGGCCGCAGTTGCGCTGGGACTGCACCGACCGCGCCGAGGCGCTGCAGCGCTGGCAGGTCGACCTGTGGCTGGTTGACAGCTTGCCTGATCCGCCCTCGTCACGACCGGTGCTGTGGCTGTGCGGGCCCGAGCGACACACACGATTGACGCGGGTTTCGCCGTTGGTTTGGGAGCTGCCAGCGCCGATACTGCGTCGGTCGCTGGTCGCCGCAGTGGAGACCGTGATCGCGTCGGGAGAGTCGGCATGAAGCTGTTTTCGCTGCGCTGCGTGGCGGTGCTGTTGCCGATCTTGTTCGGCCTTGCCGGCGCCCACGCCAGCGAACGCGGCGCGCTGCCGGTCGAAGTGTTCGACGTGCAGTCGATGGACGGCGCCTCGGTCAGCTCGGACCTGGCGCAGCAGGCCGATGGTCGCTTGCTGGTCGCCAACATGCGCGGCCTGTTTCGCTTTGATGGCGCGCGCTGGCAACTGCATGTGCACCCGGAGGCGAAGGGCGGCATGGAGCACCTCGCCATTGACGCAGACGGGCGCATCCACACCAGTTTCAACGGCGATATCGGCTGGTGGGCTGACGATGACAGCGGCACGCTGCAGTGGCACAGTGTGCTGCATCGCTTGCCGGACGACTGTCGTGATGTAGCCGCCGAAACCATGAGCCTGCACTGGATGCCGGCGCGCGGCGGCACGGTGTACGCGGCGGCGACGCGCATCGCGTTGGTGCCGGACGACCCGCGGGCGCCGGTGTTGTGCCGGCCGATGCGGCAACTGGTCGAGACCTTTGTCGCCGACGGTGATCTGCTGGCGACACATGGCGCACCGACGACGCTGAGCCGACTCGATGCCGAACTCGCGCCGGTTCCGGTGCCCGGCAGCGCGCTGCTCGATGGCGTCGGCCTCAACGACAGCGTCGATAGTGCGGCGGGCACGCTGCTGCTGAACAACAACGGCCAGGTGCTGCGCTATCGCGACGGCGTGATCGAGCCCTGGTCGAACGCACTGTTCGAGGTCCATGGCCGCGCCGCGACGCGACCGTTTCGGGCCATCGAGTTGTTGGCCGATGGCCGGGTCGTGGTCGCTGGATTGCTCGATGGCGTCTTTGTGCTGGATGCCAACGGGCGCCTGGTCGACCGATACGACGAGCGTGATGGGGTACCGGTGCGGCGCAAGACCAACGGGCTGCACACCGACTCGAGCGGTGATCTGTGGCTGGCGCAGGAGCGCACGCTCGCGCGCATCGGCGCCAGCACCGCGCTGACCGTGTTCGACGATCGCCACGGCCTGCCCTCGGCGGCGCAACTGGCGCGCTGGCAGGGCGCTCTGTGGGTGGCTTCGCGCAGCGGGCTGTTCCAGATGCGCGAGACCTCCCGCGGCGGCGAATTTCACGCGCCGCTGCCGGAACTGCTGAACCTCTACGGCGTCGCCGCGCTCGGCGAGGATGTGCTGCTGGTTGCCGACGGCAACCTGCACGTCGTGCGCCCGGCCGACGCCGGTTTTGCCATGGAGCGCCTGCCGTCATCGTGGAATCAGATCTTCATGCTCGAAGCCTCGCGCTTCGTCCCCGGCCGGGCGTACGCGGGTTATGCGCAGGGACTGCTGCAGATCGACCTGGCCGCCGACGGTGGTATCGAGGTCACCGAGATCGGCGCCCTGAAGTCGCCGGTCTTGCGCATCGCCGAACTCGACGCCGACACCTTGTGGGTGGCCGATCGGGTCGATGGCGTGTTGCGCGTGGAGCTTGCCGATCCCGCGTCGCCGCGCCGCTACGGCGAAGCGCAGGGCCTGCCGGCCGGCACCGTGCGCATTTACTCGGGCCCGCGCCAGGCCTGGTTCACCACGCTGCAGGGCCTGCGCGTGTACGACGCCGCCAGTGATCGTTTCCTGGCGCCGCCCGGGCTCCCGGCCGAGTTGCAGCAGGATCGGTTGTACAGCGCTTACGAGGATCACCAGGGCCACCTGTGGGTGCGCGGTGGCGCCATCCTCAACGATGTGTTCTGGCGCGAGGGCGCCGGCTGGCGCATCGATCGCGATCTGTTGCACGGGGTCGATCCCTTTCCAACAATATTCGGTTTTCACCGTGAGGAAGCCATCGTCTGGGCGATCCGCGCCAACGGCCTGTTGCGCATCGACCTCGAGCAGCATCGGCCGACACCGCCCGCGCCAGCGCCACTGCTGACCCAGGTGTACGACACGCGCGCTCGCTCAGCGCTGCCGCACGCCGCGCTGGCGAGCCTGCCGGCGCACGTGCGCGACCTGCGCATCGATTATGCGTTGCCAGTGCTGCGCCGCGGCAGCGCCACCACTTACCGCTCGCGGCTGGCGGGCTTCGAGGAGTGGACCGAATGGACCGCTTCCGGCCAGCAGGCGCGGATCTACACCAATCTGCCGGACGGCAAGTTCCAGTTCGAGGTGGAGGCGCGCGACGCCCTGCAGCGACCGGTGAGCATGCCCGCGGTGGCGCTGGCGATCGCACCACCGTGGTTCCGCACGCCGTTGGCCTTGGGCGCCTATCTGGCGACCCTGGCATTGGCACTTTATCTGGCGGCGCAGTTCGGCGCGCGCCGCCGCCAGCGCGTGTTGCTGGCGCGGCAGCAGGAACTGGAGTTGGAGGTTTCCCGGCGTACCGAGGAAATCGCCAGCCAGGCCACGCAACTGCGCGAACAGGCGACGCGCCTGACCGAAATGGACCGTCTGAAGACGCAGTTCTTCGTCAATATCGGCCACGAATTCCGCACGCCGCTGACGCTGGTGCTGGGGCCGCTCGATGATGTGCTGAGCGACGCGCGCACACGCCTCGGTGAACGCACCCGCGAGCAGCTGGAACTGGCATTGCGCAATGCGCGTCGTGTGCTCGACCTGATCGTCGAACTGCTCGACGTCAACCGCATGGAGCACGGCCATCTGCCGCTCAAGCGCAGCCGCTGTGACCTTCGCGACTGGTTGCGCACGCAGCTGGTGGAGCAGGCTGCCCTGGTCGAGCGCCATGGGCATCGCCTGCAGATCGACATCGATCCCGCGCCGCTGCCGTGCGACATCGATCCGGCGCAACTGGCGCGGGTGATCGGCAACCTGCTCGGCAATGCCGCCAAGTACATGCAACGCGGTGGCGACATCGAGGTGCGCCTGACGCGCGACGACGAGTGCGCGCAGATCGATGTGCGCGACCACGGCTGCGGCATTGCGGAAGCCGACTTGCCGTTCATCTTCGATCGTTTCCACCGTATCGACGAACGCAACGCCGAAGGTTTCGGTGTCGGCCTCGCACTGGCGCGCGAGATCGTCGAACGTCACGGCGGCACGATCAGCGCGCAGAGCACGCCGGGGCAGGGCAGCACGCTGAGTGTGCGCCTGCCGCGCTCGGCGGTCGCCGCGGTGGCCGAGGAGGCGCCGGAGCCAGGATTCGCGCCGGCTGTCGACGTCGGCGATGCGGCGCCCGCCGGAGCGCGCGAGCGGCCGCTGGTGCTGATTGTCGACGACCACGCCGACCTGCGCCTGCGCCTCGGCCAGTTGCTGCAGTCACGCTATCAGGTGATCGCCGCCGAGGATGGTCCCGGAGCGCTGGCATTGGCGCAAAAGGAGTTGCCGGACGTGATCGTCTCGGATGTGATGATGCCGGGCTTCGACGGCGTCGAACTGACCCGGCGCTTGCGCGCGCACCCGGATACGCGCGCAATTGGCGTGCTGCTGCTGACCGCCAAGGCCGGCGCCGAACACGCGGTGATCGGCCTGCAGGCGGGCGCCAATGACTATCTGGCCAAGCCCTTCGACGCCGCCGAACTGCTCGCCCGCGTCGGCGCCATCCTGGCCCATGCGCGCCGGCTGCAAACGCGACTGGCGCGAGCCGCGCCCGCGGCACCGACAGCGCCGCTGGCGGCGCGCGAATCGGAGACCGAGCGCTGGATGCATCGCCTCGAACAGCACATCAACGCACACCTGCACGACAGCGCCTTCGACGTCGAGGCGCTGGCGCAGGCGATGCACATGGATCGCTCCGCGCTGTTCCGCCATCTGAAGCAGCACACCGCGCAGTCGCCCGCCGAACTGCTGCGCGAACGCCGCCTGCTGCGCGCGCAAGCGTTGCTGCAGGAAGGTGCCGGCTCGGTCACCGAGGTGGCGTTCGCGGTGGGTTTCGACACGCTTTCCGGGTTCACCCGCGCGTTCCGTGCGCAGTTTGGCCGGCCGCCTTCGGAGTTCCTCGCTGCGGCGAGAGCGAGCGCGTGACGCGGCACGGTCTGCCGCTCGAAGGCCCGCCGGGCGCTACCACCCGTGCGCGCATGTCGATCCCACCGACACTCTCGACACGACGGGTCTGAGCGGCAACAACATCGAAGTCAATCGTCTCGACCGGGTCAGGCTTGAAGCGGGTGGTTGTCGCTCTTGTAGGTCCAGACTTGTCTGGACGCTTTTTCGCCTTCAAGCCGTGTGCGTTCAGAATGTCTGGGCGCTTTGTCACCTTGACGCAGGAAGCGTCCAGACAAGTCTGGACCCACGAGAGCTTCGCGGGCCACGATCTGGTGCAGTTTCCGCTCGTCTACGCCAACACCGACGCCAACGCGAGCACCAGCGCCAGCAAGCGTGACCCACTGCCGGCTTTGGTCGTCACTGTGGAGTACATTTCCATTATCGGAAGGTATTCGCAGGGCGGGCGGGTAAAGATGGGCATGAAGTGCAGATCGCTCTGGGCGCTTTCTCTATTCGCACTCGCACCGCTGTCGGCGATGGCGCAGAGCATCACGATCTACGCCGATGCGCTCGGCAACGGCTGGCAGAACTGGAGCTGGGCGACGGTTAACTTCAATTCCACCAACCCCGTGCGCACCGGCCAGTTCGCGATCTCGATGGAGCCTGATGGCTTCGAGGGGTTGTATTTCGCATCTCCCGGCAGCGTGCACAGCTTTGCCGACTACTCCGGGCTGCGCCTGTGGGTGCACGGGGGCGCCGGCAGCAACCAGAGCCTGCGCCTGACCTTCCAGCTGGGACAGACCGTGGTATTCGAACGTCCGCTCAACCAGATTGTCAGCGGTGGCGCGATCGCCGCCGGCCAGTGGCGGGAAGTGTTCCAGCCGTTCTCCGGTGCCGGCGCGCCGGTCGGTACTTTCGATGGCGTGATCCTGCAGGACCTGACGGGTGCCAATCAGTCGGCGATCCATGTCGACGATGTGGTGCTGGAGGCTGGTGGCCCGCCGCCGGGTCCGGTCGCCGTGAGCATCGACCTGGCTGGTACGCGCCGCGCCATCGACCCGCTGATCTACGGCGTCAATTTCGGCAGCGACGCGCAGCACGCGGATCTGCGTTATCCCACGCGTCGCTGGGGCGGCAACAGCACCACGCGTTACAACTGGCAGTTCGATGTGCACAACACCGCCAGCGACTACTTCTTCCAGAACATAGTCGATGGCGATGGCCAGAATTTGCCGAATGGCTCCAGCGCCAACGCTTTCGTAAGCGCCACCAGACTGCAAGGTGGCGAAGCGATGCTGACCATCCCGACGATCGGCTGGGTACCCAAGGACCTGCGGCAGAAGCAGTGGGGTTTCTCGCAGCAGTTGTATGGCGCACAGACGCTCGACGAATGTCGCTTTTATGCGCCGAATCCGCCGCCATGGTGTACGGCTGACTCGGGCAACGGTTTGTGCGCCGGTGGACCCTTCTGCCAAGGCGGCAAGATCGTCGGCAACAATCCACTCGACACCTCCAAACCCGCGCCACCGTCATATGCCGCAGAGTGGGTCAGTCATCTGCGCGCGCGGCATGGCAGCGCGGGGCAGGGCGGCGTGCGCTTCTTTGCGCTCGACAACGAGGCGATGCTGTGGGACTCGACGCATCGCGATGTGCATCCGTTACCCGCCACCTACGACGAAGTGTGGACCCGCGGGCGGGACCGCGCACTTGCGATCAAGGCGGTGGAGCCGAACGCGCAGATCTTCGGTCCGGTCAGTTGGGGTTGGTGCGATTACTGGACCAGCGCCGCGGATGCCGCACTCGGCAACTGTTTCGACGGCCCGGACCGTGTCGCCCACGGCAATGTCCCGTTCGTCGAGTGGTACCTGCAGCGCATCTGCGCCGAAACCGGGCCCGGTGGTGTGCGCCTGGTCGATTACCTGGACTTGCATTATTACCCGCAAGGAGCCGGCATCGCCGGGCTCGACAACAACGTGATCGCAGGCGAGCAACCGGATGTGCAGGCACGCCGATTGCGCTCGCTGCGCGAGCTCTACGATCCGTCCTGGAGCAGCGAATCGTGGATTGGCCAGACCGCTTACCCGAACCCCAATTTTCTGCGCCGAGCGCGCGCCGCGATCGCCGCCCATTGTCCCGGCACCCGGTTGGCGCTGACCGAATACAAATGGGGCCCGGACAACGGCGTGACCGGCGCCCTCGCCCAGGCCGAACTGCTGGCGATCTTCGGTCGCGAAGGCGTCGACTACGCGACGCGCTGGGTGGCGCCGGAGGTCGGCAGCTTGTCCGAGCACGCCTTCCGATTGTTTCTCGATTACGACGGCGCCAACACTCGCGTGCTCGGCGATTCAGTGCCGGCCAGCAGCAGCGACGCGGCGCTGCTCGGCGCCTATGCGGTCGACCAGGTCGGCGGGCCGTTGCGCGTGCTCTTGTTCAATCGCAGCCCGTCCACCCGCGACGTCGACATCGCGCTCTCCGGTCTGTCGGCGCAGGCGTTCAGTGCCTGGCGGCTTGCTGCGGGCGGATATGCCCAAGTGGCCAACAACCAGTCCGCTGCTGGTGCAACGCTGGCGCTGACGCTGCCCGGCCACAGCGCGACGCTGCTGGTTTTTGCGCGCGGCGCACCAGGCCCGGCCATCTTCGCCAACGGCTTCGAGTGAGTCGCTGGCGCCGCTGGAGGTTTCGCTCTGCAGTTGCAGCGCTTGGCGCCTCGATCGTTGGAGCGGGCTTGTTGCGCGAGATCTTGCTCTCTGTGGGAGTCACGGTCGCCCCTGTCGGTGCGCTTGTTCGCGCACAAACTGGCGCGACCATGCGGACTGCTTTTTGTCCGCAAAGGACGCAAAGGACGCAAAGGGAGCCAAGAACCAAGGTGTTGATGTCCTGCTGGCTTTGCTGTCCTTTGCGTTCTTTGCGTCCTTTGCGGAAAAAGCTCTACTTTCAGATACGTGCGTTATGTCTGGTGAGTCCCGGTCGCCCCTGTCGGTGCGCTTATTCGCGCAAAGAACACACGGAAGTAGGTCACGTCGCCTGCGCAGCGGGCTACGTGACGCTGTCCATTGTCACGTAGCCCGCTGCGCAGGCGACGTGACCTACAAGTAAATACTTTACAATCAAACGTTTAGAGGGTGTTCTGTGAGGGCGGGTTTACCCCGCGATCTCCTGCTCTCTGCAGGGAGCGACCGCATGTCGCGAGGTCCGTGAGCCACCACTCGCGACACAAGGTCATTTCCGGCGAAATACTCGTCGAACGACGTACATGAGAGGGTGTCTGCAGCGATAGCATCGGCACTCCGCCCGTGGGGCGTTCCAGGGTCACCGCATGATTCAGCTATCCCGGCGTTGCGGCATCGGCGCGTGCTGCGCATGGGTTTTGCTCGCCGCCTGCTCCACGTCCCACAAGGCACCCGTCGACAGCAGTTCCGGAGTGCGTCTGGTCGAGCGTTACACGACCATGCCGGCGCCGGTCGACAACATCGATTCGGTGGTCAGTTGGAGTTCCTCGGATGGGCAGACCTGGTTGTTCGCGTCGGCCAAGGATGCCGACAATCTGGTGGTTTTCGATGCCGACAGTGGCGCCAACCTGCGTCGCATCGGTAGTTCGGGCACGGCGCCCGGCCAGTTCGAGCGCCCCAACGGCATTGCCGTGATCGACGATCTGCTGTTTGTCGTCGAGCGCGACAATCACCGTGTGCAGCTGCTGTCCTTGCCTGAGTTCGAGCCGCTGCTGATCTTCGGCGCTGCCGAGCTCAGGGTGCCCTACGGATTGTGGATCGAGCGCACATCGCCGACTCAACTCGATGTCTATGTCACCGACAGCTACCAGCTGGCCGACGGTACGCCGCCGCCGCTGGAGCAGCTCTCGGAGCGCGTGAAGCACTACCGGTTGACCCAGGGCGATGATGGATTCGAGGCGGTTCACGTCGCGAGTTTCGGCGATACCAGCGCCAGCGGCGCGCTGCGCTGGGTCGAGTCGATCTACGGCGACCCACGGCACGGCCGGCTGTTGATCGCCGAGGAGTACATGGAAACCGGCAGTACGCTGCGCGTTTACGACATGACCGGCCAGTACCTGGGCATCGACCTCGATCCCAGTCATTTCGACGGCCAGGCCGAAGGCATCGCGTTGTGGAGCTGCAATGACGGCAGTGGCTACTGGGTGGCCACCGACCAGCGCGACGATGGCAACCGATTTCAGGTGTTCGACCGCGCCACGCTCAAGCACCTCGGCAGTTTTGCCGGGCGCAACACCAGAAATACCGACGGCATCCACCTGCAGTCGACGCCGACCAGTGCTTTCCCGCACGGCGTTTTCTTTGCGGTGCACGATGACCAGGCGGTGTCGGCCTTCGACTGGCGCGACATCGCCGGGGCTCTCGGGTTGCGCGAGTCTTGCCCGTAGGAGCGACGTGCACGTCGCTCCTATACCAGCTTCTTCGCCCGCGCGATCCACTCGCTCTGCGCCTTGCGGTAATACGCGGGCGCGATGCGCGTGCGTTCGAGTGACCGTTGCAGCGTTGCCCGCGCGTCGTCGTTGCGGCCGAGCTTGATCAGCAATTCGGCCTTGCGTACGCGCGCTTCCTCGCCGGGATAGGACTCGTCGAGCACGTCATATTCGTTCAGCGCTTCCTGCAGCCGGTTCAGGCCTTCGAGCGTACGCGCATAGAGCAGATGCCCGTCGGCAGACTTGTAACCCGGATTGGCGGCGATCAGTGTGTTCAATGTCGCATTGGCATCGGCAACCTTGTCCTGGGCGAACTGCGCCTTGGCCAATGCCAGCAGAATGTCCGGATCGGTCGCATACATGCCCTTGAGGCAATCGCGGAACACCGATTCGGCTTCTCCGGCTTCACCGAATTCAAGAAATTCGTTGCCGAGTCGAAGGCGGTTCTGCAACGTGTCGGCGCGCGCCAGTTCGTCGCGCAGTTGGCGCAGATCCTTCTGCGGATCGAGCTTCTTGGCCAGTCCGCGCGCGGCGCGGCGTGTCCGAGGATCGTGCTGCAAATCGGGCAGGATCTGGGTGAACGCGTACACGGCAACGCCAAGGTAGGAGCCCATGATGATGATGAAGAACCACCAGTACGGTCTGCCGCTGCGCACCACGTGCACCAGGCAGATGAACTGCAGCAGCAGGGAAAGGCCAACCAGCAGGGGCATTTCAAGCATCGGGCTTTGGGTGCGAGTACGGACCACAAGCATCGCCGATTGCGCAGGCGGCGGAAACCCGGCGATCTCGCGCAGCAGGCGGGCGCTCCTTTCGAGTTGAGGCCAGCAGCGGGGGCGGGATCTACGATCGTTGCGACTTGATCCACTCGGCGAGCGCATCGATCACGGTGGCATCGACGTGGCCGGCTGTCTGATAGTCGTTCGGGCCCGGCGGGTCGCCAGCGGGCATGAACAGGTGGCTGAGGCCTTGGAAGCTGCGCGTCGCGAAGCCGTCGACGGACTCCATCTGCTTCTGCCACGGCGCAAAGTCATCCTTCATCGTGACCTGATAGTCGCCCGCGCCTTGCAGCATCAGGATCGGCTTGCCAAGGTTGCGCGCCTGCGCGAAGGCATCGTAGTCGGCGAGGTCGAGCCAATAGCTGGCCGGTGCGCCGAGCAGCGGCGTGAGGTCGTCCCGGTCGGCGTCGGTCAGCGCATTTATGCGTGCGGCCTGCGCCTTGACCTCATCGATCTTTGCGCGCTCCTCGTCGCTGATGGCGCCATCCAGGTTGAAGATGTAGCTCATCTGGAACGGCATCATCTCGGTCAGCGGGCGCGCGGGCGCGGCCAGCATGACCACGCCGGCAACCTCGGAGCGCGCTGCGATGCGTGGAGCCAGCAGCGCGCCGAGACTATGGCCGACGACGAAGATCGGTTTGCCGGCGAGTTCCGGCTGGGCACCGAGCAGCTTCAACGCGGCCACCGCATCGTCGACGACTTCTTCGTCGACGGTGAATGGCTTGCCCGCGAAACTCTGCGGGTGCGCGCGGCTGCGTTTGTCGTAGCGCAACACGGCGATGTTGCGTTCGGCCAGACCATGGGCGAAGTCGCGGAAAACCTTGTTCGGGCCGATGGTCTCGTCGCGATCGTTCGGGCCGGAGCCGTGAACCAGCACCACGCCAGCGATCGGCGCAGCGGTCGGCAGCGTCAAGCTTCCGGGCAGGCTCAGGCCGGCATTTTCGACCGCCAACTCGCGTTCATTCCACTGCTCTGACGCCGCCGGACCGGCCGCACCCGGGGCGGCGCCCGGTTTCACGAACAAGCCGCGCACGCTGCCCGCGGCATCGCAGCTGACCTCCAGTTCCAGCCAGGCTTTCTCGTATTGCAGCGGAATCGTCGCCACTGCGCCGTCGCCGGTCGGCTTGCTGCGTCCGTCGCCCGTCGCCAGGCGCTTGCCGACCTGAGCCGGCAGCGATTCCCACACGCCGCGCAACTGCTCGGCGCTGAGCGCGGCCGACATGCGCTCGTCGAAATCGACGCGCGACTTCGCGTAGTCGCCTTCGTCGAGCGCTGCAAGGATGCTCTCGGTGCGCTGCATGCAGGTCGACGCTTCGTCCGCGGCACCAGCCAGTGCGGGAACCCAGCCGCAGCAAAGTGCGGCGCCCAGGATCCACAGTTGTTTGGTCATCTCATTCTCCTTGTTCGCGGTTTGATCCGCGACCGATCAGGGATTGGTTTCGTCGCCGTCATTCGCGGTGGACGCAGGCTTCATGCGTCCACCGCGGCGCAGTGCATCGCGCAACACGTATTCGATCTGCGCGTTCAGGCTGCGCAGCTCGTCGTCGGCCCAGCGCTGCATGGCATCCAGCACTTCGGCGTTGATGCGCAGCGGATAGGCTTTGCGTTCGGCCATGGTCGATCAGCCGTAAAGGCTGCCCGTGTTCACCACCGGTTGGGCATCGTTGTCGCTGCACAGCACCACCAGCAGATTGCTGACCATTGCTGCCTTGCGCTCTTCGTCGAGATCGACGACGCCGCGCTTGCTCAATTGGTCGAGGGCCAGTTCGACCATGCTGACCGCGCCTTCGACGATCAGCGTGCGCGCCGCAATCACCGCGTGAGCCTGCTGCCGGCGCAACATCGCACTGGCGATTTCGGCGGCGTAGGCGAGGTGGCTGATGCGCGCCTCGATCACCTTGACGCCGGCTTGCGACAGGCGGTCCTGGATTTCCTTCTGCAGGTGTTCGGAGATTTCCGAGGAATGACTGCGCAGCGCGACCTTGACGTCGTCGTGCAGGTCGTAGGGATAGCTGGTCGCCATCTGGCGCAGCGCCGACTCGGACTGCACGTGGACAAAGTTTTCGTAATCGTCGACGAGGAACAGCGCCTCGGCCGAATCGACCACTTGCCAGACGACGACGGCGGCGATCTCGATCGGCGAACCTTCCAGCTCGTTGACCTTGAGCTTGCTCGATTCGAAGTTGCGCACGCGCAGCGATACCGCTCGCTTGGACAGGAAGGGATTGGCCCAGCGCAGTCCTTCGTCGCGCACGGTGCCGACGTAACGACCGAACAACTGCAGCACCACCGCGTTGTTGGGTTGCACCATGAACAGGCCGAACAGGAGGAAGAACTCGACGAAGCCCGCCAATGCCAGCACCAGGCCGAGCACAACATGCTGCGCATCGATGGCGCGAATCATCAGGTACACCGTCACCAGCAGCACGACCAGCAACAGCAGC
The DNA here is from genome assembly GCA_937928755.1 of uncultured Rhodanobacteraceae bacterium. Classification (GTDB taxonomy): domain Bacteria; phylum Pseudomonadota; class Gammaproteobacteria; order Xanthomonadales; family SZUA-5; genus JADKFD01. Next base: position 46,120 of record CALEZI010000058.1, on the reverse strand, counting down.
AGCATCGGGATTCCAGGCAGCGTCGACTTGCGGATTTCCTTGGTCATGGTCTCTCTCCTCCGTTGGTGTGCAAAAGATATCACAAAGATATCATCACGCAATAGTCCGGAAGTTGGGTCAGGTCGACGTTGGGACCGGGTGGGTCGTCACGATGAAAGTCCCGGTCGCCCCTGGCGGTGCGCTCGATCGCGCATCGAACTGGCGGCGACCATGCGCACTGCCTTTTTTGTCCGCAAAGGACGCAAAGGACGCAAAGAGAGCCAAGAACCCAGGTGTTGATGTTCTGCTGGCCTTGCCTTGCTTTCCTATGCGTCCTTTGCGGAAAAGGCTTTTCTTTCAGATGCTTGCGTTATGTTTGGTGAGTGTCCCGGTCGCTCCTGTCGGTGCGCTTGTTCACGCAAAGAACACACGGAAGTAGGTCACGTTGCCTGCGCAGCAGGCTACGTGACGCTGTCCATTGTCACGTAGCCCGCTGCGCAGGCAACGTGACCTACAAATAATTGGTCTATAATCAAACGTTTAGAGGATGTTCTGTAGAGTCGCGGTTGTGCCGCCTTGGCGACACAAAAACGGGGCAGTGGTCAGAGGGCAGGGCCCAGAATCGGGTCATGGTGCGAGCGTGCGCCGGGGTGGGTCGCCCATTTTCTGACCTTGCTCCTTTTAGCGCTCAGGCGCGACGCCAGCGAATCGGCACCCACCACAGGGTCAACCCGACGGCCAGCCCGAACAGGCTGTACACCCACGCCAGCACGGCCAGCGAGGCATCGACAAAGATCAGTTCGCCGAGCCAGTGGGCAATGAACGGTTGGTCGTGGTGACTCTGGCCGGCTTTGCGGCGCAGCGCTGCTTCCCAGACGGTCAGCGGGCACAACTGGTCGAGCCAGGTCTGGGCGACCACGAAGGCGATGGTGGCCAGGTGAGCGAGGCGAAACAGCGGTCGCCGCACGAAGTCCCAACCACGCCATGCGCCGATCCAGATCAGCGGCAGGCCGACGACGATGAAGGCGATGATCAGCGTGTGGACGACCAGGATCAGGTCGGCCAGCAGCGCGAAATTCATGCGGCGCGCTTGCTGCGTCGCCTCGCCGCGACCGGGGCGGGCCGTGCGGCTGCCGCCTGCGCCATGGCGGCCTCGATCGCATCGACGTCCTTGATCACGCCAGCGGTCAGCACCTCGGGCCCGTTCCGGGTCACCAGCACATCGTCTTCGATGCGCACTCCGATGCCGCGCCAGCGCAGCGGCACATCGAGGGCGTCGGGCGCGATGTAGATGCCGGGCTCGACGGTCATCACCATGCCCGGCTCGATCAGGCGCGGATGGCCGTCGATGCGGTAATCGCCGACGTCGTGCACATCCAGACCGAGCCAATGGCCGGTCTTGTGCATGTAGAACTCCTTGTAGCGCTCGTCCTTCAGGTTCTTCGCCAACGACCCCTTGAGCAGGCCGAGCTTGATCAGGCCGGCGGTGATGGTCTTGACCGCGGCGTCATGCACGTCGTTCCAGTGGCGTCCCGGGCGGGCCTCTGCGATGGCCGCGAGCTGCGCATCCAGCACCAGTTGATAGATGGCGCGCTGCTCGGGCGAGTAGCGGCCATTGACCGGAATCGTGCGCGTGATGTCGCTGGCGTAACAGTTGTACTCGGCGCCGGCATCGACCAGCAACAAATCGCCGTCGCGCAACTGCGACTGGTTGGCGCGGTAATGCAGCACGCAGGCATTGGCGCCGGCGGCGACGATCGGCTCGTAGGCGGGCACGGCCTGGTGGCGGCGGAAGGTGTGCAGAATCTCTGCCTCGATCTCGAACTCGGTCATGCCCGGCTGGCACATGTTCAGCACGCGCGTGTGCGCTTCGGCGGCGATGCGCGCCGAGCGCCGCATCAGTTGCACTTCGCCGCGACTCTTGAACAGCCGCAGTTCGTGCAGCAGATAACCGAGCGCGATGATCTCGTGCGGCGCGCGGGCGCCGCGACGCACTTCGGCGCGCACGCGGTTGATCCAGCCGAGCACGCGCAGGTCGAATTCGGCGTCGCGCCCGAAGTGGTAATAGACGCGCTCGCGACCTTCCACCAGCCCGGGCAGGATGTCGTCGATATCGGTGATCGGGAAGGCATCGTCGACCAACAGTTCGCTCGGCGCCTGCTCCGGCCCGAGGCGCGGTCCGTCCCATTGCTCGCGTGCCCGATCGCGTTCGCGACAGAACAGGATGGTCTCGGCGGCCTCGCGGCCCGGCACCAGCACCAGCGCCGATTCCGGTTCCGCGAAACCGGTCAGATAGACCAGGTCGCTGTCCTGCCGGTACGGATAGTGCGCGTCGTTGTTGCGGATGCGCTCGGGCGCCGCCGGCACGATGATGATGGCGCCGTCGCCGGCCAGTTCCATCAACTGGCGTCGGCGGCGTCGGTGTTCGTTGGCGACAACGCTCATGACTTCAGCGCCTCCTTGCCGCGCAGGTCCTCGCGCAGCAGCAGCGCGCCCATGCGTGCGAACTCGACCAGTTCCGCCAGTGCGGTCTCGTCGACTTCCTCGTCGGCGTCGTGGCTGACCTCCGTACGGGCGATCTCGAGCAGGTCGCGCAGCACCTCACGCCCGTCTGCAGACAATGTTCGTTCGTCGGCAAAACCGCCGAGCCCGAGACCGCCGACGAATCCCTGGCACCATTGCAACAGCGCATCCGTGCGTTCGCCCAGCGGACGTTCTCCATCGGGCAACAGCGGTTCGAAGGTGCAGAGCTCGTCGTCGAGATCGCTCTGGCTGGCACGGAACAGCCGGGCCAGCGTCGAGCGCGCGGCGACATCGGCGTCCGCGAGCAGCAGTTCCTGCAGCGACACCGCATCGAGAAAACGATGCAGTTCCTGGCCGCCGGCACACAGAAATCCGCACAGGCTGCCGTGCAGGTCGGCGGCGCCGAGCCCGGCGTTGAGTGCGCGCAGGACACTTGCGAGTTCGTCGAAATCCGGTGCGGTCTGAAGTTCCATGGGTCCATGGCGAATCGGCGTCGCGCGATTCTATCCCGCATTCTGCGCATCCACGCGCCACTCGGACCCTTGCGCAGCGTGCCGCGGCAGCCGCCGGATGCGGCCACCAGAGCCAATCACCTTCGCGCCCGGCTAGAATGCATGGAGGGGAGAAATCACGCGATGCAGCGAACGCCAGCGATCAGCATCTTGCTCGGGCCGATCCTGGCTTGTTTTCCGCAATGTGCATACGCGCAGAAGATTTCGCTCGAGTCTGCGGCGCCGTTGTTGGCGCTGTTGGGAATCGTCGTCTTCGCCCTGGCCGGCTGGCTGCTGGGTCGGCGCTCGGCAGTGCGAACCCATGCGCTGCTGCCGGCGGCGATGGCCTCGGACCAGCGCTTGATGTGGGCGCTGTGGGGCAGCGGCGACAGTTTCTGGATCTGGGAAGTGGACAACGATCTGCTGTCCTGGGCCAGTGCCGACGCGGTCCTGGGGTTCAAGGACCAGATGTCGACCAGTGGCAAGAACTGGCGCGAGCGGGTCATTCATCGCGACGACCGGCAACGTGTCGAGACCGCCATCGATGACCATCTGAACGGTGTCCGCGAACAGTACGAGGTCGAATACCGGCTGCGCGATGTGGCCGGTCACTGGAACTGGGTTCGTGCCCATGGCCGGGTGGTGACGCGCGATGAGGCCGGCAAACCCACGCTCGTCGCCGGGACCTTCCGCGTGATCGAGCGCGAACGCGGCGAAGAAGCGCAGCGACGCATCAGCGCCGAGGTCATCCGCCACATGCTCGAAGGCGTGTGCATCACCGACCTCGCGTTCTGCTTCGTGTCCGCCAATCCTGCGTTCCTGCGCCTGACCGGATACACCGCCGAGGAACTGGCCGGCCAACCGACCAGCATGCTCGACTCGGTGAAACACACCAAGGAGTTCTTCAGCGAGGTCCGCGAGGAGTTGCAGAGTCGCGGACACTGGTCTGGCGAAATGTGGCAGCGACGTCGCTCCGGCGACGACTTCATCGCGTGGCTGCAGATTGCCGAGGTGCTGTCGCCCGAAGGCGAGCGCAGTCATTTTGTTGCGGTGATGGCCGACATCACCGATCGCAAGCGCGCCGAACAACGTCTGCGCTACCTGGCCCATTTCGATCAATTGACCTCGTTGCCGAATCGCGCCTTCCTGCGCCAGCGACTGCGCCAGCGCATCGACAGCGGCGGCAGCCGGCGCTTCGCGCTGATGTTCATGGACCTGGATCGCTTCAAGCACGTCAACGACTCGCTGGGACACGCTGCGGGCGACGAGTTGTTGCGCCAGGCCGCGCGGCGCCTGGCGCACGTGGTCGGCGATGCCGACAACGTGGCGCGGTTCGGCGGCGACGAGTTCACCGTGATCGCCACCGGCGATACCAGCAACGAGGGCGTCGAGCGCCTCGCTGGCGAGATCCTCGATGGATTCGCCGGCCCATTGCTGGTGGGTGGACAGGAGATCGCGATCTCGCCGTCGATCGGCATTGCCTATTACCCGGATCACGGCCGCAACATGGATGAGTTGCTGCGCCACGCCGACGCCGCCATGTACGAGGCCAAGGCGCGCGGACGCAATACCTACCGCGTGTATTCGGCGCGCATGGCCGAGGACGCGAGCGAGCGCACGCGTCTGGAGTCGGCGCTGCGCAAGGCGCTGGATCGCGACGAGATCCGGCTGGTTTACCAACCCAAGCTGAGTCTGCGCAGCGGTCGCATCACCGGTGTCGAAGCGCTGCTGCGCTGGCGCTCGGCCGACCTCGGCCACGTGCCACCCTCGCGGTTCATTCCGCTCGCCGAAGAAACCGGTCTGATCCTGCCGCTCGGCGAATGGGCCTTGCGCCAGGCGCTGTCGCAGGCGCGCGCGTGGGCCGACAGTGGCTTGCCCGATTTGCGCATTGCGGTGAACGTGTCGGCGGTGCAACTGACCCGCGGTGGATTCGCGGAACTGGTCAAGATGGTGCTCGATGGCCACCGGCTGTCGTCCAGCTGGCTGGAGATCGAACTGACCGAGAGCGCGTTGATGGCCGACCCGAAACGCACCAGCCAGACGATCGCCGAACTGCGCGAAATCGGCGTGCGTGTGGCGATCGACGACTTCGGCACCGGCTATTCCTCGCTGAGCTATCTGCGCGGCCTGGCCATCGACACCGTCAAGATCGACAAGACCTTCGTCGACGGCATCGAGCACAATGTCGACGACGAAGTGCTGACCTCGACGATCGTGCTGATGGCGCATTCGCTCGGTCTGAGCGTGGTCGCCGAGGGCGTCGAGACGGAACGCCAGTTGACCTTCCTGCGCGGCGAGAATTGCGACGAGATCCAGGGCTATTGGCTGGCACGACCGCTGGATGCCGACGCCTGTTATCAGTTCGTCCGCGGTTACACGATGCCCAAGGGATTGGTGCTGCCCGGCGCGGCCTGACGCGTGCTGGATGAATTTCCCCGCGAACAGGAAGAGGGCGGCTGCAGACTCAGCGACACGGGTCGCGCCCGGTAGCGCGCGCATAGGGACCGGCGCGCTCGTCGCGCTCGCTGCCGGGTCGCAGCGCCGACGCCGGACGCGTCACCTCGCGACAAGCCTGTTGTCGCGTGACCCTGGTCTGCCGCACCGACTCGCCTTTCGCCGCGCTGCTGCGACAGGGGCTGTGCTGGTACCAGGTCAATGCCCCTGCACTGCACAGGAAGGACAGTTGCGGCGGGTTGGCGCTTGCGCGGCCCTTGCTGCGGCGCTGGCGACCACCCGTGGCCGGGGTGTTGTTTGCGGTCGCCGCAGCGGACGCGGGTGCGGCAGGCGGCCGCGAAAGTGTCCATTCGCGGACGATCGCACCGGCACAGTTGGCGCTATCGCCGAACACGCGTTCGCCGTGTTCGCCACGACACTCGGTGACCCGGAGCTCGGCCGCGACGCCGGTCGTCCAGCAGCACAGTAGCAGGTGCAACAACCCGATGCGCAGGTGCATGCGACGACTCCTCGACGACAAGTTTGGAGGCGCAAGCATCGCCATGGTCGGCTGGTCGCGGCATCCTCTGAACGCTGATTTTGCTGTAGGAAATTTCCGACGCCCGGCGGCGATGTCCTTTGCCGCGGTTGGCAACCTGACCTCGATCAAGCTCGTGCCTGGCGCGGCGTGGTCTGCTGCTGCCGGCTTTCGTCCCGTTGCAGCTTGCGCTGCAGGCACCCTGGGAACAAAACGGGATTAACATAACCGGGAGCGAGTGCGAGGCGAGCGACCCGGGGGAGCGTCCCAACAGGTCGTCATCGCGAGGAGCGGAGCGAGCCGGCAATCCAGAAATGCCGGGAACGGCAAATTCCTGGATTGCGTCGCTGCGCTGGCAAGAACGGCTGCGTGCTCGTTCGACACTTCGTTGGCTGATTGCGAGCCCCAATGATTCATTCACGCTATTGATTCAATCAATACAATTGTATTGATCTATGGGAAGCTGCGCACTAGATTGCAGGCCGCAGCGTTTCCCAACAACCGAGGGAGAGAACCATGTCAAACGAATCGAAGTGCCCGTTCGCGGGCGGTGCCGGCAGTCACGTCGTGGGCGGTGCGCCGACCAACGCGACCTGGTGGCCGAACCAACTGAACTTGAAGATCCTGCACCAGCAGTCCTCCAAGACCAACCCGATGGACGAGGACTTCAACTACGCCGAGGAGTTCAAGTCGCTCGACCTGGATGCCGTGGTCAAGGACCTCACCGCGCTGATGACCGACTCGCAGGACTGGTGGCCCGCCGATTATGGTCATTACGGTGGTTTGTTCGTGCGCATGACCTGGCACGCGGCGGGTACCTATCGCATCGCCGACGGCCGCGGTGGCGCCGGCACCGGTGCGCAGCGCTTTGCGCCGCTGAACAGCTGGCCCGACAACGGCAACCTCGACAAGGCACGTCGCCTGCTGTGGCCGATCAAGCAGAAGTACGGTCGCAAGCTGTCGTGGGCCGATTTGCTGGTGCTCGCCGGCAACGTGGCAATGGATTCGATGGGCTTCAAGACCTTCGGGTTCGCCGGTGGTCGTGCCGACATCTACGAGCCCGAGGACGAGATCAACTGGGGCTTCGAGAATGAATGGTTGGCGACCAGCGACAAGGCCAACAGCCGTTATTCCGGGGATCGCCAACTGGCGAATCCGCTGGGCGCAGTGCAGATGGGCCTGATCTACGTGAATCCGCAGGGCCCGGACGGCAACCCGGACCCGGTGGCTTCGGGTCGTGATGTACGCGAAACCTTCGCGCGCATGGCAATGAACGACTACGAAACCGTTGCGCTGGTTGCCGGTGGCCACACTTTCGGCAAGGCGCACGGTGCCGGTCCCGACTCCAATGTCGGCCGCGAACCGGAAGGCGCCGACATCGAAGAGCAGGGCCTCGGTTGGAAGAACGCCTTCGGCAGCGGCAAGGGTGGCGATACCATCACCAGTGGCATCGAGGGTGCATGGAAGCCGAACCCGACGACCTGGGACATGGGCTACTTCGACGTGTTGTTCGGCTACGAGTGGGAACTCAGCAAGAGTCCCGCCGGCGCCTGGCAGTGGCATCCGAAGGACGTGCGCGAAGAACACATGGTCGTCGACGCGCATGATCCGTCGAAGAAGCACCGCCCGATGATGACCACGGCAGACCTGTCGCTGCGCTTCGATCCCGCCTACGAGAAGATCTCGCGCCACTTCCATCAGAATCCGCAGGAGTTCCACGACGCCTATGCGCGCGCCTGGTTCAAGCTGACCCACCGCGACATGGGTCCGCGCTCGCGCTATCTCGGCAAGTTGGTTCCGAGCGAAGAGCTGATCTGGCAGGATCCGGTTCCGGCAGTGGATCACGCGCTGGTCGACGCACAGGATATCGCCGCGCTGAAAGGCAAACTGCTCGCCTCCGGCCTGTCGATCTCCGAACTGGTCAGCACGGCGTGGGCTTCGGTGTCCTCGTTCCGCGGCAGCGACAAGCGCGGCGGCGCCAACGGCGCGCGCATTCGCCTCGCCCCGCAGAAGGACTGGGAAGCCAACCAGCCGGCGCAACTGGCGAAGGTGCTGGCCGTGCTGGAAGGCATCCAGAACGACTTCAACGCGTCGGCGTCCGGCGGCAAGAAGATCTCGCTGGCCGATCTGATCGTGCTCGGCGGATGCGCAGCGGTGGAAGCTGCGGCGGCGAAGGGCGGCCAGAATGTGTCCGTGCCGTTCAGTCCGGGTCGTACCGATGCTTCGCAGGCGCAAACCGACGTCGACTCTTTCGCAGTGCTGGAGTCGAATGCCGACGGCTTCCGCAACTACGTGAAGAAGGGCTTTGAGGGTGCCCAGGCCGAGCTGTTGATCGACAAGGCGCAGTTGCTCAATCTGACGGCGCCCGAGATGACGGTGCTGATCGGTGGTCTGCGAGCGCTGAACGCCAACGTCGGCCAGGCCCAGCACGGCGTCTTCACCAAGCGTCCGGAGACGCTCAGCAACGACTACTTCGTCAATCTGCTCGACATGAGCACGGCGTGGAAGCGTTCGGCGGCCGACGCCAACGTGCTCGAAGGTCGCGACCGCAAGACCGGCGAGCTCAAGTGGACCGGAACCGTCGTCGACCTGGTGTTCGGTTCCAACTCGCAACTGCGTTCGCTGGCCGAGGTGTATGCCGCAGCCGACGCGCAGGGCAAGTTCGCGCAGGATTTCGCGAAGGCGTTCGGCAAGGTGATGAACCTGGATCGTTTCGATCTGGCGTAGTGCGGTAATCAGGTCCGCGAGGACCTGACGTGAACGACCTCGGCCTGGTTCCGGTTGCATTCGGACCAGGCCGAGGTTTTTGCGTTTTGCCTCCGGCAAAGTTCGAGCGAAAAGCGCCAGTCCCGATCGCCCCGACCGTGGGAGCGGGTTCATCCCGCGAACGCTCTCGCGGAGTAAGTCCGCTACCACATGACAATCAAAGACTTACGGCATGTTCGGTGAGAGTCCCGGTCGCCCCTGTCGGTGCGCTTGTTCGCGGATCGAACTGGCGGCGACCATGCGGACTGTCTTTTTTTGTCCGCGAAGGACGCAAAGGACGCAAAGAGAGCCAAGAACCCAGGTGTTGATGTCCTGCTGGCTTTGCTTTCCTTTGCGTCCTTTGCGTCCTTTGCGGAAAAGCTTTTCTTTCAGATACTTGCGTTGTGTTTGGTGACAGTCCGGGCAACATTTCGCGGTGATGCCTGCACCTCCGGCGGCAATTCCGGTGGTCCGGCGGGTATGGCATGTACGGCATCGATGGCGAGGTCGTCAGGCACCGGTTGGCCGCCGAAAAACGCCAGCAGGCAGGCATTGGTCGCGCCGATCGAATCGAACGGCGTTCCGTGGCGCGAGCCGGAGACGACCGCCAGTTCCGCGCGCATCCGGCGAGCCCAGGTGCGCTTCTCGTCGAGCCCGGTGTAGTCGAGTTCGCCGGCAATCATCAGATGCGGCGGTTGCAAGCGCTCGACGTGCTCGGCCGCGCACCACTGCGCCAGCGCACGTGCGCAGCGCAGGTATGGTTCGATGCGGTTGGCGCCAAGCACGTCGATGACGCGCTGGCGCATGGCGGTCTGGTGCGGCGCCGGAAACAAGCGGCGTGCGACCATCCGCGCGGTACGCGGCAAACCCAGCGTCTTCACCATCGCGATCTGCAGATTCAGTTCCAGCCACTTGCGCCAATGGTCGACGCGGTAGCTGGGCAGGCTGTTGATGGTGACCAGTCGCGCCACCCGTGGACCCTGCTGCAGGGCCATCTCCAGCGCAACGGCGCCGCCCATCGAGAAACCGGCAAGCGCCACCTGGCCGATGTCCAGATGATCCAGCAGTGACCACAAGTCAGCGCCGAAGCCTCGAATCGAGACCTCGCCATGACCCACCGGACTGGCGCCACAGCCGCGCAAATCAGGGACGATGAGCCGGCAATGCTGCGCCAGCGGGCCGATCTGGAAAGCCCAGTCGTCGCCGCTGGAGCCGAGGCCGTGGATCAGCAGCAGTGGCGGTCCATCACCGTAGCAGCGGAAATGCAGATCGTGGTGGGCAGCTTCCGGCAAGGCCAGGGGTTCAATGGTCGGATGCCGAAAGCCTAGCGTGGATGTTCCCTCGTTTGCACGCGCCCGGGTTCGCCGATTTATCGGATGGAACCCAGGGCGGTCGGCATGCGCAGTCGCTTCAGCCGGCGGGTGCGGTCTCGGCTTCCGTCTTCCCGGTCGCCGCCGGTTCGGCGGCTGGTTCGACGCTTGCGGGTGCCGCCGGCACGAAGCCCAGTCCCATTTCGGAGACCACAGGGGGTTGCTCGCGAATCGGCGGGATGTCCGAAGTGAACTCGGAATCGCCCATCGGATAACCTTTGGCGCGCTCGACGCCCTCGCTCAGCACTGGCGGCGACAGGCGTACCGCCAACTGCCCTGGCGCCAGCAAGGCAGTCGACAGTCCGCCATCGGTCCAGTTGCTTACGTAGCCGCCGTAATCCCACTCGAAACCGAGGAAGCGGAATGGCTTGCCATTGAGGCGTTCGAGATCGAGCGAAGTCATGCCCAGGCGCAGACCCATCGGACCGCTCCAGCGCGACTCCGGATCGCGGATCTGGATCGCCGTGATCGGACCGGCGACATTGCCGTCGACGAAATAGACGAATGCACGTCGGGTCGGGTCGTTGGGATGAATTACGGCGCCGGGCTCGGTCTGTCCTTCGCCCAGCGGCACCTCCTGTTCGACAACAGCTTCGACCCCGTAGCGCCGGCGCAGTGCGGCCAGATCCATGTCTGCACGAAAGCCGTTACCGCCCACCGCCAGCACGTAGAGATCGTCCTCCGGTATTGGCGGCGGCGTGGGCGCAGCAGGGGGTGTTGCGGCCGCGGGTGGTGCGGGCGGCTCCGGCCCGGAACACGCAGCCAGCAGGCTCAGGCAGAACAGGGCGGGCAGCAGGCGCATGCGATGAGTCGGGGCAGTCCGCGATTCGGACCGCGCGATTGTGGCACCGTCTGTGGTTGCAAGCCCGCGCGATCCGGGGCGCATTCGTAAAAAAGCTGCGACGGGCTATTCGAAGGTGGCGACAAAAACGGTTTCGTTCTGGCAGGCATTCAAGGGGCCTGCGGAATCCACGGCATCGCCGAACCAGACCACCGCATAGTTGCCGGCGATGCCGACACCGAGACCACGGAAGGTGACGCCGGCCCAGGCACCCTGATTGAGTATTACATCGCGGTGCGCCGGGCTCGCTTGCCATTGTGACAGTGCCTGCGCCGCGGTCATCGGGGCGCCGGAGTCGGCGGTGATCTCGAAACCGTTGCCGCTGTAGACATTGGCGGAAATCTGCCGCGGTTTCGCCCACATCTGCGCCGACTGGGCATGATCCGGCGTGTAGCAGACCGCCTGCCACAGCGACGGCATCGCCCCCGACCAACTGTGCGAATTGCAGTCGCCGCCGACTGCACCGTTGGCGATCCGGTCCCACACCTTGAACTGACCGGTGGTGCTCAGCCAGCGGGTCGCCGGCAGCGCCGCCTTGCCGTTCTGCACACGATAGGCGTTCACCAGTTGCACCAGCGCCGCTTCCTCGGCGGTCAGGCAGAGGCCGGTGTTTGCGGGAATTGGCACACTCTGTGCGCCGATGGCAGGCGCCATCGCGATCAGACACCAGGTGAGGGGCAGTCGCATCGAGTTCCGGCGGCGAACGGTTGCGCGCATTTTATCACCGGGGAGCCGCGACGGCTGCGATCGTCATCAGCCGACCCGGTTCGGATCCATGCGTCGTTGTCCGACGTCGCATCGCCCTGCCATGCGCTCTAGCCCCCGAGCAACACCTCGAAGCCACCCAGGATCATGCGTTTGCCATCAAACGGCATGGTCATGCTCTGCATCCGCTCGTCCTGCATCAGCTTTTCCCACGCGCTGTCGCGGGTCGCGCGATCCGGCCAGGTGATCCAGCCGACGACGACGGTCTCGCCTGGCTCGAGGGCAACGGCCTTCTTGAAATCGGTCAGTTTGCCGTCGGGTACATCTTCGCCCCAGCATTCGGTGATGCCGATCGCGCCGTAGTCCTTGAACAGCGGCGTCGATTGTCGAGAGTGTTCCAGGTAGGCGGCCTTGTTGGCAGTGGGTACCGGGATCACGGTGATGTCGAGGAAGGACATGGGTTTCTCCTTGGAGGTTGTGCCGCTCAGGCGCGGTGCCGCTCAGGCGCGGCGGGCCGCCTCAATCGCGGCGATGTCGATTTTTCGCATGTGCATCATGGCTTCGAAAGCCCGCTTGGCGGCGGCGCGGTCGGGGTCGGCGATCGCCTCGGTCAATGCAACCGGGGTTATTTGCCAGCTCAGGCCCCATTTGTCCTTGCACCAGCCGCAGGCACTTTCCTGGCCGCCGTTGTTGACGATCGCGTTCCAGTAGCGGTCTGTCTCGGCTTGATCGGCGGTGGCGACCTGGAAGGAAAACGCTTCGCTGTGCTTGAAGGCAGGACCGCCGTTCAGCCCGAGACACGGAATCCCGAGGACCGAGAACTCGACGGTCAGCACGTCGCCTTCCTTGCCCGACGGGTAATCGCCCGGCGCGCGGTATACCGCGTCGACCGACGAGTCCGGGAAATGTTCGGCGTAGAAGCGCGCCGCCTCTTCGGCGCTGCCGTCGTACCAGAGGCAGATTCGGTTTTTTGCGGGCATTCCCATGTTCGTCTCCTATTCGGGGGTCGCGACTGGCGGGTTCACGGCCTCAGGATTCATCCAGAAGATCTCCCAGATGTGGCCATCCGGATCCTCATAGCTTCGGCCGTACATGAAGCCCTCGTAATCCTGTGTGGCTGTCGGGTCTGGCTTGCCGCCCGCGTTCACCGCGGCGTCCAGTTGGGCGAGTACCGCCTCTCGGCTATCGCAGGAAAGGGCCAGCAGCGTATGCGTGGTCGCGCGGTCGCCGATCGGGCGGCTGGTGAAGGAGGCGAACTTCTCATGGGTGAGCAACATGACGAAGATCGTGTCCGAGAGCACCATGCACGCGCCGCTTTCATCGCTGAACTGCGGGCTGCGAGTGGCGCCCACCGCCTCGTAGAAGGCGATGGACCGGGCCAGGTCAGCGACGGGCAAGTTCACGAAGATCATTCGGGGCATTGTTGCGTCATCCTTTCTTTGGGGGTGGCAGGTCACCCGTCTCGGTAGTCCAGTCTGGCTGCTCCGCCGGAAGTAGCCCTTTCGGTTTGCGCAAACTATCCGTCAAGGTTACTATTGTCAATCATGAAATTAGCAAAAATAACTAAAAAGAAAGCTGACGCGCCCGTCGAGGTGCGCCGCTGGTATGACGACGCCTGCGGCACCGCCCATGCGCTGGAACTGGTCGGGGAACGCTGGTCGCTGATGATCCTGCGCGAGTTGATGTTCGGACCCCGCCGCTTCAACGACATCCGCGCATCGTTGCCCGGGCTCAGCGCCAACGTGCTCACGCAGAGGCTCGAAACGCTGGAAGGCCACGGGCTGGTCATTCGCAGCAAGCTGCCGCCGCCGGCTTCGGTCCAGGTTTACGGTTTGACCGACTGGGGCTACGAGGCGGACCAGCTGCTGATGGTGCTGGGTGCGTGGGCAGCCCGGTCGCCGTGCCACGACCCGACGCTGCCACTGTCGAAGGCCTCGCTGATGCTGTCGTTCCGTACCATGTTCAAGGCGCACCTCGCAGCCGACCTCAAGCTCTCGGTCGGCTTTCGTCTGGGCGAGGAGACCTTCATGGTGCGGATCGAAGACGGAACGCTGACGCCGGCGCGCGCTCCGGTTGCCGATGCCGACCTCGTGTTCACGTCCACGCCGGAGGCGATGGCCGGGTTCGTGTACGGCAAGATCCCGCTGGAAGCGATGGAGGCCAGCGGGGCCATAACGATCGAGGGAGACCGGGAGAGGGCTCTGGTGTTCCAGGCGCTGTTCAACTTGCCGCCCAAAGCGGCCGTGCGTGGAGCGCAGACTCGGTAGACCTGACCAGAGCCGCAATCGGCCCTGGCATCGCTGGGCGCCGAGCGCGTCGCCGCACAGGAGGCAACGCGGCGAGAAGAGCTGTTCGGCGCCTTTGTCAGCGATCAGTTGATCTCGTCAAAATCCGGCGCAGCCGCAATTGCTGATCGTGGTGTGTCGTTGGTGCGGTTGCAGGCTCCCAGAACGCAACTCATCACGGTGACCACCGCTGCGCGAGCGACGACCCTGATCAAGGTTGGCGTTATAACGTAACGGTTCATGCGTCCCCCCGAGCCAAGTGAGCAGCGCCGTGACATCCCGATTTCGTCTGACCATTCTGCCGCTCCTGCTGTTGCCGGTTCTTGCCGCAGCGCACGGCGTTCATCAGCATGGGACCGCGCACATGGATGTTGCGCTGGATACCCGCGGCGTCGAACTGGCGCTGACGGCCGATGGGGAAGGCATTGTCGGCTTCGAGCACGCGCCGACGGATGCAGCACAACAGACCGCCGTGGCGCGCGCGGAAGAGGCGTTGCGCGCGGGTGCCCGCTTGCTGAGCATGGCGCCGGCTGCGCGATGTGCCCTGGCGACGGTCGAGGTGCAGTCGCCTTATGCGACCACTTCGGTCGCGGGTGGCCATGCCGACTGGAAGGCCAGCTATCGTTTCGAATGTGCCGACGCGGCCGCGATCATGGATCTCGATTTCAGCGGTTTGTTCGCCGCTTTTCCAGGTCTGCAGACCCTGAAGCTGCAGCTGATCTCGAGCCAGGGTCAAACGGGCGCGAATCTCACGCCGAGCAGCCCGCGCATGACCGTCGCTGGACCATGAGCAAGGCACCGGTACTGGAGATTCGTGATCTGGTGTTTTCCTGGCCGGGGCGTGCGTGGCATCTGCGGCTGGCCGACTTGAGTCTGGCCCCTGGAGAGACCCTGTTTCTGCACGGCCCCAGCGGCACCGGCAAGAGCACCTTGCTGAATCTCATAGCCGGCACGCTGGCCAAACCGGGTGGCGTCCTGCGCGTGTGCGGCCGCGACCTGGCCAGTTTGTCGGGCGCTGCGCGCGACCGCCTGCGCGCCGACCATCTGGGCATCATCTTTCAACAGTTCAACCTGCTGCCGTTTCTGAGCATGCGCGAAAACGTGCTGCTGCCGTGCCGCTTTTCGCGCCGCCGTTCGCAAGCGGCGCAGCAGCGCTTCGGCTCACCGCTGAAGGCCGCCGAGACGCTGCTGCAGCGCCTGGGCCTGGGTGACGCTGCGTTGCGCAATGCGCCGGTGGTGGAACTGTCGGTCGGTCAACAGCAACGCGTTGCGGTCGCGCGCGCATTGATCGGAGCGCCTGATCTGGTGCTCGCCGACGAACCGACCTCGGCGCTGGACACGGCGCTGCGCGACGAGTTCCTGGACCTGCTGTTCGCCGAATGCACTGCCGCCAACTCCGCGCTGCTGTTCGTCAGCCACGATCTGACGTTGGCCCGGCGCTTCGCGCGCCAGTCCAGTCTGGCCAGACTGTCCCAGGGTGCCGTCGCATGAGTGGCCTGATCGGGATTGCCCTGCGCAGCCTGCGCAACCGCGCGTTCACCGCCACGCTCACCGTCTGCACCGTGGCGCTGAGCGTCGCGCTGCTGGTGGGCGTGGAGCGACTGCGCCTGGATACCCGCGACGCCTTTCTGCGCTCGGTCTCGGGCACCGATCTGATCGTCGGCGCGCGCTCGCATCCAGTGCAACTGCTGCTGTATTCGGTGTTCCGCCTCGGCGATCCCACCAACAACCTGGGCTGGGACAACGCACTGCGGCTGCGCGCCGATCCGCGCGTGGCCTGGGTGATACCCATTGCGCTGGGCGACGCACACCAGGGCTTTCGCGTGGTCGGAACCGAGCCCGACTATTTCGATCGCATACGTTATGCGGGCGACCGCGCCCTGGCATTTCAGAGCGGGCGCGCCTTCGCCGGTGGTACGGGCGACGGTCTGTTCGAGGCGGTGATCGGGGCGGATGTCGCCAGCAAACTGGGCTATGCGCTGGGTCAATCGATTGTGGTGGCGCACGGCACCGCGCGCGTGGCGCTGCAAAAACACGACGATCGCCCGTTTACCGTGGTGGGAATCCTGGCGCGCAGCGGCACGCCCTCCGACCAGGGCGTATTCGTATCGCTGCAAGCGATCGAGGCGATTCATCTGAACTGGCGCGGCGGCACTCGCGTCAGCAAAGGCGGCGGGGTGATCGATCCGGCACAGTTGCAGCCCAGGACCGTCTCGGCGCTGTTCGTCGGGCTGAAGTCGCGCATGGCTACATTCGCGATACAGCGCGAAGTGAATGAGGCGCGCGAGGAGCCGCTGACCGCCATCCTGCCAGGCGTGGCGCTGCAGCAGCTCTGGGGTCTGCTCGGCAACGTCGAGCGCGCGCTCAAACTGGCTGCGGCCGCGGTGGTGGCGGCCGCACTGATGGTGCTGCTCACCACCACGCTGGCCAGCCTCAACGAGCGTCGCCGCGAGATGGCGATCCTGCGTTCGGTGGGCGCCGGTCCGCGCCACGTGTTCGCGCTGCTGGTCATGGAAGCGGGCGGTCTGGCCCTGGCCGGCGCGGTGCTGGGCCTGGCGCTGCTTGCCCTCGCGCTGCAATTGGCCGCGCCCTGGCTGCAGGCGAGCTACGGCCTGTTCGTGCCGGCCCGCTGGCCCGCCATCGAAGAACTCAAACTGGTAGCCGGCGTACTGCTCGCCGGCGTGGTCGTGGGCCTGCTGCCGGCCGTCCTGGCCTGGCGGCGTTCGGTGCAGGACGGAATGACCGTACGCACCTGACGTGGTTCCGGTCTCCCGGACAACTGCTGCGATGCCGTCGGCGAACAGCGCGATCGTGGCGGTTGAAGCATCCCTGCTACTTGATCGCCGCGGCATGACGGGCATTCACGGCATTCCAGTTCACCACGCTCCACCATGCCGTAAGGTAATCGACGCGCTTGTTCTGGTATTGCAGGTAATAGGCGTGCTCCCACACATCGACGGCCAGCAGCGGCGTGCCGCGCACGGCCACCACGTCCATCAACGGGTTGTCCTGATTGGCCGTGGCGGTGACCGCGAGCGTACCGTCGTCCTTGATGATCAGCCAGGCCCAGCCCGAACCGAACTGCTTGGCGCCGGCGTCGGAAAACGCCTTCTTGAAGGCGTCGAGCGAGCCAAAATCCTTGTCGATCGCGGCGAGCAGGTCCGCCGAAGGTTCGCCGGTCTTGCCGACTGGCGCCATCAGCTCCCAGAACAGGCTGTGATTGTAGTGGCCGCCGCCGTTGTTGCGCACCGCGGCATCGAAGGTCGACACTTTCGCGAGGATGCTCTCGATCGAACTGCCGGCCAGCGCGGGAAAATCGATCCGCTTGGCGTTGAGGTTGTCGACATAGGCGCGATGATGGCGACCATGGTGGATCTCCATTGTGCGCGCATCGATCGCGGGTTCAAGTGCGTCGACGGTGTACGGCAACTCGGGCAGCACAAATGGCTCCGGCGCGGCATCGTCGGCCCGCGCCGGCTGCGTCAGCAGTACCAGCGCGGGAAGGATAAGGAACAGGATTTTGGCGAAACCGTTTGTCTTGTGCATCGAAGTCTCCGTTGCTCTTCGAACGAGGTTGGCTGCACTGGGCAGAGTTCAACGGGAGGGTGACATGCATGCACGCGTGCGCCGCGTGAACGACTGCGCAACCGGACCAGAAAGCTCTGCACCCGCCGCGGCCATCGCCATCAACCGCGGCCGGGTGGCCGCTTGCCCAGCTTGCGCTGCAGCGTGCGCCGATGCATGCCGAGCAGGCGCGCGGCAGCGGAAATGCTGCCGCTGCTGGCGCTGAGCGCCTGCTGGATGTGCTCCCACTCCAGTCGCTTGAGTGGCGTCATGGTCTCTGGCGCTTCCTCGAACGATTCAAGACTGCTGTCGCCAGCGAGAGCGCGCAGGATCGATTCGATTCCGGCCGGCTTGGGTAGATAGTCATCGGCACCACGCTTGATCGCCTCGACCGCGGTGGCCACGCTGGCATAACCGGTGAGCAGCACGATCGCCATCTCCGCCGACAGCGCGCGCAACGGTTCGATCAGGCGCAGGCCGGAGTCTTCGGCCAGCTTCAGGTCCAGCAATGCCCCGTCCGGCAGATGCGCGCTGGCCAGCGCCAGTGCGCTGGTCGCGTCGTGTGCGAGATCGACCGTGACCCCGCGACGCAGCAGCGAGCGCTGCAATTGCTCGCCGTAGTTGACGTCGTCGTCGACGATCAGGACGTGTTTCACGTCAGTTTCGCCAGCGGCAGCCGGAAGCGGGTGATCGCGCCGTCGTCGCCGGCCTGCAGCGACAGCTCGCCACCGTAGCGCTCGACAGTGGCGTGCGACAGTGCCAGGCCCATGCCGAGTCCATCGGCCTTGCTCGATGCGAACACCGCGCCAAGCGGCCGACTTTCGAGTGCGCTGCCACCGTGATCGATGATCGCGCCTACCAACGTTTGATCGACCACGCGCAGGCGCAGTCCAAGGTCTGTGCGCGACTGCTCGGCGCTGGCATCGGCGGCGTTGTCGAGCAGTGCCTGCAGCAGGTGCGCCAGCGCCGGATCGGCACGGATGGCCAGTTGCGGCAACTCGATATCGCGCGACAGGCACATCGACGGACGCAGCAATTCCCAACGCGCGATCACGCTGTCGATATAAGCTGCGAGTGGCTGCAGCACGTGGCTGTCCGGATGCGCCTCGTGCACCAACTTGCGCACCTGATCGCGGCACACGGTGACCACCGCACGGGCGCGATCGATATCGGCGCGCAGGCGTGGGAGGTCTGCGCAGTCCTCGGACAGATCGTCGAGCATCAAGGTCAAGGTTCCCAGCGGGGTGTTCAGGGCATGGGCCATCGCCGCTGCATGCGTCGCCAGCCCGAGAATGCCCTCGGACCGCGCCGCCTGTTCGCGCAATTGCGCGATCTCGCGCTCGCGTGCATCGCGAGTCGCCGCCAGATGCGTCAGCACGGACACGAACACAATCGTCGACAGCGCAAAGTTCACCGCCATGCCGGTGAGGTGCAGGTCAAAAGTGCCGGCCAGACCATGAATATGTGGCAAGGCAGGCCCCAGCCACGCCGCCAGCGTATAGCCAATCGTCGCCAGTACCGCGACCAACACGATGTGGCGAATCGGCAATACCAGGGTCGCCAGCGCCACCGGCACCAGAAACAGCGAGACGAAGGGATTCATCGCGCCACCGCTCCAGGCAATCGCCCAGGTCAGCTCCGCAATATCAAATGCCAGGTGCGAGACCGCAATGCCGGCCGAAACCGTTGGACGCGCTGGCGCTGGGGTACTGGATGAGGCCCTGGCAACACGCATCGATGCGCCAGCAAGGAGGTTGAAGGCCACCAAGGCCAGCACACCGGCCCACAAGGGCCAAGCCGGCAGCGGCAACAGCAGCACGTACAGCGCAATGATGATCGCCAGTGTCTGCCCGGCCGCCGCGCTCCAACGCAGAAGCGCCAGTGTGCGCAAAAAGCCAGAATCTATCCTGCCTGCGGTCGGTTTCAAATCCAGGCTACTGTCTTGGAGCATGGGTCAGCGCACTCTACGCAAATGCGAAGCCCCCGTGCTTTTGTAGTCCCACAGGCATCGAATCAGTTGATGGTTCGTCCGACTCATGTCGGCTGACGCCGTCGGCGCATCAGTGTGGTGTCAAGTGCCGCCACCACCAGCACCGACAGCCCCAGCAACGGCAGCAGCACGCAGACGCCGATCGCCGTCCAGCGGATCGGTCGCGGAATTGGCGTAGGCAGACGCGGTGGCGCGCCCAGCCGGTCAGTCGGTCGCCGCCGGTACCAGCCGATGAATCCGGTGAACGCCAGCCAGTAGAGGGCGGCGACGACAGCCGTGTTGAACCACTGGTTGGCGCGGCCGAAGAACGTGCCTTCGTGCAGGTCGACGCCGGTGGCGACGGCTTTGGGGATCAGCGGATAGTCCTGCCAGCCGACGCGCGCCAGCACCACGCCGCGGTAGCGATCGATCTGCAGTACGCGCTCGTTGCTGGAACGGCCCTGGCGCAGCGCGATGCCGATCGGCGCGTCGCCACTGCGGGGCTGGATCTCGAGATCGCCAAGCAGGCCCTCGGTGCGGGCGATGGCGACGGCCTGATCGAGGCTCAGCCGGCGGCCGCTGCCGTCGTCGATCGACTTGAGTGCCATCGGGCCGAAGCCCAGCGCCGCCGGTGCGGTCTGCCCGCTGGCACGTTGCAACGGGCGCAGGATCTGCTCGCCCCAGAATGCCGTCCATGGCAATGCCGTCAGCAAGAAGGCGATGAAGATGCCGGCAAAGTAAACGCCAACCACACAATGCAGGTCGCGCCAGAACACCCGCGGGCTGCGAGTCAGTCGCGGGTAGAGCACGCCGGCCAGGCCATCGCGTCCGCGCGGCCACCAAAGGTACAGGCCGGTGAGCACCATCACCAGGGTCCAGCCGGCACCGAGTTCGAGCAGCCAGGAGCCGGGATCGCCGAGCGGCCAGCCGCCGTGCAGCTTGCGCGTCAGGCCAGGCAGCCAGGTGGTCGCGGCCACCGAGCCCAGGTGTGCGCCGGTGTAGGGATCGACGAAGGCCGGCGTGATCAATCCGTCACCGTTGTCGAAGACGATCTCGGTGCTGCGATCGGGCGCCGCCGGCAGTTTGATCAGGCGCGCCGGCGCGCCGCCATGGGCGATGACGGCGACCTCGACCTGGGCATCGAGCGAGGCGCGCTGCTCGCCGATTTCCACGAAACGCAGTTGCGGCCACAGGACATCAGCGATTTCCTGATGCCACAGGTACAGCACACCGGTGCCGCCTTGCCACAGCACGAAAGGAATCACCAGGAAGGCGGCGTAGAAATGCCAGCGCCACAGCCGCGCATAGGCGCGGCGTGGAGTTGACTCGACTGCGGCGTCGACAGCCATCGAAGGCCTCCGAAGAAATTGTCATTGCGAGCCACTCTTTTTCTGCCCGAAGAATGCACACGGCCATGCCCTGAACCGTAGGTTGGGCTAAGGCGCAGCCGTGCCCAACTCCTGGCGAAGCTGTTGGGCACGCTTGCGCTTAGCCCAACCTACGCCAGAACATCCAAATCAATGACTTACGATATTGGTTCATGGAAAGCTTTCAGTTTCACCCAAAACTGCGCGGTGACCTTGAACCTCGTCATTGCGAGGAGCGCAGCGACGAAGCAATCCAGTGACCCTTCTTTGCTCTGATTCCGTCGTCTGAAAACCAATCAGAGACACTGGATTGCTTCGCTGCGCTCGCAATGACGAATCAATCACTTACGCCATGGGTTCATGGAAAAATTCCCTTTTCTTGCCCGGAAGTGCCCGCCGGCCACGAACCGCGACAATCGTGGGTTTGGACTTGTCCGAACGCCTTTGCCGCGGCTCTTGATGCCCTTCCCGACAAGCAACAGCCAGAGCGTTTGGACAAGTCCAGACCCACGAAGAGCAGCTTCGGAGGGTCACGGCGCGTCAAAAATGTTTAAAAGAATCAGCAACTTACGACAGCAGTTGATCAAAGGAAGCGCAGCGAGATAGTTCAATTCGTGATCCTCTCGGTGCCTTGGTTCAGAAATAGTCGTAGCGCAGTTCCAGTGCATAGGTGCGCTGGTTGTACGGGTGGAAAGCCCAGTAGGTGCGATCGCCGAGGTTGTCGATACCCAGCGCCGCGCTCCAGTTGTCGTTGATCTGCCAGCGCGCGCGGGCATCGGCGACGAAGAAGCTGCTGACACCGGTGTAGGCGTTGCCATTGGGATCAGCGTTGTCCAGCGTGTTGTACTGCTTGCCGCTGTAGCGCGCGCCCAGGGTGAAATCCCATTGGTCGTTCAAGCGGTAACTGGCCAGCAGATTGGCGCGCCAACGCGGCACGCGCGGCTGCCACTGGCCCTCGCTGGCCGGGAAGTTGGCGTTCTTCGTGATGATCGACTGGGCGTAAGTCAGGCTGCTCGACAGCGACAACCCATCGACAAAGATCGAATCGGTCTGCCACGCCAGTTCCAGCCCGCGCGTGCGGATGCGATCGACATTCTGGATGTTGGTGACGTTCGGCGTGACCGTGACATTGGTCTGCGAGTACAGCGCGTCCTCGGTGATCTCGTAGAACAGTGTGGTGCGCAGCGTGCCGGGATCGAGGCGGCGCACCGCCGACAGTTCGCTGGTCCAGGAGCGTTCCGGCTTGAGGTTCGGATCGTTGTTGACGATCACGTTGGTGGAGATCGAGCCCTGGTACAGCTCGCTGACGGTGGGATTGCGGATCGCGCGGCCGAGCGAGCCCTGCAGCGACCAGTCGTCGCTGAACTGCCAGGCCAACGCTGCCTTGGGCGACCACGAATCGTCGTCGCGCGAGGCAAAGCGCAGCGTCTGACTGGCATTCGACAGTGCGCCGTTGTCGGCTTCCCATTGCTCGTAGCGCAAGCCCAGTGTGCCCACCCAGGCCGGGGCGAAGCGCCAGGTGTCCTGTGCGTAGAAGCTGGTCAGCCGGGTTTCGCCCTGGAAGGCGGAGAATTGCGATTCGCGCCCGCCGCGCAGCCAGTCGCTGGTATTGAAGACGCGCGTTCGCAACTCGTATTGGTCGTGCTGCAAGCCGAAATCGACGATATGTTCGCCGTCGATGCCATCCGAGCGCCAAGTGCCGCTGGCATTCAAGGTGGTCCAGCCGGTGCCATCGCCATCCGCGATGCGACCGGCGCCGCCGGCATCGGCAAGCGGCCGCGCAAGGGACGGCGAGCGCGTCAGATCGGTCGCGTAGCCGTAAAGGCTGGCGCTCAGGTTGTAGTCGAAATTTCCGCCGCTGTCGCTCTTCAGCGACAGGCCGTGGATCTGATGCTCGATGGTCTGTCGCTGCAGCGAGATGTCGGCGGCGCCCAGCGTGTAGCGGCGGCCATCGACATTGATGTTGCCGCTGAACACCGGGTTGCCGCTGGCGTCAGTCAGGAACGTTTCGGAATTGCGCACCGCGTCGTTGTCCCACCAGCCGAACACATAGGACAGGCGCAGCGTCGGCGTAAAGTCGTAGGCCGCCTTGAGCTTGGCGTGGTCCTGCACCGTGTTGATCTGATTGGTTGCGCCGAGCAGCAGCCACGGCTGGTTGCGCGGATTCAACCCCGGCACTGCCCCCGTCACAGGTGTGCCGCCGGCGCCCGCCACACCGGCGCTGACCAGGCGGTTGGCGAAGACCAACGGATGCCCTTCGGTATCGAGCCGACTCAAATTGATCCACCAGGAAAAGTCGCCGCTGCGATTGCCTACCGAGGCGCTCGCCTGCCAACTTGGAAACCACTCGTCGGTGGCATACAGCTCATGCTTCTGGTTGTAGTAACCGAACTTGGCATGCGCCTCGAACTGCTGCGGCATGCGCGTCACATAGTCGACCACCGCACCGACCGAGTTGCCCGGATAGGCGGCCGAGAACGGCCCGTAAAGCACGTCGACACGCTCGATTTCCTCGGGCGTCACCAGGCCCCAACGCGGCGTGAAGCTGGCGCCGTTGCCGAGCAGATTGGACAGCAGGATGCCGTCCGCATAGATCAGCGAGCGCGCGCTGTTGCCGGTGCCCGAGGCGCGTGTCGCCAGCACCGCGTGATCGTAGTCACCGATGTAGCGCTTGCGTACCAACAGGCTGGGGAAGTACTTCAGCGCGTCCGGGCTGTCGATCGCGTTGATCTTGCGCTCGATCTCGTCGCTGCGGATGCCCTCGATGGTGGTCGGGATCTGCGTTGGAAGCGAGGTCGGTTGCAGACCGACGACCGTCACCGTACCAAGCTTTTTCTTCGCGCTGTGTGCGCTGTCGTCAGTTGGACGTTCCTTGGGCTCTGGAGCGGCGAGCAGGCTTCCGGACAGCGAAAGCAGCAGGCACAGGCTGAGCGGGTGGAGCGACAGACGCCAAGCGGAGGCAGACATGCGCGTGTCCGAAGGAACAGGGACTGCGCATGATCAAGAAGCATTCTCGTTTTGGGGATGCGACCGATTGTCGCAGGCGGGTGCTCGCTTCTTCCGTCTGCGACAAAAGTCCGGCGCTGGGCGGACGATGAAAGGCCGGCCTCGCGAATGCGGCGGCCCAGAAGGTCGATTTCGACGGCATCGCGCGCTACGCGGGCGTAGTCGCCGATGCCGGTGATGCTGCCGAGCAGGTCAAGTGCGCCGAGGTCCGTGTTGAGGTCGAGATTGTTCAACCTGGTAACCTCAGTTGGACGGGGTAGAGTGTGCGGTTATGGGGGTGCAGGGCAAGGCGCAATGAGGAGGAATAGCGAGCTATTCCGACGAGTTGCAACGCAGCCATGCGCCCGCAGAACCGTGCGATCTGCCCCGTAGCGTACTCACCCGATGGGGGAGGAAGTCGAGCGGCCCCAAAGCCCGTAAAATCAAGCTGCTTCGTGGATCTGGAAGCCGTCAACTGAGGTTTCCAGGTTCAATGCCACGCCGGGCGCTGGGTCGTCCAGGAAGGACAATTGCGGAGCAGAGAGCCGATGCCGTGGATGGCAGTCGCGGAACGCGACGCGCAGCTTTTCGATGGTGTCTGGCGTCAGCGCCGTGCACACGTCCAGATCTCGAGTGAGCAGGCTTGATCCGTGCAGCATCGCGGCATAGCCGCCGGCCAGCGCGAAATCGATGCCGGCATCATCAAGTCGCAGCAGAAGCGTTTGCAGATCGCTCACGAAGTTTCCGTCCAGCGCGTTCGATCTCCAGCGCGAGATCCAGCGCGGCCTGGTGCTGCAGCGCGCGCTGCTCGAAGCTCAGGCGCAGGTTGTCCTCGGTCAGGCCGAGGTCGATGCCGGCACGCTCGGCGATGTCGACGGCGGAGGGGAGGTGAGGCATGTTGGAATGGTACCTGTCTGACGCCGCGCTGGGAAAAGGGGCCAGCGTGCAGTTTCCGTGCCTTGGAACTTCGCAGGAAGCAGGCCGTTGTGACCCGCGCCGCATCATGCCGTCATGCCGTCGACCCGAAGGACCGCACCGCCACCGAACCACCCCGTGCCCGTACCCCAATCCGCCATACACCGCGCCCTGGGCCCCGACACCACACGCGCCGATGCCCATCGCGCACCCGACCAAACACCACCTACGCCACCTCAATCACCCCAGCGGCCCCACAACCCGCCACCGGTGTAGAGTCCAACCAGCCCCCGACGCGGGAGTCATGGCGTGGAACCCGATCCGCCAAGCCAAAGCGGTATCAGCCCGAGCGTCGCGCAGCGCGCGGTGCAACAGCGCGCCGATGACCAGCGCAACCGCCTACGCGCAACACCCCGCCGCCAAACCCGTCAACCGACCAGTACAAGCTGGCAACGTCAAACAACGTCAATCCTCGCCCATCGAATGCGAGAACCCGCGCCCGGGGCGGACGAGCTTAGGCAGAGTGATGGTGCTCTCGCATGGCCGCGGCTATCGGTCCGTCGCAAATCGCTCTTGGAGGCAATCGGTAGCACCCGAAATTATGGTTAGGCTTCACAGGAGGGAAATGGGCAATTCCAAGTTCACAGATAGGTTGAACGATTCACTCGGGCTTTTGGAGGCTAGTCTCGCGAGGAAGGTGCGTGTACCTAATAGCAGGTCACTTTTCAGTCCGATTTACCGGGGTGGAAAATATACTTGGGTGAAGATCATGGACTCAGATGGTGTTTTGCTATCGCAGCGAACGGTCCACGACGGAGAGGGCGCGAAGGTTCCAAGGCCTGCGAGATTGCTAATGGGAGTGATCATTCAGTCTGAGGACTCTACGTCTCAAACAAAGCCTAATCCGATGGGGAAGGCGTCGCTCTCGCATATTTCAAACGGCGTGTGGGTTAGCCTGAAGGACAAACGAGTGCGGCTGGATCGCCTTTTGGTAATATTTGTACTTCCAAAGGGTGCAACGCCGCAGGATTCCGCGAAGTTCGAAACAGCGAAGCGCAACGTTCTGAACGCGGCAGAAATGATGCCAGATTCAATTGCCATCGAAGTTCCCCGCGGGGCCTCAGCTTCCGATATTGCGGATGCGCTTCGCGGAAAGATCAACCCATTTCTGATCGGTGCGGGAAGACCAGTCGGGTGAAGCTCGAAAGTTGTTGTGTCGGCGCGCAATGACGAGGGCGGATACCGGTACGGACGCTCGGCCGCATTGATCCGCGACAGATGAGCATAGTTAGATTTCATATTGGTATACTTGGCCACATTCTCCACTCAGCGAGAGTCGACATGCGTTCTAAGTTCAGCTGGTACTTTGCACCGAACACGATCGAGATCGATGAGGCATGGAAAAATGGGGTGCTCTCAATAGACACAAACGTGCTCCTCGACCTCTACCGCTATCACAAAGAGACGCGCGATAGCTTGCTGGCGAGTATTCGTGGGTTTGAAGGATCGAAATGGCTCTCTTATCAGGCGGCTACCGAATTTTTCCGCAACAGAACCAAGGTAATTGTCTCATCGGAAAAGTCTTTCAAGAACGCTGAGGATGAAGTGAACAAACTTTCCGTAAGCTTGGAAAGCGTCGCCAATCAGCTCAAAGGCAATCGGATCATTCCTGCACATGTAGCAGCTCAATTGGCGGCATCAGTTAGTCCGGCGCTTGCCAAAGCGAAAGAACAGATTGCTTCCGCAAAGAGCGACTATCCGAAGTTCCTTCAGGAAGACCCTATATTGCAAGAGCTCGCGGAGATCTTTGATGGAGCGGTTGGAAATGACTTTCCTGAAGATCAGCGAGATTCGATCAGGGCTACGGCGGATCAAAGAAGGACGAACAAAACCCCTCCAGGCTACGCCGACGATGAGAAGGATGAAGATCGCCCATTCGGCGACTATTATCTTTGGAGGCAGATACTCGAGCATGCCGTTGAAATAAAGAGGCCCGTGGTCCTTGTGACGTCCGAGCGAAAGGAAGATTGGTGGGAAAGGATATCGGGTAAGACGACGGGACCAAGGCCAGAGCTCTTGCGTGAGGCGATTTTGGTCTCAGGCCAGCGCGTGCACATCTATCAGACGGAGCAGTTCCTGGAGTACTCGCTACAGCGAGCCAAAAAGCCGGTCAATGCGAGCGCAATCGAGGAAATACGCGCCGTCAGCCAATGGCGGGCGGAGCTTGAAGCCGCGGTTGTTCTCAACATGCAGGATGCAACGGACAGATCGTCGCTCTGCAACTTAGGCACCCTCTATGTTGAGTTGCGGCGTCCAGTCCGAAACTTTACCGTCAGCGGCCACCTACTACCAAAGATGGCTGAGGTTCCACAGGTGAGCGCAAGACTAGTTAGTGGGCCAACAACGCTTCCCGAGTACTCCCTTAATGTGGGCGCTGGAACCGTCCACGATTTCAACATTCACGTTATCAGCAGACAGCAAGGAGTGCGCTTGCCGGTTGGAGACTACGTCTTCGCGTACGAAGCAAAATGCGACCTGTTTGAAGATCAAGGTCAAGGTAGCGCAGATGAAATCTAGCCACGCAGTCAATCCGTCGGGGGACCTGACGCTTCGCTCGAACCGGCTTTCACGCTGCGGCTTGGTGTGCCGTCAGGTGCCACCGAGATCACCGCCGCGGCAACGCAAGCTGCCGGAAGTGTGGAGTCCAACCTGCCCCGGCGCGGAAGAAGGGGCGGCACACCAGTGTCGCCCGGGCAGTGCGCGTGGCGTTGGATTCAGCGAAGTGGTGTGGGTGCTGTGGGTGCGGGTCCCGCCTGGCGTTCGGTTGTAGCCCGCCTTACGGGGTTGGTGGTGTCGTCGTGGGATTGAGGTTGTGCGAGATTGGTCACGAACTGGCCAGATTTGGGGGTAGACGGGCGTGCCGCGCGAGAGTCAGACTCGCGTCTTGCGCTGCCTGAAAGCCTGCACGAAAGGCCCGTTCGAAGGGGTTCACTGGAGTGCAGTTGCGCCGTGCGGAGCGCTTGACAACCAGGGCCAGCTAATGCGGCGAGCAATTCGAAAACCCTCGCTGAAACGAGTTCGAGCGCCAGAGTGCTTCCCTTCGGAAGCGAGTCTGGTTAGCAGCTTTGTCGATCAATTGAGTTCCGGCACCACGCCGTTCGGCGTGGTAGAGATCGCGACCGAATGGAATCACCGTGCTGGACTCGTCGACCTGCTGCTGCGTGACAGCAGTTTTGGTATTGTTGCACTTGAAGCGAAACTCTATGACTGGAAGCGCGCCTTCTTGCAGGCATATCGGAGCACAGCGTACGCTAACCGCACTTACTTATTGTTGCCGTCAAGAGCCGCGCTGCGTGCACTGCAAGAGCGTGAGGAATTCGAATTCAGAGGTGTCGGGTTGTGTTCGTTCGACGGTGGTCAATGCCAAATCCTAATCGAAGCCGTAGAGCAGGAAGCGCTATTGAGCTGGGTGCGACAGCGGGCGCACGATTACTTCGATCGACCCAGTCCAAGTGAGCGCGCAGCCTGATCTAACAATCGCCGCCGAAGCGCTATGCAAGGAGCGCGGTTATAGATTTCGTGGCAAGCTCGGCCAAGGGGCTTTCAAGAGTGCATTTCTGGTCGACTCCCCAGATGGCCAGTGCGCGCTAAAACTTGCAGTTGTTAGCGGCCCGCCTGATCGCCTTCTTCGCGAAACACAGGCGCTTCAAGGGTGTTCGCACCCGTGCATTTCCCGCCTAATCGAGGCCTTTCCTCATCAATATGGCTCTCTGGTTCTATGGGTCGTACGTGAGGAGTTTCTGCCGGGTGGAACACTGGAGGCTCGTCTTAGCGACTCAATCCTGGCACCAGGCATTGTTCGCGTCATCGGCGTTCGGCTTGCGGAGGTTCTTGGTCATTTGCATGAGCGACGCCTTGTCCACCGCGATATCAAACCAGCCAACATTCTTTTCCGAACGGACCCTACAGTGCCGGTGTTGACAGACTTCGGCGTGGTTAGAATGTTGGACGAGCCGACACTTACCCGTGGGTTCGCGCAGATGGGCCCGGGAACTCCAGCCTATGCGGCACCGGAACAACTGAACAACGAAAAGGCGCAAATCGACTGGCGAACGGATCAATTTGGGTTGGCTGTGGTTCTTGCCGAGTGCCTTACCGGTCATCATCCATTTCAACTCCCGAATACGAGTCTCTACGACGCGATTTATGCGGTAACGGCGAAGCAGCCTCTTCCCGATTCCACTGCCTCTGAACTCACATCGTTGGGATTTCCGTCATTGGTCACTGCATTGCAACCCTGGCCGGTAGGCCGCTTTCGCAAGCCCAGCCAGTTCATTGAGGTTCTAGGTCGTGCTTAGCCGGAGGTATTGTGGCGACGTATCTTCAACTTGGACATGAGTCGTGGAGCCTACTCACCGAGCCAGATATCGGTCAACTGGTGGGGGCCGTACTTTCTCCCGTCAATGACAGCCCGGCAACAGCTGCTGCGCGTATTCGTCGCTTGCGCGATCGGCGTGCAACGCTTGAGCTAGTGCTCGACCCGCAGCTCTACAACCCGTCAGCCGAGCGAGGTGAGTTGGCGAACTGGTCCTACTACTCTGCGGAGTTCGAGACAGGAGACCATGGTGATCTTGGTTGGTGGCAAGGACGCGCAAGAGCTGTCGTTGACGCTGCTCGCGCTCTGCATCTCGACGCCGTTTGTTCGCCTGCCATGTTTCCGAACGAGTTCTCAGACGACTACTACAGGTTCATCGTCGAAATCGGGGATGCAACGTACACGTACGCCAGAGCGCAAGGCATCGATGCGCTGTTGACCGTCATCGTCGAGCTTCGCAGTCTTTCTAACCCCGTGCGGGCAATGTCAATAGCTTCAATCATCTCGCAGTCGGAATGCGAGCGCATTTACGTCGTCGTTGTGACTGCTGGGACGGCGGGGAAAGAGCCAGTCACGGACACGGCTGGCCTTGCAACAGCAATTCACTTGCTGAGACTTCTTAAGCCCCACTTACGCGTTCATATAGCCTTCTGTGGTCACGATGTGGTGCTTTGGAAGTTCGCGGGTGCGACGGACGTTTCAACTGGCAAGTGGATGAATGTCCGGAGGTTTACGCCTGGCCGATGGCAGGAAAAGGATGATCAGGAGGGGCGCCAAGTCGCTTACTGGAATGAAGGTTCACTGCTTACCTTGATCCGTGATCAGGAGTTCCTTCGCCTTGACCGCTTGGGCTGGTACCCGGCGAATGCGTTCGTGGACAACCCCTCCTCGCGGGTCATCGCAGATCAGCTTCGAGGTGGTTCTCCCGTCCCGTGGCTGAAGCTCTCATGGGTGCAATATCTTCGCTGGGTATCGAACGTCGAATCCTCATGGCGGGATCCGGTCCTAGCTGAGGAGGCCTTGGAGCATTCGGATAGACGCTGGCGCGAAGCTATGCAAGCAAGGATCCTCTTTGTCGACCGCTATAACGACGGGGCACACGTCCGTTCCTGGATCAACGCGGTGAGGGAAGGGGGCGCGCGATGACCCCAGACCCGCGTACGGCGTATTCCCGCCATACGTGGATGCCGCACGCGCTTCACCGTGGGGATTCCAATGCTATTCGTACGGCAAGTCGACTGTCGGTTTGTCTGCATGCGGACAGTGGAATCGCCAAACCCGCGTAACCCGCGTAAGGCGTATTCCCAGTCAGGGTGTATTCCGCGGCCATCCTTCACCGTGCGGAATCCACGGCCACGCGCAAGGTGTCACGAACGACGGGTGATGGTGTGCGGCGATCCGGTCGGCGGGAGCGCTTTGCCTGCGTAGCAAAACCGCGCGGTTGGACCACGGCAGGGTCATCGTCCTTGGGGTGTGGGTTCCGCCCTTGTCAGATTTTTCTGGCAGTTTGTCGCAGGGGAAGCTGACAGACATCCTTCAGCCCGATGCGCACGCCGGTGCTTCGGTTCTATCGGATGATCGGGATGTCGAAATATCGACCCGTATTGACGCCTGGCATTGCGTGGCTCTCAACGATCAACTTGTTCCTTCGGTTCACTCGTCGAGTTCGAAGCCGGCCTTGAACACGAATGCCGGATCGACCCGTCGCGCAGCGGCCGGAATGGTGACGTAGCCGGAAGTGCCGTCGCCGGCCTGACCCACGATGTTGTATCCCCAGCAGCGGGCGCTGCCGTTGGCCAGGATGGCGCAGCTGTGATCCACGCCGACCGTGATCGCCGTGGCGCCGGTGATGCCGATGACGTCGACCGGCGTCAGTCGTTGGGTCGTGGTGCCGTCGCCCAATTGGCCGGCCGCATTTGCGCCCCAGCATTTGACGCTGCCGCCGCTGGTCAGCGCACAGCTATGACGGCCTCCGGCTGCGATTCGGGTAATGCCGGATGAGAGCCCGACGACATCGGTCGGAAAAATGGCGTCGCTGGTGGTTCCGTCACCCACCTGGCCTGAGCGGTTTTCGCCCCAGCACTTGACGGCGCCGCCACTGGTGACGACACACGTATGTTGGTAGCCGGTACTGATTGCAGTGACGTTGATGGGTGGGAGAAACACCTCAACCGGCGTCAAGGATTGCTCTGCGCCGCCGATGCCCAGCTGGCCGTAGAAGTTGTCGCCCCAGCACAGGACCACCCCGAGGCTGGTGAGCGCGCAGCTGTGCCAGCTGCCGGCGGCGACGGCGGCGACGCCCGAGCTCAAGCCAACGGCCGTGGTCGGGGTCAGTCGATCAAACTCGGTGCCATCGCCGAGTTGGCCAAGGGCGTTCTTGCCCCAACATTGAGCCGCACCGCCCGCGGTGACGGCGCAGCTGTGAAAGGTCCCTGCCGTGATCGCCTGGGCCCCCGCGGACAGTCCGGTCACGCCGGTCGGCGCGAACTGTCCGACCACGCTGCCGTTGCCCAATTGGCCGTTGCTGTTGCTCCCCCAACAGCGGGCGGCCCCACCGCTGCCCAAGGCACAGGTGTGCGCGCCGCCGGTCGCGATTGCCGTGCTGCCGCTGGTCAAGCCGACTGCGTCCACGGCGATCAGCCGGTTCTCGTTGCTGCCATCGCCCAACTGGCCACTCTCGTTCCATCCCCAGCACCTGGTGGCACCGGCGGTGGTCACCGCGCAGGTGTACCCGTCACCGGCCGCCACGCGATTGATCGCAGCCGAACCGAGCGCAGTGACCGCCACTGGCTGACTGCGATTGTTGCTGGGTCTGCCATTGCCGAGCTGACCGGCGAGATTCCAGCCCCAGCACTTGACCGCGCCGGCGGTATCCAGCGAGCAGCTATGGCGTGCGCCCGCAGCGATCGACGCGACGCCGCTGGACAAGCCGCTGACGTTCACCGCGGTGAGCTCCCTGCCGGTTGTCCCATCGCCGAGCTGACCTTCATGATTTCGCCCCCAGCAGCGCGCACCTCCGCCAGTGGTCACGGCACAGGTATGAAAACCGCCCGCGGCCACCGTTGCGACGCCGGAAACACCGCTGACCGGGGTCGGCACCAGGCGCTCCGTGGTCGAGCCATCGCCGAGCGCACCAAACTCGTTGGCGCCCCAGCAACGAACCGTGCCCGCGACCACCGCGCAGGTGTGCGACGCGCCGGCGCTGATCGCGGTGACGCCGGTAGAGAGGCCACTGACTTCAACTGGCGCCATTGCCGGCAGCGTCGAATCGTCGCCTAACTGGCCATTGACGTTGTTGCCCCAACATAGAGCCGCCCCCGCCGAGGTCCGCGCGCAGGTGTGATCTTCGCCAGCGGTGATCGCCGTGACGCCGGCAAGCCCGACGACATCGGCCGGGGTGGGCTCATTGTCCGGGAACCCGGTGCCGAGTTGCCCCCAATTGTTGGCTCCCCAGCACTTCACGGTCCCCCCCGTGAGGGCGCAGCTGTGCCTTCCACCCACCACAATCGCGGTGACGCCAGTGAGGCTGCTGACGTCCACGGGGTTCAAGCGATTGCCGGGCCCGCTGCCATCGCCGAGTTGGCCGGAACCGTTGTTGCCCCAGCACTTCACGCTGCCGAGACTGGTCATGGCGCAGCTGTGGTTGGCGCCTGCAGCAACTGCCGTCACGCCCGAGGCCAGACCAGTGACCGGTGTGGCCAGACGGCGCGCGGTCGTCGTGCCGTCACCCAGTTGGCCGTTGATATTGCTGCCCCAGCATTCGACGCCGCCCTGCGCGGTGATCGCGCAACTGTGGTCGGCGCCGGTGGAAATCCGGGTGGCGCCGGTGATCGCCGTCTGCGCCGACGCCTGCAGGGAAATCGATGCAAGCGTCAGCAGGGCTGCCGCGACGAGTCCGCTGCGGTGCGCGGTCCGGCGGGCTGTGGGTTGGGTTCGAAACAGCGTACGAAACTCAGGCACGGTGCGAGCGTCCTTCCAGGGATCGAGTGAACTCAAGGGGCGTTCAGCGATCCGGGAAGTGACGGCTGACCCTTCGACTATGCCTGCTGGCGAGATCGAGAAGTCGTGAAAAAGCGCGACGTCGATCGTGTGGCGGGCGGCCCTCTTGATCGCCGAGTTGCACTCGGCGCTGTTCGCTTTTCCGACAGAAGGTCAACAGCGCCGACTGCAAGTCGGCGATCCGGAACGGGCGACGCGGGTCTTCCCACGCGGATGCGAAGGTTCCGGCAGCCCTTCGAAGACGCCAGCCGCCGCCCCCAGGCACGGCGCAACCTCAATTCATGGGTCGGCGAGCTCTCGATCGGCGAGGTTGCGCCGGCATGGCTTGAGCTTGCGCCGTCCGCTCTTGTGGGAGCGGGTTCATCCCGCGATCTTTGCGCGTGCAAGTGCGCCATCGCGCGGTCGTCGAAACCGACGCGGCGAGTATCCGACACCCTTGCGCCGGCAACTGTCGCCTTTGATTTGGTGGTTGCTGACTGCGCATGGATCAGGATTCTGGACACCCCTGAAATCGGCGGCCCGACGGGCGCCTGCGGACGCCAATTGGGTGTCCGCTTTGGCCCCTCCATCCCGCGATCTTTGCGCGTGCAAGCGCGCCATCGCGCGGTCATCGAAACCGACGCGGCGAGTATCCGTTGCCCTGGCGCCGGCAACTGTCGCCTTTGATTTGGTGGTTGCTGACTGCGCATGGATCAGGATTCTGGACACCCCTGAAATCGGCGGCCCGACGGGCGCCTGCGGACGCCAATTGGGTGTCCGCTTTGGCCCCTCCGCTCTCGCCCCGGGGGGCGCCGGCCCGCGTCGGCGGATCGCGGGCCGTGACCCCGAACAGGAAGGCACGCAACAGCGGCGCAGCCAGTGAGTGCAGCAACAGTCCTGCCAGGATGTCGCCACCCGCCAGCGCCAGCGCCAGCCCGCGGCCGAGCGCCGTGCGGGCGATGCCCCGCGGGTCCGGGCCGAGTGACAGGCGCATACGGCAGCGGCGCCAGCAATACCCGGCGCGCGCAGCAGCGATCGCAGCGCGTGGCGCATCGGCATCGTGAGTCACCGCGGCCGATAGGGCGACCAGCTTCGCAGAATGCAAACGACGAATCCGGGCATTCGGGAGACGCTGGGTACGCAGGCCGGGGTACCGCGCAGCGGTTCCACGGCGCTGTTGCCGGTGAAGCGCTGCGCGCCACAGCGGCCTACGCCGATTCGTCGCCAGACAGCTCCCAGGCGCCGGCGAGTGCCTCGCGTGCCAGCAGCCACTCGTGGATCTGGGTGCTTCCCTCGATGATCTCCAGGGCCTTCGCATCGCGGTAATGGCGCTCGACCGGGTGTCCGCTGGCGCAGCCGCGCGCGCCCAGAACTTGCACCGCGTCTGCCGCCACGGCGCTGAGTGCGCGCGTCGCCTGGTACTTCGCGAGCAGGGTTTCGGCACCCGCGCGCGGATCGCCAGCCTGGCGCAGCGCACCGGCGCGGGCGCACTGCAGGCGCGCGCCCTGGGTGGCGGCGAGCATGCGCGCGAGTAGGCACTGCACCGCGCCGTGCTCGCCGATGGGGCGACCAAATTGCCGGCGCTCGCGCGCATGCGCCAGCGCCCGCGACAGGCAGTCGCCGGCGGCGCCGGCCGCACCAAAAGCCACGCTGTAGCGGCCGTAGTCGAGCGCGCCGGCTGCCACCGCGGCGAAGCCCAGGCCGCGACCGCCCAGGCGCGCGTCGGTACCGATGCGGCAGTCGGCCAGATGCAGGTCGGCACCCATCACCGCGCGCAGGCCGAGGCCCGGCGGCAGTGCTTCCACATTCAGTCCGGGCACGTCGCGTTCGACCAGGAAGGCGGTCAGGTCCGACTCGATGCGCGCTATCACCAGGAACAAGTCGGCGATCTGCCCGAAGCTGGTCCAGGCCTTGTGCCCGTCGAGGCGCCAGCCGCCATCGACGGCGCGCGCGTTGCACTGCAGGGCCAGCGCATCGCTGCCGGCCTCCGGCTCGCTGAGCGCGAATCCCGCAACGCATTCGCCGCGTGCCAGCGGTGCCAGCCAGCGCGCCCGCTGCGCCGGGCTGCCCCAGCGCGCGATCGCGCCCGCGACCATGCCCTGCACGGTCAGCAGGCTGCGCGTGGAGGCGCACGCGGCGCCGACCTCCGCGTGGAGCAGGCCAAGGTCGACGGCATCCAGCCCGTCGCCGAGCAGCAGCCCGGCCGCGCCGAGCCGCCGCGGCAGGTCCGCGGGCAGGCGGCCGTCGGCATCGGCGCGCGCCGAGTACGGTCGGATTTCGGCGTCCACCCAGGCGCGGAAGCGCGCCTGCGCGGCGCGCCGGGACTCATCCGTGGCTGGCTCGATGCTCACCCGGCCTCCCCA
Source organism: uncultured Rhodanobacteraceae bacterium (assembly GCA_937928755.1). Lineage (GTDB taxonomy): Bacteria > Pseudomonadota > Gammaproteobacteria > Xanthomonadales > SZUA-5 > JADKFD01. The sequence continues at coordinate 10,694 of CALEZI010000058.1, read as the reverse complement.
TCGTCGATCGCAAACCACGCCGGCAGTGGCGACGCCGCGCGCGTTGGCGCGTACACCATCAGGCCGTCCTCGTCGCGCACCGCTCGCAGCCCGGCGAAGCCGTAGGCGATCTGCATCGCGCGGTTGCGGCCGGTGTCGCGAAAGTCGCACGCCAGGCGCACGCCGGCGGCCTGCGCCCGATGCACCAGCCAGCCGAGCAGCACGCCACCGACCCCGCGCGAGAGCACGCGGCAGGAGGTCAGCAGCAGGCGCAGCCGCCAGCCTTCAGCGCCGGTGTCCAACAGCAGCAGGCCGATGTCGCCGTGCTCACCAAAGCGGTCGCGCAAATCCGCCAGCCACACGCGGTGCCCCTCGCGCTGGCAGCGGGCGGCGAGGTCCTCGGCTCCGTAGGGCTCGCCGGTGCTGTTGAGCTGGTGCGTGCGCAGGGTCAGTTCCTCGGCCCGCGCCAGATCCGCGGGCTGCGCGCGGCGGATTCGCAGGCGCAGGTCCAGGCCGTGCAGGAACTCAGCGCGCGAGGGCGCCGCGACCTCCGCCGCGAGCCGCCGCTGCTCGTCCCGGTACCAGCGCCGGCGCTGGCCGGGCACCGTGCCGACAGGCACGCTGAACTCCGGCAAGGTCGGCAGCAATCCGCGCAGCGCGGCGTCGTAGCAGCGCACCTGCGGCAGCGCATGCGCCACCTCGGCGCGCTCGTAGGGATCGTCGTCGACCAGCGCCAGGCTGTCGCTGCCGATCCCCAGCGCCTGCGCGATCGCCAGCAGGGCCCGCGACTTGGGTTGCGCTCCGAACTGCGGGAACAGGAAGTAGTCGGCCAGGCCCAGCTCCGCCAGGCGCGCCAGCGCCAGATCGGGAAGCGCGCGGCTGGCGAGCGATTGCAGCACCCCGCGGCGGTCGAGTTCGATCACACTGGCGCGTGCCGCAGGACAGGGCCGCACATGCGCGTCCTCGCCCAGCGCGCCCTCCCATAGCGTGCCATCCAGGTCCCAGACCACGCATTTGGGCATCCCCGGCTGCGCCGGCGTGCTCTCACCGAACATGATTCAAGTTCATGAAATGAAAGACATTTGTCCGCAAAGGACGCAAAGGACGCAAAGTGGAGCCAAATCCGGTGCCGGATATGCGGTTGCATGGGGATGCAGCGCAACCCAGGACGCTCTTGCCTTCTTCGCGTCCTTTGCGTCCTTTGCGGACAAAAAAACAGGCACCGGTACGCGACAGGTCGATGCGCGAACAAGCACACCGGCAGGAGCGACCGGAGCTCCCTTCCGGCATGTCAACGGCGCGGGCTGCGCTGGACCGTCGCCACCATCGCATCGATGCTGCGGAAGTTGTCCATCTCGAGCGTGTCCCCCGGGATCTCGATGCCGAACCGCTGCTCGCAGAAGTTGACCAATTTCATTGCGAACAGGGAGTTGACGAAGCCCATCGAGAAGATGTCGTCGGAATCCGTGAATTTTTCCCGGACGTCGAGGTTTGATGCGACGAAATTGCGCAGGTCTGACCGGACCCTGGCTGCGTCTCCCGGTGCAGCCGGCGGCGTTGGGGCGCTGGCCACGGGCGGCGAAGCGGGCGCAAGGGTCGTCGGCTGCGGCGCCGGGGCCGGCGGCGCGGCGGGCTCGGGCGTCGGGGTCGGTGGGTCCGCGGCCGGCGGTGTCTCGCTGTCGGCGTTGTCGGCAAACGACTCTGCGTCGTCGGACTCCGTGTCCTCGGACTCCGCGTCCTCGGACTCTTCCTCCTCCTCGCTGTCGCCGGCCGGCGCCTCGTCGGTCAGCGCGAATTCCGCATCGGCTTCCGGCGGCTCACCCTCGGCGGTCTCGTCCCAGGACTGCGCCTCTTCGTCGGCGAAGGCGGTGTCGTCGGACGCCTCCTCTTCTGCCGGCTCGGCGTCTTCCCAGTCCCCGGCCTCGTCGACCGGCTCCGCGTCTTCGGCCGGCGCGGTTTCTGCCGCTTCCCCATCCTCCGCCCATTCATCGTCGGCCGCGGCGCACTCCGAGTCGACGCAATCGGCCTCGTCCTGCGCCTGCGCCACCGCGGCGCGGTCGAGGAAAGGAGAAGCCACCAGCGCGAGCAGCCCCGCCAGGCTGGATGCCAGCAGACGACGTTGGGGCATGGCGACCTCCGGCAGGGAATGATGCCGCCACTGTACGGTGGCGCCGCCGCGGGCGCAACGCGGTCAGCGGGCTGGGAGCGCCGCCAGGACCAGCGCCATGTTCTGCCAATCGCTCGCGTGCAGGCGCAGCACGGCAGTCCCCGTCGCCGAAACCAGCGCCAGGGTCCCGCTGGTGGGCGAGTCCCAGGCCGCCACCAGCTGATCCAGCCGCGGCGCCGGTCCGAGCGCGCTGGCGCACTTCCACGCCGCCTCCTTGGCCGCCCAGGCCCGCGCCCAGACCCACGGATCCGGTGACGCCTGGCAGGCCTGCCACTCCCCCGGCGCAAATGCACGCCGCAGGGTCGGTACCACCTCAGCGGGCGGCGCCGGTTCCAGGTCCACCCCAAGCGCCTGCCAGTCCAGCGCCGATCCAGCCACCGCCACCGCCACCCCGTTCGAATGGCTGATCGACCCGCAGCAACCGTCCGGCCACACCGGCGCATATCCGCGGCGCCCGACCAGCTCGCGCACACCGATCTGCGCCAGCGCCGCCTGCGCCGCCAGCCGCCCGGCCAGAAACTCCCGACGGCGCGGCAGCGGATACGCCTCATCCAGCGACACGATCCCCGCCGCGCGCGCGAGCGCCTCGAGGTCGGGCGCGTCGATGGGCTGCGCGGCGAAGCGTACGGCCGCTGGAAGTCCGTCTGGAAGGATGGGAAACCCCGGCATGGATGCGCGCTGTGCGGGCCAGTCTACGGTGCGGGCACGTCCGGTCAAACCGGGCACAGGCAGTCCAGATCGCGCCCACAAAAAAGCCGGCTTGCGGCGGCTTCTCCGTTTCCAGCTTGAAGCAGGCAGGCCCACGCCGCCTTCTTCTCCTCCGGCGGGCTACGCCGGGACGACACCAAGCGGGCACCCTGCTCACGCTTCACCGCCTCCAGGCCATCGCGGCCACCAATCCCCTTGACCAGCGTGTAGCCATGCATGGCCGTGGCCACCGCATCGCTGCCCAGGGCAAGCGGGGACAGGGACTCCGCTCTCTGTCAATCAATAGGTTGCGATACGTTCGGTGAGAGTCCCGGTCGCCCCTGTCGGTGCGCTTATTCGCGCAAGGAACAATTGGAAGTAGGTCACGTTGCCTGCGCAGCAGGCTACGTGACGCTGCCCATTGTCACGTAGCCTGCTGCGCCGGCAACGTGACCTACTGCGTTGATAAATAGGTACATTTTCGGATGTTCGGTGAGGGTGTTGGTCGCCCCCTGCGACAATCGGTCGCAGGGTCAATTTGACTTCGGTCATTCGGACTGACCCCGTCCGACTCCTAGATTGGCTCATCCCTTTCCTGCTGGAATTCGTGATGAGCCCCTGCAAGTCCTTGTTGGCTACCGCGTTGCTGCTTGCGGCGCGTTTCCTGGTCGCGGCGCCGGTTGAACTGGAGCGCGTGATCGTCGAAGGTCAGCGCATTGAACCGGCGCCCACGCCGGCCGCGCAGATCGACGGCGACGCACTGAAGCGGACGCGAGCGACCAGCGCCGACAGCGCCGAGCTGCTGCGCAATATCCCGGGTCTGAACCTGCGCGCCGCCGGCGGCAGCAGCAGCATGCCGGTGATCTTCGGCCTCGGCGGCGATCGTGTACGCACCACGGTGGATGGCATGGACCTGATCGCGTCCTGTCCCAATCACATGAATCCGCCGCTGTCGTACCTCGATCCCGCGGCGATCGGGCAGATCACCGTGTATGCCGGGATCACCCCGGTCAGCGCCGGGGGCGACAGCATCGCCGGCAGCATCGTTGCGCAGACGCATGCGCCGGTGTTCGTGAGCGCGGGCGACGCGACCGACTGGAGCGGCGAGGCGGGCATGAGCTATCGCGACAACGGTGGCGTCTGGCGCGCCTATGTGGACAGCGGCTTCGCCGGCGAGAACTTCTCCGCGCGCTACAGCGGTGCACACACGGACGCGGACAACTACAGCGCCGGCGGCGACTTCAAGATCAGCACGGCGACCGGGAACAACGGCCGCACCCTGCCCCTCGACGAGGTCGCATCGAGTGCCTATGAGACCCACAACCACGCACTGACGCTGGCGTGGCGTGGCCGCGAGCAGTTGCTGGAGGCGCGCATCGGTTACCAGGACACGCCGTTCCAGGGCTATCCGAACCAGCGCATGGACATGACCGACAACACGCAGCAGCGCATCAATCTGCGTTATCTCGGCGAACTGTCGATCGGCACGCTGGAGGCGCGCGCGTACTACGAAGACGTCAAACATCGCATGGACTTCGGTCCGGATCGGCGCTTCTGGTACGGCTCGAACTCGGGCATGGGCAGTCCGTGCGCGCCGATCCGCTTCATGGGCGATCCGGCAGGCGCCTGCGCCGCCGGCATGCCGATGAACAGCGACAGCACCACCAGCGGCGCGGCCCTGCATCTGGACATGCCGCTGGCCGGCGACGACCTGGCGCGCTTTGGCGCGGAACTGCAGCGTTATCGGCTCGACGACTACTGGCCGCCATCGGGCGGCGCCATGGGCCCGGGCACCTTCACCAACATCCAGGATGGGGAACGCGACCGCAGTTCGCTGTTCGGCGAGTGGGAGGCGCATCCGGCGGATCGTTGGACCACCACGCTGGGTCTGCGTTACGAGCGCGTCAGCAGCGACAGCGGCGACGTGCGCGGCTACAGCACGTCGAGCATGGCGATGGGCAACCAGGCCGCCGAGGCAGCCGCTTTCAATGCGCTCGATCGGCAGCGCAGCGACGACAACTGGAACTTCGCCGCATCGGCGCGCTACGACCTCGCCGAGCGCCAGACGCTGGAGTTCGGCATCGCCCGGCGCGAGCGCTCGCCGAATCTTTACGAGCGCTACACCTGGTCGAGCTGGTCGATGGCGGCATCGATGAACAACACGGTCGGCGATGGCAACGGCTATGTCGGCGACGTTGGCCTGGATCCGGAGAGCGCGTGGACCGGATCGGCGACCTGGCGCTGGACATCGGCCGATGGCGACGACCGCGTCGAACTGACGCCGTTCTACACCCAGGTCGACGACTACATCGACGCGGTGCCGACCACGGGTTACCGCGACGACCAGTTCAACGTGCTGCGCTACGCCAACCAGTCGGCGCGGCTGTGGGGCCTCAACGCGGCCGGGCAGATGCGCCTGGGCGAGACCGAGCGCTTTGGCAGCTTCGACATCGGCGCACGCCTGGAATGGCAGCGCGGCGAGAACCGCGACACCAACGAGTCGCTGTACCAGCAGATGCCGGCAAATGCCGCATTCGATCTGACACACGCGCTTGGCGCCTGGCGCGGCACGCTGGAATGGGAACTGGTCGATGCCAAGACGCGCGTGTCCGACGTGCGCAACGAGATCGAGACCGCCGGTTACGGCCTGCTGCATCTGCGCGCCGCTTATTCCTGGACTGCGGTTCGCATCGATGCCGGCGTGGAGAACCTGCTCGACCGCAACTACGACTTGCCACTCGGTGGCACCTTCGTCGGCCAGGGCATGACGATGATGCTCAACGGCATCCCCTGGGGCATCGCCGTGCCCGGCGCCGGGCGCACCATTTACGCGGGCTTGCGGGTGATGTGGTGAGGCCAGTCGACCCGATCCCTGGGCCATCGCCCCGGAGGTCGCGGTCGACGGCTGCGCCGCACGATCGAGCGAACCCAAATGCGTCACCGGTTTGCCTATTGTTCGTTGCAGGGAGCCACGGCCCGCCGTGACCCGCTCCGCCGAACCCGCACCGGAAAAATCGCATGAATGCTGCAGAGCTGCTTGCCCAGCCGTTTACCTTGCCGTGCGGCGCGGTGCTGCCCAACCGACTGTGCAAGACGGCGATGACCGAGGGACTGGGTGACGCGCAATTGCGCGCCACAGCGGAGCATGTGCGCCTGTATGCCGCCTGGGGAGCGGGTGGCGTCGGGCTCAACATCACCGGCAATGTGATGGTGGATCGCTTCGTGATCGAGCGCCCGGGCAATGTCGCCATCGACATCACCCATCCACCCAGCGTGGACGCGGAAGCGCGAGATCGCCTGCGCGCGTGGGCGCAAGCGGGTACGGCGAATGGCGCGCAGCTGTGGATGCAGATCAGTCATGCCGGCCGGCAGTCGCCGCGTTATGCGACGCGCCAGCCGGTCGGACCCTCGGCGGTCACGCTGGATTTGCTCGGCAGCTACAAGACGCCGCGGGCGCTTGAGGACGGCGAGATCCTCGACATCATCGCGCGCTTCGGCGCCGCGGCGAAGATCGCCCAGCAGTGCGGTTTCACCGGCGTGCAGGTGCATGGGGCACACGGCTACCTGATCAGCAGTTTTCTGTCGCCAGTGACCAACCGGCGCGAAGACCGCTGGGGCGGCGACATCGGCAACCGTGCGCGGCTGCTGCTCGAATGCGTCCGCGCGGTGCGCGCGCAGGTGGGGCCGCGTTTCCCGGTATCGGTGAAGCTCAATTCCGACGACTTCCGCAAGGGCGGCTTCAGCCATGCCGACTGCCTCAAGGTGGTCGAACTGTTGAACGCCGAGAGCGTGGATCTGCTTGAGATCTCCGGAGGCACCTACGAGCAGCCGCGCCTGCTGGGTGTCGAAGGCCGCAGCGCTGACGCGGTGGCGGTGCGGCCGAGCACGCGCGTGCGGGAGGCTTATTTCCTGGAGTACGCCGAGGCCATCCGCGGCGTGGCGAAAATGCCGCTGATGGTGACCGGCGGTTTTCGCTCGCGCGAAGGCATGCACACCGCGCTGGCCTCCGCTGCGCTCGACGTGATCGGTCTGGCACGGCCTTTCTGCACGCACCCGGACTGCGCGCGCGATCTGCTGGCAGGGCGCATCGACCACCTGCCGGCCTTCGAGCAGCAATTGCATCTGGCCGCGCACGGCTGGTGCTCGCCAACCAGCCCCTTGCTGCTGATGAAGATGATCAACGTGCTCGGCGCCCAGGGCTGGTACTACCAGCAGATGGATCGACTCGCGCGTGGGCGCCCCGCGGACGTCAAGCGCGGCGTGCTGCGCAGCTTCCTGCGCTACTGGTGGGACGATCTTGGCCGCGCGCTGCGGCTGCAGCGTTGACTCCCGCGTAGTCTGTTGCATGCCGGAAATCGGGTCAGGAACTCGCCGCCTGCCGGCCCGCTCTTGGTCGAGAACTTGACGGGTTCCCAGAGCGCAAATCTCGACTGTCCAGTTCCCACCGGTCCAGTTCCCAACTGTGGGACTCCCGGAAAGTCGAGGGAGTCGACAGGCGCCAGTCGGCGCCAAGTGGGTGTCCCGGATTCCAGCGCCGCCTTCGCACATCGCCACATCGTCAAGATCCCGATCGCCGCCGACCGCCGCCTCGGTTCATGCGTTGCGGCAGGGTTGTGGCCTGCCGCCGCACGGCCCTTACCGGACGCGGCCCGACTGCGACTGGTATCCCTGCACTTTGGGCCACACTTGTTCGCGGCACTCGGGGTAGGTGTGGCAGTGGGACTCGAGGGAGGCCAAGCCTGGAGCCACTGCGCGTGCCGGGTCGGCGCCGTTCTCGAGCAGGAAGCCGACGATGGCCAGGCGGGTGTTCAGTTCCGTGGTGTTGGCGAGCACCGCGTGCGCCAAGGCCGACATTTTGCCGCACAGCAGGTTCGGATCGCCGCCCTGGCGGACCAGTTCGCGCACTTCGAAGCCCTCGCCCTGCATAACGGCAGCGCACAGCGGCGTCATGCCGTAGGCGTCCTGGGCGTTTGGATCGATTGGTTTGCCGTCCGACAGGAAGGGCTTCAGGCGCAGGCTCAATGCGGCATCGTGGGCGACCATTGCCGCCAGTTGGGAGAAGTCGCCGTTCACTAGATTCCGCGCCTCCGTGACCAGGGCCTGGTTGTCAGGCGTAGTCCGGGGCGCGATGCGCGAGGCTTCGCGCAGCAGCGATTGCGCATGGAGCGCTTTGATCGCTGCCGGGTCGATGCTGCGAGCGGACTCCAACTGCTTGAGCAGGTCACGGGCCTCCGCGTGCCGCTCCAGGTACACCAGCAGGCTGGCGAGTTCGATCATCGCCTGCTCGCGATAATGGCCCTCGGTGACCTCGATCTTCAGACGCATCAGCCGCTCGCGCTCGGGGGCTTCGGCCGGCATCCGCAAGGACAGCGCCTCGATGCTCGCCGAACGCGCGAATCGACTGGCTTCGCGGGACTCCGCAACCTGCAACAGCAGGGCCTTGGCTTCGGCATCCTCTTGGCCCGCCTGCAACTTCCACCAGTTGAGGTTGGCCCACAGGTCGTCCGGCGACTGCATAAGTGCCTGCTTCAGATGATCGCCGGCAGGTTGCAGGTTCCCGCGCTGGAGATACATCGCACCCTGCAGCACATGTCCTGACGCAAAGTCCGGGTGTTCGCGCAGTACCGCTTTCAGATAGTCGATGGCCTGGTCGATGCCGCCCATGCTCCACGTCAGGCGCGCGCGTACGAAGTGCAGGCCGAGGTCATCGGGATGTGCCTGGGCGTACTCGGCCATGCGGTATTGCGCGTACTCGAAGCAGCGCGTGTCGTTGGCCATCACGTTGAGCTGCTGCAGGCGCGGCGACAGATCCGGCGTCTCGCGCAGGCGCCGATCCTTGAGCTGCAACGGCACCGGTGCCGGGATGGCGTCGCAGGTGGGGTTCGATGGGATCGATGTCTGGGCAATGGCGTTGCCAGCCAGGGCGATACCGAGCCCAAGCGCGATGAGGGTGGGGTGCATTGGATTACCTTCAGTTGCAGATGTCACAGTGTATACAAGAGTTGAATCCGCGCAACCCGCGTAAGGCGGATTCCACCGTCACGCGTACGGCGCGGTTGACGTGGGTGTGTCGCCGTCCGGGCGGCGGATTCCGCGCGGCTGCCATGCGGCGGCACCATTGCCTTCGGCGCGCGGGTTCCGCCCTCAGCTATGCGCCGTTTTTCTCACTCGTCGAGTTCGAAACCGGACTTGACGATCGCTGCGATAACCGGACAGCCCAGAAGCAGGCTCTCCAGGACAGACTCACCACGCAGATGCAGTGGTGAGCCGCCTCGCGTGTTGAGGAGCGGGTTCAACCACTGATCAGAGGCTTGGCGGACAGATATCGAGTGTCCTTGGATGCCCATTTTCTACCGCGCGTTCGCCGGTTCCGCCGAAGGTTGGGCTTCGCAAGACGGTTTGTGATCGTGAAATCAACATCCACAGCGCCCTGGTCATGAGTCGGTGGCGCAACCAAAGCCACGTGTCGGAGCTTGCTCCGCTGCTTCTGCTCAGACCCCCAGTTGCCTCGCGTGATGCCGCAGGTGATCGGCAACGAAGCTCTGGATGAAGTAATAGCCGTGGTCGTATCCGGCGTGACGTCGCAGGGTCAGCGGCTGGCCGGCCTCGGCGCAGGCCGCTTCGAAGCGTTCCGGCTGCAGTTGCGTCGCCAGGAATTTGTCGGCGAGGCCCTGGTCGATCAGGATTTCGCCAGGGTGGCGCGCCTGCGCCACCAGCGCACAGGCATCGTGCTGCGCCCATGCCATCGGGTTATCGCCCAGCAAGCGCGGCAGTGCCTTGCTGCCCCACGGCACCTGTGTCGGGGCGACGATCGGGGCGAGTGCCGACAGGCTGCGAAATCGATCCGGGTGCTTGAGCGCCAGCGTCAGTGCGCCGTGGCCACCCATCGAATGGCCGAAGATGCCGCAGCGATCGAGGTCGACTTCGAACTCCGCGCCGATCAGTTCGGGCAGTTCATCGGCGACATAGCTTTCCATCCTGAACCGCGACGACCAGGGTGCCATCGTCGCATCGACGTAGAAGCTCGCGCCCTCGCCGAACTCCCAGTCACCGGTCGCGCCGTCGATGCCGGTGTCGCGCGGACTGGTATCCGGCGCCACCAGCATCAACCCGAGTTCGGCAGCGACGCGCTGCGCACCCGCCTTGATTGCAAAGGTCTCCTCGGTACAGGTCAGGCCAGCGAGGTAAAACAGCACCGGGGCCCGCCCGGACGCCGCCCGCGGCGGCCGATAGACGGAAAAGCGCATCGGGCCATGACAGGCGAGCGACGAGTGCCGGTAGAAACCCTGCACGCCGCCAAAGCAGGCGTGCTCGCTGATGACTTCGACACTCATCAGTAGATCACCACGCTGCGGATCGACTCGCCGCGGTGCATCAGGTCGAAGCCCTCGTTGATCTGTTCCAGCGGCATGGTGTGGGTGATCAGGCTGTCGATGTCGATGCGCCCGTCCATGTACCAGTCGACGATCTTCGGCACATCGGTGCGCCCGCGCGCGCCGCCGAAAGCGCTGCCGCGCCAGTTGCGTCCGGTGACCAGTTGGAACGGGCGGGTCGAGATCTCCTTGCCGGACTCGGCCACGCCGATGATCACCGAGGTGCCCCAGCCCTTGTGGCAACACTCCAGCGCCTGGCGCATCAGCGTCGGATTGCCGACGCACTCGAAACTGTAATCCGCGCCGCCCTTGGTCAGGCCAACGAGGTACTGCACCAGGTCGCCCTCGATCTCCTTCGGATTGACGAAATCGGTCATGCCGAACTTCTCGGCCAGCGCGCGCTTGGCCGGATTGATGTCGACGCCGACGATCTGCGCGGCGCCGACCATTCGTGCGCCCTGGATCACATTCAGGCCGATGCCGCCGAG
>CALEZI010000057.1 GCA_937928755.1 uncultured Rhodanobacteraceae bacterium | reverse complement strand
GTCCCCCGGCCCGTCCGCTCCACCAGTTCCAGGTACAGCGGAGCCGGTCCGCGCAGCTTGATCTGCTGGTGGCTGGGCAGCGAAAGATGCGCGCCGCAGGCGCCGGCTTCGATCGGAAGTTCGCGACCGTTGCGGCTGATCAATACCGCCAGCGTGACGCTGGCCGGGCGACCGTAATCGAAGATCTCGTTGAGCCCGGCGCGAATCGTACGCCCGCTGTAGAGCACGTCGTCGACCAGCAGCAGATGGCGGCCCTCGACGTCCCACGGAATGCGCGATGGGCGCACCGTCGGGTGCATGCCGACGCGCGTGAAGTCGTCGCGGTAGAAGCTGATGTCGAGCTCGCCGATTTCGTCGCTCAGTCCCAGCGCGAATTGAAGGTGGCGGGCAAGCCAGACGCCACCGGAATGGATGCCGACCAGCCGCGGTTCGACGATGTTGTGTTCGGCCAGACGTGCGCGGGTCGCCACGACCAGGGCGTCCAGCAGTGGCTCAATGGCCGGCAGAGACATGGGCAAGATAATCCTCGAGGATGACGGCAGCAGCATGGGCGTCGATATCGACGGCGTGTTTGCGTTTGGCATTGCCGGCAGCGCGTTCCACGGCAAACCGACGTTTGGCGACCTGGGTGGAGCCACGTTCGTCGTGCTGCACCACCGGTCGGCGATATCGCTGCGCGATGGTGGCGGCGAATCGGCGCGCGCGCGCGGTCATCGGCTGTTCGCCGCCCTCACGGGTCAGCGGCAAGCCGACCACTATGCCGCTCGGCGCCCATTCGTCGACCAGTGCGTCCAGCGCGCTCCACAGCGCCGCATCGGGCTGCATCGTCAGCGTCTTCAGCGGTCGTGCGCGCCCGGTCAGCTCATTGCCGACGGCGACGCCAAGGTCACGCGTGCCGACGTCCAGCCCCAGCCAGATGCCCGCGGTCGTGGTTCGCGAAGCGGCTTCAGGCATGGCCTGCGTAGTCGGTCAGCAGGCGCATGTCGACGCCGGCAAGCATCGCTGCGGAGGTCCAGCGCGCCTCCAGCGGCGTCTCGAACAGGATCGATGCGCTTGCCGGCACGCTGAGCCAGGAGTTGCCGCGGATCTCGCTCTCCAGTTGGCCGGCACCCCAGCCGGCATAACCGAGTGCCACCAAAGCTCGTTGTGGGCCGTCGCCTTCGGCCATCGCCGCCAGCACGTCGCGCGACGTCGTCACGCACACCTCGTCGGAGACCCGAAAGGTGGAATCGAAGCCAGCCACCGGCTCGTGCACCACGAAACCGCGGTCGACCTGCACCGGGCCGCCTGCGAACACCGGCCGTTCGGCAAGTCCGGGTATCCTGGTCGAGATGTTCATCTGCTCCAGTACCTCCCCCAGCGTGAACTGGCTCAGCCGGTTGACCATGATGCCCATCGCGCCTTCGGCGTTGTGTTGGCACAAGAGGGTCACGCCACGCGAGAAGTTCGGATCGTCGAGACCCGGCATCGCGATCAGCAGGTGGTTGGCGAGATAGGATGCGGTGAGCATGCTGCGATTCTAGCCGGCATTTTTCGCGGTAGTACTCGACAGCTACGCGCGCCAGCCGGCAAAGATGGCGCGGATTGCGCGATTTCCGATCTGCGGTGGTGGCCGGGCGAGGAACGGAGCGCCGTGCACCGCATCACAATCGACAATGGCGCTCAGTCCTATCATCAATACGCGGCAGTTCGCACAAGCGGGGACAACATGAAGACGATTCAATGGCTGGCGAACTGCGCGCGCAACGCGCTGGCCGCAACATCGTTACTGTGGTCGGTTTCAGCCGTGGCTCAGGACACCAGCCTGATTTTTCGCGGCGGTTTCGACAACGTCGCCGATGCGCCGGCCAGCGACGCGCAAGCGGCGCGATTCCTGACCCAGGCCACCTTCGGGCCGACACGAGCGGAAATCGCGCGGCTGCGCGGCATTGGCTACAGCCAGTGGCTGGAACAGCAGTTTGCCTTGCCGCCGACACTGACGCGTCCCTGGCTCGACAACCTGACGTTGAACCCGAATTTTTCGCTCAACTCGGGTCATCGTGTCGACCGCTGGTGGGTGCAGGCGGTGTTCGCGCCGGATCAGTTGCGCCAGCGCATGGCGTTCGCGTTGAGCCAGATTCTGGTGGCCTCGGACAGCGGCGGCATCGACACGCGAATGATGGCCGAATATGCCGACCTGTTGACGCGTAACGCGCTTGGCAACTACCGCACGCTGCTCGGGCAGGTCACTTACAGCCCGACCATGGGCCAATGGCTCACCTATGTCCGGAACCGGGCCGCCTACAGCAGCGGCGGCGCGACCATCCTGCCCGACGAAAACTACGCACGCGAAGTGATGCAGCTGTTTTCCTTCGGGTTGGTCAAGCGCAATCTCGATCATTCCTTGCAGTTGTCCGGCGGCAACCCGATTCCCACCTACGACAACGCCATCATCGCCGAGTTGGCGCGGGTGTTTACCGGGCTCTCCTACGGGCGCACGAATTTCACCAATACGAGTTTCGGCAACAACACCAACGCCGACTTCATGGCGCCGATGATCTGCTTTCCGATGAGCAATCCGCCGAACACCCAAAGTTATCTGGTGAGCGGGCGCACCTTCCACGACTTCGCCACCAAGACGATCTTCGACAGCATCGTGCTGCCGGCCGTCAGCGACAACCAGACCGGCTGCAACCTCGACTTCACGCGCACGCTGGATGCGATCGCCAACCACGCCACGGTGGCGCCGTTTATCAGCCGCCAGTTGATCCAGCGCTTCGTCACCAGCAATCCCTCGCCCGCCTACATCCAGCGCGTGGCGACGGTGTTCAACAACAACGGTTCGGGCGTGCGCGGCGATCTCGCTGCGGTGATCCGCGCCGTGCTGCTGGACAGCGAGGCGCGAGCCGTACCATCCGGCAACTTCGGCAAACTGCGCGAGCCGGTGCTGCGCATGAGCGCGCTCTGGCGCGCGCTCGACGTGGTTCAGGGCCAGCCCGAACCGCCGCAGACCGGAAATCCACCGCAGACGAACTCGAATGTCGGCAACATCACCATGTCGCTCGGCTTCGACAGCAGCTTCAGCCAGCGCCCGTTCAACGCGCCGACCGTATTCAATTTCTACGAGCCGGACTACCAGAATCCAGGCGCATTGCAGACGGCCAACCTGTATTCGCCCGAATTCCAGATCCTGAATGAGTCGACCATCACGCGGATGAACGACACCATCCAGAGCCGCATTGCCGGCGGTGGTTGGTATATCGCCACCGGCACTGCGACCTGCAGCTCGGCGACGCGCGCCTGCGTGCAGCTGGATCCCTACCTCGCCATCATGCAGCAGCCTGGCAATGCCACCACCTACGGGCAACTGATCGATGAGTTCAACCTGCGGCTGATGTATGGCTCGATGACGGCCAACATGCGCAGTGTGTTGGTCAACATGCTGACCTCGCAAACGGCGCCGACAACGGATGCCAATCGTGTCGCACGCATCGTCCAGGTGTTGCGCGTGATCATCGTTTCGCCTGAATTTGCCGTGCAGCGCTGAGGAGCCAAGCCATGTCCCGTATCCGTCGTGAACAGCGCCGCGAGTTCCTCAAGCACTTCTGCGCCACCCTGGCCGGCGGCTCGGCGCTGTCGTTGATCCCGCAACTGCGCCTGATGCAATCGGCGCTGGCCGCTACCCAGGGCGATCCCAATTATCGCGCACTGGTCTGTGTGTACCTCGGTGGCGGCAGCGACTCCTACAACTGGCTGATCCCATCCGATGCCACGCGCTACGGCATTTACCAGACTGCCCGTGGCGGTGTGTACAGCGGCACCAATGGTCCACTTGGCATTGCCCAGGCGAGCTTGCTGCCGGTCAACCTGAGTGGCCCCAACGGCATCGCGCTGCCCGCTGGTCACAGTTATGGCCTGCATCCGGCCTGCGCCGACTGGACTTCGATCGATGACAATGGCGCGCAGACAGCGATGCCGGGCCTGGCGTCGCTGAGCAATCAGGGCAAGGTGGCATGGCTGGCCAACGTCGGCACCCTGGTGGTACCGCTGACCAAGGCCACCTACAGCAACCCGGCACTGCCCAAGCCGCCGCAGCTCTATTCGCACAACGACCAGACCAACCAGTGGTTCCAGGGCCAGGAGACGCCGAATTTCCGTTACGGCTGGGGCGGTCAGGTCGCCGATCTGCTGTTCTCGCAGAACACGCCGATCGTTGGCAGCAGCCCGCTGCTGACGATGCCGATGAACGTGTCCTTCGCAGGCAGCAACCGCTTCCAGGTTGGCGCCCAGGTGGTGCCTTACCAGATGTCGAGTTGCGGCGACCCCAACGGTGGCAACCCGTTCCCGGGTTCGATAGTCGGCACCAATTTCGCGAACTGCTCGGGTACCAACGCGCTGGACAATTTCCGTGCCTGCGCCACGGCTGGCCTGAATGCCGGCGAGACCGCCCTTTGCAGCCTGCTCGGCGCCGCCGGCAACACCTTCCAGACCGAGCACGCTGCGACCATGCGACGGGCGATGGATCTCGCCGGGCAGATGGCGCTGAAGCTGACCGGCTCGCCGAACCCGTCGCTGCTGACCACGCCATTCCGCGCGCTGGCGGACAATCAGGCAGTGGCCGGCTACAACCTCGCGGCCGACGGCAACAACTCGCTGGCCGAGCAGCTGGCGATGGTGGCGCGGATGATCAAGATGCGCGCGCAGCTGGGACAGAACCGCAACATCTTTTTTGTCTCGCTTGGCGGATTCGACACCCACGCGGCGCAGATGCCCGACAACGGCCAGCCGCGCCTGCTCAGGCGCATCTCGCGCGCGCTCGGTTCGTTCTGTCAGGCGCTGGTCGAGATGGGCGTCGAGAACAGCGTCACTACCTTCACCATGAGCGAATTTGCGCGCACGCTGAACTCCAACGGCGACGGCAGCGACCATGCCTGGGGTGGCGTGCAGATGGTCATGGGCGGCGCCGTCAACGGTGGTAGCGCCACCAATGCCCGCCTTTACGGCAGCTTCCCGGATCAGACCCTGAACGGCCCCGACTGTTTCGCTCGCGGGCAGATGATCCCGACCACCGCACTGGACCAGATGGGCGCAACACTCGCCAGCTGGATGGGTGTTGGTCCGTCTGACCTCAACACGATCTTCCCGAATCTGTCGAACTTCTCGAGCTCGAATCTGGGGTTTGTGTAGGCCCGCTGCTCGGTCAGTGAATAGTGAGTGGTGAATAGTGAGTAAAAACCGGCATTGGCTCACAGTGACGTGCCGATCAGACCGCGCGAGCCAGCGAGAAGCCAGCGGCTCTCCGGGTGTTACTCACTACTCACTACTCACTACTCACTGCTTCGCCACTCACTTCATCGTCACATCCCCCGCCACGAACTGCCATGTCCGGGTGATGTGCAGGATGTCGATCTCCTCGCCGCCGCGTGGCACCGGTGAGAACGGGGCCGACAGTTCGACGATGCGCTGCGCGGCGTCGTCCAGCACCTGATGACCCGATGAGCGGATGATGTCGATGCGCTCGAGGCTGCCGTTCTTGTTGATGGCGACGGTGAGCACCAGACTGCCGTCGAGATTGCGTCGACGCGCCTCGTCCGGGTAGTTGAGATTGCCGACGCGCTCGACGCGCGCCACCCACGCAGCCATGTAATTGGCATAGGCGTACTCGCGGGTGTTTGCGGAAATGAACTTGCGCTTGGGGCGCTTGGCGTATTCCTGCGCCTGGCGGTCGAGTTCGGATGCCAGTCGCGCCATCTGCATGCTGCGTTCGACCAGTTTCTCGTCGCGCGGCAACTCGCGTGGCTGGCTCTCCTCGCGGGGCGGCTCCGGCGTGACCTTGAGCGTGGACTGGTCTTGGGTGAGTACTGGGGCAGGCGCGGCCTCGGCCGGTGTCGGCGTGGGCGCGCTGGCGCGAACCGGCATCGGTGCGATGCCGTCGTCCGGCTTCGGTATCGGCGATGAAAATACTTGCGTCGGGCGCTTGGCTTCGTCGCTGGTGCCGCCGCCGGTCTGTGCTGCATTGGCCAGAAAGTCGGCCTTTTCGGGAACCTCCTGGGTCGCCGACTGGACCAGGATGACATCCAGCGCCGGCAGTGCGGATCCCGGCCCGTCCTCGTCGGTGAAGCCGACGCCGAAGATCACCACCGCGTGGATCACGGTGGCGAACAGCAGCGTCATCGACAAGCGGTCGCCAGTCTCGATCGGCAGCTCGCTCACGACGCCATGGCCTCGAGCCGGTCGAACAACAAGCCGGCGATGTTCAGGCCGAACTGCGCATCGAGCTCGCGGACGCAGGTCGGCGAGGTGACGTTGATTTCGGTCAAATAATCGCCGATGACATCGAGGCCGACGAACAGCAGGCCGCGACGACGCAATTCGGGACCGACTTCTGCGCAGATCCAGCGATCGCGCTCGCTCAGCGGCTGACCGCGACCACTGCCGCCGCGCGCCAGGTTACCGCGGAATTCCCCCGCTTTCGGGACGCGCGCCAGAGCGTAGGGAACCGGCTCGCCGTCGATCACCAGAATGCGTTTGTCGCCTTCGCTGATCTGCGGAATGTAGCGTTGGATCAACGCCGCCCGGGTTCCTTCGTGGGTCACGGTTTCGAATATCACGTTGAGATTGGGATCGTCGATGGCGACCCGGAAGATCGTGGTTCCGCCCATCGAGTCCAGCACCTTGACCACCGAGGCCCCGTGCGCGGCGACGAATTCGCGCAGATCGGCGGGCACCCGCGACACCAGGGTCGGCGGACAGCACTGCGGGAACAGCGCGGTGAACAGCTTCTCGTTGGCGTCGCGCAGGGCGGACGGGCGGTTCACGACGATCGCGCCCTGGGCCTCGGCGCGCTCCAGGATCTGCGTGTCGTAGAGGTACTCGCCGTCGAATGGTGGATCCTTGCGCAGCAGGATCCAATCGAACTCGGCGGCGTCGTGAACCCACGGCTCGCCCTGCTCGTACCAACCCGCGGGATCGTCCTTGACCAGGGTCCTGCGGGTGCGAAGCCAGGCCCGTCCATCGCGCAGCCCGATGTCGCGCTGTTCGCAGACATGCACCTCATGCCCACGCCGCTGTGCTTCCAGCAACATGGCAAAGGTCGTGTCCTTGTGAATTTTAAGCTTCTGGATCGGGTCCATCAGCACCGCGAGACGGCGTAACATGCGCCAACTCCTTGAAACGTAGTGGATTATGGCCCCCGCGGACCCTATAGGTCGGGGGGGCTCGCCTATTATGCCTGCGCAGGTGCAAAATCCCCTGTATCGTGGACGGTATCCACCGCATCATCGGTCGCCGAGCAAGTGTGCGGAATTGAGCAAGCACAAACACTTGCAACGTAATCTTGACATTCGGTGGAGGCTTGGCTAAAGAGCTTTTCGGGGAGTCCTCGCGACACCGCCTGGGAAGGGTGGCGACGCGGGTTGCGGATCAGCAGGCGAACGCCGGCGCAGGGCATACCGCGTCGCGCTGACGACACTATGAGGCGGAGGTGGCAGTGGACGACACACAGAACAAGGGGAGCCTCGCCGGACTGCGCGTGATGGTCATCGACGACAGCAAGACCATCCGGCGCACCGCGGAAACGCTGTTGAAAAAAGAAGGCTGCGACGTCGTCACGGCGATCGACGGATTCGAGGCGCTGGCCAAGATCTCCGACCACCAGCCGCACATCATTTTTGTCGACATCATGATGCCGCGCCTGGATGGCTACCAGACTTGCGCGCTGATCAAGAACAACCAGATTTTCAAAGCCACGCCGGTGATCATGTTGTCGAGCAAGGATGGCTTGTTCGACAAGGCACGTGGACGCATCGTCGGCTCCGAACAGTACCTGACCAAACCGTTTACGCGCGAGGAACTGCTTGGCGCCATTCGACGTTATGTCGACGCCAGGAATCCCGCGCCGTTGCATTCGTAGCGCAAAGGCAGACCGGGGGGTCCGCATGGCACGAATCCTGATCGTCGATGATTCACCCACCGACGTCCGTGTTCTCAGCGGCATGCTCGAGCGGGCGGGCTTCCAGACGCTCACTGCATCGAGTGCCGAAGAAGGCATTGCGCGCGCCCGGCAAGAGCAGCCCGATCTCATCCTGATGGACGTCATCATGCCCGGCACCAATGGGTTCCAGGCGACGCGCACGCTCAGTCGCGACCCGCAAACCTCGTCGATACCGGTGATCATCGTCACTACCAAGAACATGGAAACCGACCGCATCTGGGGCATGCGCCAGGGCGCCAAGGACTTCATAGCCAAACCGCCCGGAGAACGCGACCTCATCGCGCGGATCCAGGCACTGCTGAAGCCATCCTGAGGAAACATCGATGGTCGACTTGCCCGAGAATCCGGCGCTGAATCCATTCGAGATCCTGCTCGACTACGAGCGACGCAGCCTCGCTCACGTCGCCGGCCTGCCCGAACAGTTGGATGCGCCGGGCTTGTGGCGCGCAATTGCCTATCGGCTCGGCGATGCCTTCCTGGTCAGCGACATTTCGGAAGTGAACGAGATCCTGATGTTCCCGCAGATCACCGCGGTGCCGGGAACCAAGGCGTGGATGCTCGGCATCGCCAACGTGCGCGGCAACTTGGTCACCGTTGTGCACCTGCGCGGTTTCCTCGAGGGCGAGCCGTTCCGCGTGAACGAACGTACACGCGTGCTTGTGGTGAAGCTTGCCAGTGGTAGCGTGGGGCTGGTGGTCGACGAGGTTCTCGGTCAGCGCAGCTTCGTCGAAGAAAACATGCGCGACATCGAGGTCTACGCGGACTCGCCGGTAAGCCGCTTTCTGGAAAGCGAATACCGTCAGGGGCAGTCCAGTTGGGGGGTTTTCAGCATGAATTCGCTCATGAGAGCGCCGGATTTCATGCAGGCGGCGGCCTGATCGGGCCGACAATCGGGGTTACGGGACGACAGTGGGGGTTATAGAGCGATGAGTGCGGCAGCCGGCGGAATCCAACAGCGCGAAAGCTCGACCATGCTCGCCATCCTGGTGGTGGTGTTGCTGGTCGGTCTGGTGGGCCTTATCGCGAACTTCTTCTTCGCGAACGTGAACAACAACGAGGACCGATCTGCAATCGGTCTGGCGACGGACATCCGCGTCTATTCGCAGCAGCTGGCGAAGTTCGCGGCCCAGGCGGCCGGCGGGCAGGCCGAGGCTTTCGACGAACTGTCGGAGACCAAAGGCATCATCCAGTCGCACTTGCGAAAGCTCGAACTGGGCGCCCCGGACGAAGGGGTGCCGTCGATCGACAAGAACCCCGAGGTCAAAGTCGCGCTGACCGCCGTGCAGGATACCTGGGCGCCGATTCAGCAGGCCGCCGACGTGATTCTGGCGCGACGCGACGTGGTCGAGGACCTGAACGCCACTGCGACCGAATTCCAGGACAAGATTCCGCTGCTGCAGGCGCGCTCGGACGAGATCACCCAGTTGCTCGCAAATCGCGGAGCGCCGCAGGATCAGGTGTATGTCGCCGGTCGCCAGGTGACGCTCGCCGACCGCATGTTGCGTCGACTGAATGAAGTGCTGCAGGGTGGCCAGACTGCCTCCACCGCCGCCGACGGCTTCAACCGCGACGCCGCGGTGTTCGGCCAGATTCTCGATGCGCTGCAGAATGGCAGCGACGAGCAGGGCATCCGTGCCATCGCGGTACCCGAAGCGCGCCGCGTGCTCGACGAGATCTACAGCATTTTCCAGGAACTCGGTCAGTACGTGGAGAGCATCACCACCGGCGCCATCGACTTGATCGACGTGCGTGAAGCTGCCGATACCGTTTCGCTGGATTCGGAGCAACTGCTGGAAGACGCCGAGCAGCTCTCGGTCGAATACGCCGAACAGGCCGGTCGTCGCGCCTTCCCGTCGCTGACCGCTGCGATCGCATCCGGCGCGCTGGCAGCCCTGGCACTGATTCTGTTGGCGATCTTGATCTACCGCGACCAGGCTCGTCGTTACAAGATCACGGCCGACCTGAACCAGCGCAACCAAGAGGCCATTTTGCGCCTCCTCGACGAAATGGGATCGTTGGCAGAAGGCGACCTGACGGTAAAGGCAACGGTGACCGAAGACATCACCGGCGCGATCGCGGACTCCATCAACTTCGCGGTAGAAGCACTGCGCAGCCTGGTGACGACCATCAACGAGACCGCCGTGCAAGTGGCCGCCGCCGCCCAGGAAACCCAGGCAACGGCGATGCACCTCGCAGAAGCCGCCGAGCATCAGGCGCAGCAGATCACCTCGGCATCGGCTGCGATCAACGAAATCGCGGTTTCGATCGACGAGGTATCGCGTAACTCGGCCGAGAGCGCCGACGTGGCGCAACGCTCAGTGCAGATCGCCGGCAAGGGCGCGGCGATCGTGCGCCAGACGATTCAGGGCATGGACAACATTCGCGACCAGATTCAGGAAACCGCAAAGCGCATCAAGCGCCTGGGCGAATCGTCGCAGGAAATCGGATCGATCGTCGAACTGATCAACGACATCGCCGAGCAGACCAACATTCTCGCGCTGAACGCCGCCATTCAAGCAGCATCCGCGGGTGAAGCGGGTCGCGGATTTGCGGTCGTGGCCGACGAAGTGCAGCGACTCGCAGAACGCGCTTCCAACGCCACCAAGCGAATCGAGACGCTGGTGCAGACGATTCAATCCGACACCAACGAAGCGGTGAGTTCGATGGAACAGACCACCGCCGAAGTGGTCGCCGGTGCGCGACTGGCCGAGGACGCGGGTCTGGCGCTGGGCGAGATCGAAAAAGTGTCGAACGACCTCGCCGACCTGATTCAGAACATCTCGCAGGCAGCGCGACAGCAGTCGGCTGCGGCGACCAATATTTCGGCGACCATGAACGTCATTCAGGAAATCACCACCCAGACTTCCGTGGGTGCCAGCCAGACGGCTGAGTCCATTGGAAATCTGGCGCAGCTCGCTGCGGATTTGCGACGCTCGGTAGCTGACTTCAAGCTGCCGAACTGAGCATCCGATGACGTTACTGACCAGCAAGGCGAAGCTGCGGGCCCATTGCCGCAGCGCGGGTAACCAGGGCACGCATGACGCGCAGCGAAGCCTGGAAAAAGGAGTCCGCGGATGAGGCTTCAAGACGACATCGACTTCACCACGCTGACCTGGGTCAAACAGGAGCTGGATGACACCCTCAAGCAGGCGCAGCAGGCGCTTGAGGCGTTCGTCGACGACACTGCAGACAAGAGCCAGATGCGCTTTTGCGCCAGCTACCTGCACCAGGTGCAGGGCACGCTGCGCATGGTCGAACTGTATGGCGCCGCGATGGTCGTCGAGGAGATGGAGCGCCTCGCGCTCGGCCTGCTCGATGGACAGATCAAGCAGGCCGATGACGCCTACACCGTACTGATGCGCGGCATGGTGCAGTTGCCCGACTATCTGGAGCGACTGCAAAGCGGTCACCGCGATATTCCTATCGTGTTGCTGCCGCTGCTGAACGACTTGCGCGCCTGTCGCGGCGAGAAGCTGCTCAGCGAAACCTCGCTGTTCTCCCCCGATCTCGGCGCCGCGTTGCCGCCTTCGGCAGCCGGGGCCCGGAGCCCGATGCCGCAGTCGGTGATCGCAGCGAACGGCGGACGTTTGCGCCTGGCTTACCAATTCGGGCTGCTCAAATGGTTCAAGGGCGATGATGTCGACGGCAATCTGACGCGCTTGATCGCAATCGTCGATCGCGTGCGTTCGATGTGCGTGCAAGTGGATGCGCGACGCCTGTTCTGGGTCGCCGCAGGTGCGCTCGAGGCTGTGTTGGTCAAGGGCGTGGATGCATCGGTGGCCCTCAAGCTGCTGGCAGGGCGCGTCGATCGCGAACTCAAACACCTGATCGACGCCGGCGAAGCCGGTTTCAGCAGTGCTCCGCCGAGCGATCTGGTCAAGGGCCTGCTGTACTACATCGCCCAGTCCAAGGCCAGCACCGAGCGCATTACCGAATTGCGCCAGGTCTACCGCCTCGATCGCCTGATGCCGAGCGAAGCCGAACTCGAGCACGCGCGCGGCGCGCTCTCTGGTCACAATCGCGCGCTGCTGGAGACGGTCGGCACGGCGATCAAGGAGGATTTGCTCAGGGTCAAGGATGCGCTCGACCTGTATCTGCGCACCGGCAGCGCCAACGTCGACGATCTCGCGCCGCAGGGCGAGGCACTGCATCGCGTCGCCGACACTCTGGGCATGTTGGGCCTCGGTGTCCCGCGTCGTGTGGTGCTCGATCAGCAGGATGTGCTCGAACGCATCGTGCGCGGTCGCCAGCCCGCCGAAGAGAGCGCGTTGCTGGATATCGCCGGATCGCTGCTTTACGTGGAGTCGTCGCTGGACGATCACATCGAGCGGCTCGGCGCCGACCAGCGCGCTGCGCCACTGCCGTCGAGCGGATTCGAGCTGCCGCAGGCCGAGGTTCGCAAGATCCTCGACGCCACCACCAAGGAAGCGTCGGCGAATATCCAGCAGGCCAAGCAGGATATCGTCGCCTTCATCGAGTCGCCGTGGGATCACAGCAAGATCGAGCAGATTCCACGCCTGCTCGAAGAAATCAGCGGCGCGATGCGCATGCTGAATCTGCCGGAACCGGCGGAATTGCTCGGCGGCGTGATCCGTTTCGCGGAAGTCGAACTGCTGCAGCACCGTAGGGTTCCGTCGGGCGACCAACTCGACCTGATGGCCGATGCCATCGCCAGTATCGAGTTCTATCTCGAGGCGGTGAAGGAAGGTCGACGCAATCGCGACAAGATTCTCGATGTCACCCGGCGCAGTCTGGAAGCACTCGGCTACTGGCCGTTGCCGCCGGAAGGCGGATATCCGGAAGTGGCGGCTGCGCCTGAGGCAGCGCCGGCCGCGGTGGCACCTGCGGTGTCCGAGTTCCCGTCGTTTGCGGATTCGTTCGTCACCGAGCGAACTCAGGCGCCGGAGGCCGAACCTGCAGCGGTCGAGCCCGCAGCGCCGATGTCGGATGCGGGCGCGGTCGAGGCGCTGATCGCGAGTTTCGCGCAGACCGAGGAACCGGGCGCAGGATTCGAAGCTGCCGCCGCGCACGAAGCGGTGTCGGAACTCGAAATGCGGTCTGCGGTTGAAATCGCGGAAGGTCCCGGTCTCGAGGCGCTGGTCGTTGGCGAAGCCGCCCCGGAGGCAGTGTCGCCCTCGGTCCACGATCTGGATGGACTGCGGATCAGCAGCGAAGACCAGCCGGCCGCGCCTGTCGATGAGGCAGATGCGACGGTCGCTGTCGAGACACTCGGCGCGGAGGAGGTTGCGCAGGAGCCAGCCACAGCAGACTCGGCGCAGAGCACCGAAGTCGAGGAACTGCTGCACGAGCTGGCGCTGGAACCCGCCGCCGATCTGGCCGCGGTGGACATCGAGATGGCGGCCGAGGATTCGACCGACCTTGGTTTGTCGATTCCCGGAGCAGACGAGTCGACCGTCGAGGCCGACGCATCGACCGCGGATGCGTACGAGGCGTCGATTGATTTCGAAGCGGCGGACGCGGTCGAACTTGAAGCGCCAACTACGGTCGAGTTCGACGAGCCGGTGGCGGTGGGATTCGAAGCCCCGGCGTCGATCGAATTCGAACTGCCAGCCGCGGTGGAATTCCAAGCCCCGCCGGAGATTGTGGCTGAGGCGCCTTTGGATGTTGCGCCTGTAGCGGTCGCGGAGGCGCCGACGCCGGTGGCGCCAGTCCCGACGGCGCTGGTGATGCCTCCCGGCATCACCCTGCCGGATGTCGGTTTCCACTCGGTGCCGTCCGACGAAATCGATGACGAAATCCGCGAGGTGTTCGTCGAGGAAGTCCAGGACGAACTCGACAACCTGAACCGCCAGTACCCGGCGTGGAAGAACGATCTTGGCGACCCGGAAAAGTTGAAGCCGGTGCGGCGCTCGTTCCATACGCTCAAGGGCAGCGGGCGGCTGGTCGGCGCTCTGGCGATCGGCGAGTACGCGTGGAAGATCGAGAACATGTTGAACCGGGTTCTCGACAAGACCATCCAGCCTTCACCTGCGGTTCTCGATTTGCTCGACCACGCGATTGCGGCATTGCCAGGCATGCTCGCGGCGCTGAAGGGCGAGGGCCAACCGGACGCCAACGTCGGAACCATCATGTGGGTCGCGGACCAACTGGCCACTGGCCAGGAGGTCTGGCTCCCAAAATCCTCGCCCGCCCCGGTGGTCACGGCTGAAGATCAGCCGGCCGCCGTGGCGGGAGCTGTTGCTGCGCCGGTGGAGGAACCGATCGAAATCGATGCGGCCCTGCAGATGCTCAGTGCCGATGCCGACAACCTGATCGAAAGCGAGCACAACGAGGACGCTTGCGGGTCGCCTGAAGCGATTGCCGATGCGCCGGAGCAAACGGTGTTGGCGGACATCGCTGTCGGCGACACGATCGCAGGCGATGCCGTGGCCGATGGCCAGGCGGCAGTCGAAGCAAGCGTAGCGGATGCCGGGGACGAGCCGTCGCCGCTGGACGTCGATCCGATGCTGATGGAGATCCTGAGCAGCGAAGTCGACGCCCACCTCGCGATCATCAGGGCTTACCTTGGCGAGACCGACGCCAATGGCCCGCTACCGGTGACCGAGGAACTGCTGCGCGCAGTGCACACCTTGAATGGTGCATTGTCGATGGTGGACCTGCCCGCACTGACGCGGGTGGTTGCGCCACTGGAGGGTTACCTCAAACGTCTGCGAGCGCGCACCCTTGAGCCATCCGACGAGGGTCTCGCGGCGCTGCATGAAGCCTCGGGCTGTATTGCTGCCGTCATGGTGGCGCTCGAAACCCACAGCGAGCCGCCGGACACGGGGCCCTTGGCAGAGCGTGTGCTGGCGCTGCGTGACGGACTGCCCGCCCCGGATCATCCATTCCACGGGTTCGAGATTCACGTCGCCGACGAGGCGCGCGACGAATCGGCGGCGGACTTGTCCGAAGTCGATGTCAATGCAGAGAGTGCAAGCGAGCCGGCGGTCGAAGGGCGTCCCTGGTATGAGGCCGAAGACGACACTGCGCCGACGGTCGAACTGACCGAAGTCTTCGATGCCGGCTCCGAAATCGAGCCCGAGGGCGTCGGACACGGCATGCATGCCGAACAACTCGACAGTCTTTTCGATGATCTCGACGTCACCGACAGCGAATCCAGCCGGATCGATGTCGCGGAAACTCCGGCGGTGGTGGATACCGAAGACGCGGCATCGCCTGCGATCGAACCGTGGCTCGATGCGACGGTCGGAGAAGCATCGGTCGATACTGGCGAAGCTTCCGCAGCGCCGGAAGCGCAAGACTGGTTCGATGCGGTCGGCGACGATCTTGCCGTGTTTGCCGAAGAGTCCGCCGCATTGGTGTCGCCGGTGCCGTCGGGCGACGAGGCAACGCAGGCAGCGGTCGACGCCGCAATGGAACCGTCCGAGCAGGAAGATGCGCGCGAAGTTGATCTCGCCGGCCTCTGGTCCGTCGAGGCGGAGACCGACACGCAAGGGGATCTTGCGGCGTCGGCAGACACCGAGTTTGATCGATTGTTCGAAACGGTGGAATCCGCCGAGCCGTTGGTGGCAGTGGACGCGGACAACGTCGTGCTCGGAGTCGAGGCAACTGAGGATGCCCGCCCGGAGGCCGCAGATGAATCCGCCGCGGAAGCACCTGAACTGTGGGACGTGTCAGGCGAAACGCAAACAACCGCGGATGACCGACCGGTGCTCGACGCCAGTGTGCTGCTGGCGATTGACGAAATGTCGGTGTCGCCGGATCTGCTGGCACCCGAGAACCGGGACGACCTGGACGCTGAGGTGGACGTCGATTTCGAAAGCGACTCCCAACGGCTGACCGATACTCGAGTCGAAATCGACTTCGAACAGGAAGCTCAGGCCGACTCCGCACAAATCGGCTCAGTTGACGCCGACGCAGCGCAGACCGACGCAGATCGGGTCGAAGAAGGCGCCGAGAGCGACGCTGAGGCAGATCTGGGCGATGCGGCTGAGGCCGAATCCAGGCCCGAATCTCAAGTAGAGCTTGCGGGCGAAGCCGAGCACGGAATCGCCTTCGAGCCGGAAATCGACGCCGAACCGGAAATCGAAGCCGAGCTTGAAATCGAACCCGAGCTTGATATCGAACCCGCGCTTGAAATCGAAGCCGAGTCTGAAATCGAAGCCGAGCCTGAAGTCGAAGCCGAGCTTGAATTCGAAACTGCGCCCGCAGTTGATGATCAGAGCGACGTCGAGGCCGCCGACAGCGGCGACAGCGACTCGGAGAGCGAGGAGCCCATCGCCGACGTCGACTACCCGCTCGCTGAGGAAGGCATCGATGATGTCGCCGCCGGCACGGCGGGGATGTCCAAGAGGGCGGCGAAGAAGGCCGCCAAGCGCGCAGCCCGGATTGCGGCTCTCAAGGCAGCCGATCAGGCATCGGCAGACGCTGCCTCGGCGACCCCTGCGCCAGCGCCGGATCAGCCGTCGGAGATCAACGCGCTCGTCGCGACCGCTGGCGCACCGAGCCCTGGCCGCGCAGCTGACAGCGAACCGGCCCAGTTGGGCCCGGTCGACGTGGATCCTTCCGGGCCACTGGATCTGCCAGACATCGACCTCGAACTGCTCGACATCTTCGTCGAAGAGGCTGTCGACATCCTCGATCACGCCGACGGCATGATGGCGCGTCTGCGCGAGGCACCGGGAGATCGTGAACCCGTCAGCTCGCTGCAACGCGATCTGCACACGCTGAAGGGTGGCGCGCGGATGGCCGGGTTGTTCCCGATCGGCGACCTGAGCCACGCGATGGAGTCGCTGTTCGAGGCCATCGTTCACGGCGAACGCGCGGCCTCGCGTCCGGCTATCGAGGCGCTCGAACGCGCCTTCGACCGTCTGCATGGAATGGTCCAGCGCGTGCGCGGCCGTCAGGCCATCGGCCTGCCCGAACACACCATCGCGCGTCTCGAAGCGATTCTCGAAGGGCGCGAGGACGAGTACCTCGCTGCCCACGCGGAGGGTCTCGGAAACGTGGCCGCGGCAGCGGACGCCGCCACCGAAGCGGGGCCCGCGGCCAGTGAAGCGGATGCGGCACCGCAAACGACTGCGGAGGATGCGCCCGATGCCGACGCGGCGCCGTTGCGCAAGGTCATCCCGGCGCGACCGTCGTCGCGCACCGGCGTGCAGCGGCGAACGCAGCTCGACGATGACGAAGTCGCCGCGCGCGCTGCGCAGCAGGAACTGATCCGCGTCCGCGCTGACCTGCTCGACAACCTGGTGAACTTCGCCGGTGAGGTCTCGATCTATCGCTCGCGCCTTGAAGCGCAGATGGGCGGTTTTCGTTTCAATCTGGTCGAATTCGAGCAGACCGTGTTGCGTTTGCGCGAGCAGTTGCGCAAGCTGGAGATGGAAACAGAGGCGCAGATCCTGTCGCGTTTCCAACGCGAAAGCGAACAATCGGGCAACACCGAGTTCGATCCGCTCGAACTCGACCGTTTCTCCACATTGCAGCAATTGTCGCGCGCACTGGCCGAGTCCGTCTCCGACTTGGTCTCGATTCAAAACCTGCTCGACGACATCGCGCGGCAATCGGAAACACTGCTGCTGCAACAGTCGCGCGTCAGCTCCGACCTGCAGGAAGGCCTCATGCGCACGCGCATGGTGCCGTTCGAGAGCCTGGTGCCGCGGTTGCGTCGAATCTTGCGGCAAACCGCCGGCGAATTGGGCAAGCGAGCGCAACTGAAGGTCGAAGGTACCCAGGGTGAAATGGACCGCACCGTGCTCGAGCGCATGACCGCGCCGTTCGAGCACATGCTGCGCAATTCGCTCGCCCACGGGATCGAGTCACCCGAGGTACGCGTCGCCAAGGGCAAACCCGAAGAGGGTACCGTCAGCATCCGGGTCTCGCGAGAAGCGACCGAAGTGCTGATCCAGGTCACCGACGACGGCGCCGGCATGAATCGCGATGCGATTCGCCGCAAAGCAGTCGAACGCGGCCTGATGACTCCCGAGGTGCAGCTCAGCGATCGCGACATCTTCCAGTTTGTTCTCGAAGCGGGTTTCTCCACGGCCAGCGAAGTCAGCAAGGTCGCCGGGCGCGGCGTCGGCATGGACGTGGTCGCCAGCGAGGTCAAGCAACTCGGCGGAAGCCTGGAGCTGGATTCCGATCCGGGTCTGGGTACACGCATCACCATCCGACTGCCGTTCACCCTGGCAGTTTCGCAGGCGGTCATGGTGCGGCTGGGCGAAGGTACCTACGCGATTCCGATGTCGTCGATCACCGGCGTCACGCGGATGCCGCGCAAGGAACTCGAAAGGCGCCTCGAGCAGAAGCAACTGGAGGTGGTCTACGGCGGCGAGGTCTACCAGATCTACGACCTCGGCGAACTGTTGCGTTCGCCGGTCAGCCACGGCATCGACGAAACCCAGGTGCCGCTGTTGATGAGCAAGACCGGCGACCAGCGTGCCGCGGTGCGTGTCACCCAGGTCGTTGGTTCCAAGGAAGTGGTCGTCAAGTCCGCAGGCCTGCAACTGAGCATCGTGCCCGGCATCTTCGGCGCGACCATCATGGGCGACGGCCGCGTGGTCGTGATTCTCGACCTGGCCCCGTTGGTTCGCCATGGCGTGGCCTTGCGTCAGGCGCCCGAGCTTGCGGCGGAACTGGAACTGCTGGAGCCGCTGCCCGAACCGGCAGCTCGCCGTCAGCCGCTGGTCATGGTCGTCGACGACTCCATCACCATGCGCAAGGTCACCACGCGTGTGCTGGAGCGCAGCAATTTCGACGTGTTCACGGCGAAGGACGGTCTCGATGCGGTCGAGCAGTTGCAGGACCGCATGCCCGACGTCATCCTGCTCGACATCGAAATGCCGCGCATGGACGGTTACGAGGTTGCGACCTACATCCGCAACGACCAGCGTCTCAAGCACATTCCGATCATCATGATCACCTCGCGTACCGGCGAGAAGCACCGTCAGCGCGCAATGGAAGTGGGCGTCGATCGCTATCTCGGAAAGCCCTACCAGGAGACCGATCTCCTCAAGAACGTGCAGGATGCCTTGATCGCGGGGCACGCCAATGTCCACTGATATTCGAGTTGCACTGGTCTACGAGCAGGACGCCGGCACCCAGGCCTTGCGCACGGCGCTGGCCAATGCGGGTGTCACCGTGGCGCTGGAGTGTCGGGCCAGCGCGCTCGATTCGGCGGCAATTCTGTCGACTCCAGTCGACGCGATCGTCGTCAACCTGGATGCGGAACTCGAGGAACTGCTCGACGCTGTGACCGAGGCTCTGGACGCAGCGGTCCAGCCGGTGATCTACAACGATCCGGCTGCGTCGAGCGACCTCAGTGGCTGGGATCGCGCGCGCTGGTTGCGACACCTTTCGGCAAAGCTCAAGGGGCAAAACAACTTCACGCCGCCGCCGCCGCCCGGCGCACAAGCAATCCCGATGCCTGCGCCGAAACCCGTCGAGACGGCCGTTTCTGCCGCGCCGCCGGACAATGCGAGCGCACCTTCGGCTGCCGCCGCATCGGTGGTCGTCGTTGAACCGTCCACCCCGGTTGCGACTGAGGCAACGTCGGATCTCGGTTTCGGCGATCTCGATCTGTTGTTCGAAGCGCCGGAATCGCCCGAAGTTCTGATCGAACAGCCGACTTCGCCCGCAGCGGATGTCGCCGTGGATGCGCCTGCGGCGCCTGCCGACGCGATCTTCGAACTCGGTCTCGCTGAACTCGACATGATGTTCGAGACTGCCCCGAGTGCCGCCGCCGGCGAGCAGCGTTCGCCGGGCGTTGCGGATACCGCCGCCGCTGCCGAGGGCGACACGGCCGGCGAATTCGACATTGCCAGTCTCGACTCGATGTTCGAGCATCCGGCTGACGATGCGCCGCCGCCACCGTCGGTCTCGCCGCAGGCGTTGATTGTGGGGGAGGACATCGGCGACCTCGATGCCTTGTTCGATGAAGCGCCGGAGATCGACACGCACGAGGCGGTGCCCGCCGCCCGCGGGGCCACATCCAGCGCCGATACAGTGGAACTCGAACTGGACTCGTTGTTCTCCGAGGTCGGCAGTTTCGATGCAGAGAAACTGCCGGAGACGGTGGCTACGCCAGCGGAATTGACCGACCTCGATGAACTCTTCCGGGAATTCGAAGCCAGCCAGAAAGCTGCAGCGCCGAACGCGCCGCCTGCACCTGCTGCAGCGGCCGCGGTTGAACGGCCGCTGGATCCACCGAAGCCCGCCAAGTCCGTCAGTGCGCCCATGGAATGGACGCTCGAGCCGGTTGAAGAGGAGCTTCCGAAGGCTCCCCAGGGTGATCGGTTGATCGCCGAGTGGCGTCTGGACGCACCCAGCAAGCCACTTTCGAAGCAGGAGCCGAAACCGGAAGTGGTGCCCGCGACCGCCCGGTCATCCGGGCCATCCATCCCGGCAGATCTGGACGCCTCGCTGGCGCTCGCCGACCTCAAGCTGCTTGACGACGCCGAGCCCCTGGCAGCAGTGCCGGCGGCCGCGCCCCCGGATCTCGGAGCATTCGATTTGTCGTCGCTGGACCTCGAATCCATGGAGCCCGGCGAATCAGCGCCGGCTGCGAACGATCTCGGTGCTGAATTGTCGCTGGCGGATTTCGATTTCGACCTCGTTCCGGAGCAAGCGATCGAAGCTGCCGGGATCGACGACGGTGGGGGATTGCACGCCGAAACGCATCTTGGCGACCTCGATTCGCTGTTCGAGCCGACCCTGGAGGCGCCGGTGTTCGGGCTTTCGCTGCCGGATCTGGATCGGGTTTTCGTACTTGGCGCATCGATCGGCGGACCGGAGGCCATCAAGACTTTTCTGGCTCAGTTGCCGACGTCGGTGGCAGCGGCCTTCATCGTCGCCCAGCATATGGGTAGTGAGTTCCTGGAGATGATGGCGTCGCAACTGAATGCGGCTTCACCACTGCCGGTGCGCTGCCCCCGGTCTGGCGAACGGCTGCGCCATGGCGAGGTGATTGTCGCGCCAGCCAATGAGCAACTGACCATCGACGACAGCGGGCACGTGCAACTGAGCGCCGCATCGTCGGGGTCGCCGTACAATCCCTCGATCGATCATCTGGCGCGCGCCGTGGCCGATCGTTTCGGCGACCATGCCACGTTGATCCTGTTCAGCGGCATGGGTTCGGACGCCGTCGAAGGTGGTCGCTATCTGACGTCGCGAGGCGGTCAGGTGTGGGCGCAGGACCGCGCGAGTTGCGTGATCGCCTCGATGATCGATTCGGCGAAGTCGCAGGGATTGATCAGGTTCGAAGGAACGCCCGCGCAGTTGGCCGAGCGAGTGTTGCAGGTATTGAGCTGAGCAGCGATCGCGGGCACGTGCCCGGTGGCTGAGTGAGTCGAGCGGTAATTCCAGGACCCTGAAGTCGTCATGGCCGAACAAACTGAAATTCGCGGGTTGATGATTCCGGTGACCAATGGCCGCGTGTTGCTGCCCAACGCCAGCGTTGCCGAAGTGATCACATTGTCGGTACCGGAGAAGATCCCGAATGCGCCAGAATGGCTGATGGGGCGCATCAACTGGCGCGGCTGGCGTTTGCCGCTTTTTTCATTCTCGTTGCTTGCGGGAATGGCGCTCGAGGAAGGCTCGCGCGGCACCCGGGTGACCGTGTTGAAGGCGCTCAGCGGCCATCCCAGATTGCCCTACCTGGCGATGTTGGCGCAGGGCTTCCCGCGTCTGACCACCCTGTCGCCGGATGTCCTGGTGCCGTCGAACGAGTCGCTGCCGACCCGTCCCGGCGTTTTGATGAACATCATCGTCCGCGACGACCAGGCGGTCATCCCCGATCTCGGTCAGATCGAACAGCTGATCAGCGACTCGCTCGCCGCAGCCTGACGTCGCGTCCCGATGCGCATCGCGCAAGCCGAGCAACTCGCGACGCACCTGGCCGGTCCATTGCGTCCGGCCTATCTGGTGGCCGGCGATGAACCTCTGCTGGTGCAGGAGGCGGTAGACCAGATTCGTGCCGCAACGATCCTCGCCGGGGCCACCGAACGCCTGGTATTCGACGTCGTGTCGCAGTTCGACTGGGCCGAGTGGCGCCATCAGGTGCGCTCCTTCGGCTTGTTCGCCAGCCGGCGATTGATCGAGCTGAGGCTGACAGCGACACGCCTCGCGGCCGAGGGCGCTGCCGCGGTGGTCGAATTCCTCAACGACCCTGGCGGCGATACCCTGCTGATTCAGTCGCCCGAATGGAACAAGAGCGCCGAGAGTGCTGCATGGGTGGTGGCGCTCGATCGCATCGGCGCCGTCGTGCCCGTGTATGCGTTGAAGCCGGAGGATCTGCCGCGGTGGTTGCTGCGGCGCGCCGCCCGGCACGCAGTGCGTCTCGGAGAAGATGCAATCGCCGAACTGGTCGCACGCGTGGAGGGCAACGCGCTTGCCGCCGAGCAGGAACTGGCGAAGCTCTCGTTGCTCGCCCCGGGGCGCCATCTGGATGCCGCGGCGCTGGTCGATCTGGTTGCCGACAGTTCGCGTTACACGGTCTTCGCGGTCTTCGACGCGGTGCTCGCAGGCAATGCAGCGCGTGTGCGCAAGGTGCTCGCTGCATTGCGCGGCGACGGGACGCATCCAGCAGAGTTGTTCGGCTATCTGGCGAATCAGGTCATCGCCATGGCTGGCGCCAAGGCCTTGCGCGCCAGAAACGCCTCGCTGAGCGCTTACTGGCCGACGCAACGGGTGTTTGGCTCGCGCCAGGCGGCATGCGAGCGGGCACTCGGCCGCGGTTGGTCCGAGCGCGTGCGTGAAGCATCGCAGGTCGACCTGGTATGCAAGGGTCGTGCGTCCGGCGACCCCTGGACGGCGCTCGAGCGTTGGCTGCTGCGAGCCACCTTGCCCGAGGCGCGCGCTGCGCGATTTGCCGCATGAGGCCGCTGGGCTTGCTCGGTGGCACCTTTGATCCGATCCACGTCGGCCATCTGCGTGCCGCCATCGAAGCCCGCGAGGCACTCGCGGCGGCGGAGGTGCGGCTGTTGCCGTGCGCAGTCCCGCCGCATCGCGAGCAGCCGATGGCGACCGCGGAGCAGCGCCTCGAGATGCTGGAGGCCGCGATCGCCGGCATCGACGGACTGCGCGCAGACGCCCGCGAACTGCATCGTGGTGGACCTTCGTACACCCACGACACGCTGGTCAGCTTGCGCGCCGAGATCGGCGACGCCCGACCGCTGGTGCTGATCCTCGGCGCCGACGCCTTCGCCGGCCTGCCGGGCTGGCACCGCTGGCGCGAGCTTTCCGAGCATGCCCACCTTGCCGTGCTTGCACGACCGGATGCGCATGGGCTGATCGATCCGCGACTCGAAGATCTGCTGGCGAGCCGCGGCACCGCCAATCCCGCTGACCTGGGGCGACGACCGGCAGGGCTGGTGTTGCGTTTGCAGATTCCGCCGCTGCCGGTGTCGTCCACCCTGATCCGCACGCGTCTGCGCGAAGGTCGCTCGGTACGTTTCCTGCTGCCGGACCCGGTCGTCGAGATCATCGCCGCGCGCGGCTGGTACGGTTTGCCGGGCGCGTTTCCACGGCCGGGCTGAAGGTGTGCGGATTTCGCTCAGGTTTGACGTTCTATAATCGGATTACGAATTGACGGAGGCCGTCCACAGTTGAATACCAAGCGCACTCGCAGCAGCAGCGTTTCCGAGGTTGACGTCGCCGCGCTGGCTGACGTCGCAGTCGCAAAGCCGACCACGCGGAACCGGGCCAGGCCGGTGGCTGCGAAGCCGACCGCCGCCCCGGGCAAGCCCGCGCGCCAGCGCCCGGCGGCGACCGCAACGCGGACCAAGGCGGTTGCGGCGGGGTCAGCGCGTGGCGCTGCACGCGCTTCAACAGCGCCCGGGAATACTGAAACCGCTGCGACATCGCGCAAGCCGGTCGTTGCGCTCCCGCCGACGCCCAAGCCGGTCGTTCGCCGCAGCGTCAAACGCGCGCCGGCCGAGCCGACCATCGACATGCAGGTTCGCGATGCCGTGGTGGCGCGTCTGGATGCGATGAAGGCGAATGACCTCAAGGTCATCGATGTGCGCGGGAAAACCAGCATCACCGACTATCTGGTCATCGTCAGCGGCACATCGACGCGCCATGTCAAGTCGATGGGCGATGAAGTGGTGGTGACCGCCAAGAAGTTCGGCATGCCGCCGATGGGCATCGAAGGCGAAAAGGACGCCGAGTGGATGCTGGTGGATCTGGGTGATACCGTGGTCCACTTGATGCTCCCGCGTATCCGCGAGTTTTATGGGCTGGAGCGGCTGTGGACGCTCGCCGGGGAAGCCCGCGCCGCCGCGTTCAGCGCCTGAAGCACGCGCTTGCCGGAATGGCCATGCGCGCACACATCCTGACGGTGGCCGAGCGCGCGCCGGTCTGGGTGAAGCAGGGTTTCGACGAATACGCCAGACGTCTTGCGCACAAGCTTCCGCTGGTCCTGAATGAACTGCCGTTGGGCCAGCGAGGCAAGTCGGCCGATGCGCGCCGCGCGATCGCCGACGAGGGCCAGCGCATGTTTGCTGCAATACCGAAACAGGCGCGCGTGGTGGCGCTGGATGGCCGCGGCGAAGCGTGGTCGAGCGAAGGACTCGCGCGCCACCTGGAATCCTGGATGCAGGATGGGCGCGATCTGTGTTTCATGATCGGCGGTCCCGACGGACTGGCTCCGCAGTGCCTGATGGTGGCGCACCAGAAATGGTCGCTGGGACCGCTGACCTTGCCCCATGCGTTGGTGCGGATCGTGCTCGCCGAGCAGCTTTACCGCGCCGTGAGCATGCTCGGCAACCACCCCTACCACCGTGCCGCGCCGAGCGCTGGTTGAATCGAATGAACAAACTGATCCTCGCCTCGGCGTCGCCGCGTCGCCGTGAACTTCTGGCGCAGATGGGCATCACGCCCGAGGTCATCGTCTGCGATCTGCTCGAGGAGCGCAGCAGCGGCGAAACGCCGCTCGACTACAGCCGCCGTATCGCACTCGCCAAGGCACAGGCGGGCTGGCAACGGTTGGCTTGCGCCAGCGACTGCCTGGTTCTCGGTGCCGACACCGAGGTCGTGATCGACGACATCGTGTTCGGCAAACCGGCCGATGAGGTCGCCGCGCTGAACATGCTGCGCCAGTTGTCGGGTCGCGAGCATCGGGTACTGAGCAGCGTCGCGCTGGTCGGCACCCATTTCGAGGGCGTCGAGACCAGTGACACCCGGGTGCGCTTCGCGGCGTTATCCACAGCGACGATGCAGCAGTACGTCGCTACCGGGGAGCCCTTCGGCAGGGCCGGAGGTTACGCCATCCAGGGACTTGCGGCGGCATTCGTCGCCGATCTCCACGGCAGCTACTCCGGCGTGATGGGACTACCGTTGTTCGAGACCATGGCGCTGTTGCGACGGGCCGGTTTCCCGGCCATCGCGGCTTGACCCGGCGCTCATGAGGTTGCCGGCCAGGGCAGACGATGCTCGGTGTTCATCGGCTTCAGGTTACAGTGCGGTGGTTGATTGTCGTCGCGGACGATGCCGATCCTTGGTCGGTGCGTACAGTGTTCCCTTGTAAGCCGACCATGATGAAGGGCTTGAACTTGCCGTGTCCGAAGAAATCCTGATCAACGTCACGCCGCGAGAAACCCGCGTAGCGCTTGTCGAGAATGGCATGCTGCAGGAGGTCTACATCGAGCGCGCCCGCCGACGCGGTTACGTGGGCAACATTTACAAGGGACGGGTGTCGCGTGTGATGCCTGGCATGCAGGCGGCATTCGTCGAAATCGGCCTCGAGCGCACGGCTTTCCTGCACGCGAACGACCTCCTGCGCATGCCGCCCGACGCTGAAGCAGCCGAAGGATTGACGGCCGCGGTGGCGCCCATCACCGAACTGGTGCGCGAGGGCCAGGAAATCGTGGTCCAGGTGGTGAAGGACCCGATCGGCAGCAAGGGCGCACGCCTGACCACGCACCTCAGCATTCCCTCGCGCTATCTGGTGTTGTTGCCGTACGCGCGCACCCTCGGAGTTTCGGTGCGCATCGAGGACGAGTCCGAGCGCAGCCGGCTGAAGGATCTGATCCAGTCGCTCGCGGCGGAGCGCAGCCAGGGATACATCGTGCGCACCAATGCCGAAGGGGTGGCCAGCGAATCGTTGGGTGCCGACATGGCTTTCCTCGACAGGCTGTGGTTGTCGGTGGGCGACGACATGGCGAAAACCAGGGTCGGCGAACGCGTCTACGAGGAGTTGCCGCTGGCGTTGCGCGCCTTGCGCGATTTTCTCAAGCCGCATGTCGAGAAAATCCGCATCGATTCTCGCGAGACTTATGATCGCGCCGTGCGTTTCACCGAGGAGTTCATTCCCGAGTACACCGAGCGCCTCGAGCACTATCCGGGCGAAAGACCGATTTTCGACCTGTACGGCGTGGAGGACGAGATTCAGCGCGCGCTGCGCAAGGAAACGCCGCTCAAGTCCGGCGGCTATCTGATCATCGACCAGACCGAGGCGATGACCACCATCGACGTCAACACCGGCGGATTCCTCGGCCATCGCAATCTCGAGGAAACCGTCTACAAGACCAATCTGGAAGCCTCGCAGGCGATCGCACGGCAACTGCGGCTGCGCAACCTCGGCGGCATCATCATCATCGATTTCATCGACATGATGGATGACGAGCACAAGCGCCAGGTGCTGCGGACCCTGGAGAAATCGCTGGCACGCGATCACGCCAAGACCACCGTGTACGAGATGTCGCCGCTGGGTTTGGTCGAAATGACGCGCAAGCGCACCACCGACAGCCTCGAGCGCCAATTGTGCGAACCTTGTGCAGCCTGCGCCGGCCGTGGAATGGTCAAGTCGGCCGAAACGGTCGGCTACGAGATCTTCCGCGAAATCACCCGCGCGGTACGCCAGTTCGAAACGCGCAGCGTGCTGGTGCTGGCGTCGCCGGCGGTGGTTCAGCGGGTGCTCGACGAAGAGTCCGCCGCGCTCGGCGAGTTGGAGTCGTTCATCGGCAAACCGATCCGATTCCAGCCGGAAGAACAGTACTCACCGGAACAGTACGATGTGGTGGTGTTGTGAGCGGTAGCGGCAGGGTTTCGGCGTGAAACCGGCAGTCCGGCGCTGGCGACGACTGCGGCGCTGGCTGTTGGCTGGCGTCGCCAGCGTGCTCGTCGGTGCGGCCGGACTCATGGCGCTTGGGCGCCTGTTGGTGCCCTGGCTGGTCGATTCCCCGGAAACGGTGGCAGCCTGGCTCAGCGATCGCATCGGCCAGACGGTCGAGATCGAGTCGGTCGACGCACATTGGAAAGGCTCGGGTCCGCAACTCGATCTCGGCGGCCTGCGTATTGCCGGCTCTGCCGGCGAACCGGCAGCGATCACACTCGGACGGGCTCGCGTACAGGTCGACATCTATGCATTGCTGCTTCCCGGGCGCCAGCTGATCCGCGAGTTCCTGTTGGTCGATGCCAAGGTCGAGCTGGTTCGCGAGCTGGATGGACGAGTAATGCTTGAGGGTTTCGCCGGCCGCCGGCCGAACCTGAAAGCCTCGTTGGCATGGCTCGGACGGGTTGGGCATGTTGGCCTCACCGGCGGCCATATCGAGCTGATCGATCGCCGCAGCGGCCGCAGTTTCGCGCTGGACCAGGTCGAACTGCGCCTCAGTCGTCGCGGTAGCCTGTTGAGCCTTGGATTGCAGCGACTCAGCCAGGATGGCAGCGGACGGTTGCGACTGGTGCTGCAGCATCGCGGGGAGATCGCGTGGCCCACCGATGAGGTGGAACTCTACGTCGAAGCTGAGCGTTTTCCTGCCGCCGATCTCGCCGAGTTGGCACAGTCGTTGGGCGTGGGCCTGCACGGTGGGTTCCTCGACGGGCGCCAATGGGTCAACTGGCGCCAGCACCGCCTGAGTTCGCTGCATGGCGAATGGCGAATCGAGGGCCTGGTGCTGGGCGCTCCAGGCTTTGAGTTGCTGGATGTCGGCACGGTT
This sequence comes from uncultured Rhodanobacteraceae bacterium, assembly GCA_937928755.1. GTDB lineage: Bacteria > Pseudomonadota > Gammaproteobacteria > Xanthomonadales > SZUA-5 > JADKFD01. The sequence goes on along the minus strand of CALEZI010000057.1, from coordinate 95,949 downwards.
GAGCCACGACTGCATTTGCCGCTCGCGCGGCTGCTGGTCAGCGGCGAGGGCGTCGCCGACGGTTTGCGCGTCGATTTGCGTGCGGGTCAGGGCGTGAACGACGACGATTTGTCCGCTGAACTGAGCTTGCATCGCGGCGACCGCGGTTGGCAGTTGGCGGCGAGCGAGTTTCCCGTCGAATTGCTGGCAGCGCTGCTGCAAATGTCGGAAGCAGTGCCGGCCGCATTGCGAGCGCGCGTCTACACGGCCCAACCTCGCGGAGTTCTGCGCCAGCTGGCGGCGCGCGGCGAAGGCGAGGTCTGGCAATGGCACGGCCGCATCGACGCCGTGCACGCGCGGCCAGCGGCCCCACGCTGGCCAGAAGTTGCGGGGCTCGATCTCGACGTGGCGGGCGATCAGGAGGCGGTGGTCGTGCGCGTGGCGACCAGCGCGGCGAGCGTAGCCGTCCCCGGCGTCTTCCGCGGCCCGATCGTCCTCGACGGGCTCGACCTGTTGCTGGGGCTGCACGCCGGGCCCGATGGATCGGTTGTGGAGGTACCCCACGCGCGCATTTCCGGCAGCGGGTTCGATGCCGATTTCCGGCTGCGTCTGGGGCTGGACTCGGTCGCTGGCCCCGCCCTGGAGGCGACGCTCTACGTGCCCGGCGCCGACATTGAGGCCGCCAAGAACTTCTGGTTCATCAACAAGATGCCGCCGCGAACAGTGGCCTGGCTCGATCGTGCGCTGGGTGCAGGGCGGGTCGCCGGGGCGACCGCCGTGTTTCGCGGTCAGCTGCACGACTTCCCGTTCGCCAGGCATGCAGGGCGCTTCGAGGCGCGGGTGAACATCGCTGGCGCCGATCTCGATTACCACGCGGATTGGCCCGAGGCGCGCGGGTTGTCGGCAGAAGCCGCCTTCATCAACGACGGACTGATCGTCGATCGCGCCAGCGGAAATCTGCTTGGCGCCCGAGTGCTCAACGCGAGCGGCCGCATCGACCGCTTCAAGGACCCGATCCTGACGCTGGACCTCGGCGGCACCGGCGACGCCAGTGACTGGCTGCAGTTCCTGAAAAACTCTCCATTGCGGCGCACGCACGGCGAGGTGCTGTTCGGGATGAGCATGCAAGGTCCCGCCGATGTTGCCGCCAAGCTGGAGATACCGCTGCGCAAGGATCTCGGTCGTACGACGGTCAACGGCGTGGCGAGTCTGGACGGCGTCGACTTCGCCAATACCGAGTGGGATCTTGAATTCGAAAACGTGCGCGGCCGCGCCGAGTTCAGCGACGCCGGGTTTGCGGCAGAGCGACTCGACCTGCTGGCTTCCGGAAGCGAGGCAACGCTCGGGCTGGCGGTTGGCGCCTACTGCGTCGACCCGACGTTGCAGGTCGAAGCGCAATTGAATGGCAATCTCTCGGCACAGGCATTGTTCGGCCAGCACCATGACCTCGCAACGATTCTGGCGCAGGTCGACGGCAGTTCCGACTGGAACGTCGACCTCAAGGTGCACCGCAAGACGGATGCGGGCGCCCCGGCGTGGAGCGAAGTGCGCTACCGGTCGCAACTGCAGGGCACCAGCATCGGATTTCCAGCTCCGTTGGGCAAATCGGCAGAGCAGGTGTCGTCGCTGCAATTGCTGGTGAAACTGCCCGGCGAAAACACCGGAGCGCCTGTTCTGCGTCTCGATGTGGGTGACCAGGCGCGATTGTTCGCCGTGGTCGGCACGCCCGACAGCGTCTTTCGCGGTCAGTTGCAGATTGGCCCCGAGCAGGCGCAGGACCTGCCGGCGCGAGGTTTGCGCGTGTCGGGAGCGAGCGCTGGCCTGGATCTGGCTGGTTGGGCAGGCTGGATTCTGGCGACCACCACGTCGCCCAGCAACGAGCCGGTGTTGACCGATATCGATCTGCTGCTGGCGCAGCAGCAGCGGCTGCGTCTGGATCGCAGCGAAGGGCCCTGGTTGCTGACGCTGGACGGACCGGCGGCGCAAGGTTTCGTCCGCTTCGAGTCCGCCGGCGAACGAGCCGCTGCCATCGTCGCCCAGTTCGAACGACTGCATCTGCCCGAACCTGGCGATGGCGCGGTGAATCTGACGCTGACCCCGGCGATGGTGCCCACGCTGCATCTGTGGGCGCGCGATCTGCGCATCGGCATGGCGCAATTGGGCGAGGCGCGTCTGGAGGCCTATGCCAGCGAGTCGGGCCTGCGCGTCGACTTGCTCGAGTCGCGTTCGCCCGACCTGGAGATTCATGCCAATGGGGATTGGTTGACGGCGAAGGGCGGCGAGTCGCGCTTCAAGATTCGCATGGTTTCCGAGGACCTCGGGCGCATGCTCAAGGGGCTGGGATTTGCCGACGTGATTGCCGGTGGCCAGACGCTTGCCGTGATCGATGCGCGTTGGCGCGGCGCGCCGCATGCGTTCGCGCTCGAGCGCTTGAACGGGTCGATCGATGTATCGGTCGGGCACGGGCGTTTTCTGGATGTGGATCCGGGGGCAGGTCGGATCTTCGGCCTGCTCAGCCTGCGCGAATTGCCGCGGCGGCTGACACTCGATTTTCGCGATCTGTTCCAGTCGGGCATGAGCTTCGATCGCATCGAGGGGCGCTTCCAGTTGGCCGACGGCAATGCCTGGACCGAGAACCTGACGGTCCGCGGTCCGGCGGCCGACCTGCTGATCATCGGCCGCACCGGATTGAGCTCGCGCGATTACGATCAGCAGGTGATGGTGGCGCCGCACGTCTCCGGCGTGCTTCCGGTATTGGGTGGCCTTGCCGCCGGGCCAGCGGGAGCCGCGGCCGGATTTCTGGCGCAGGGCATGGTGCAGCAGAGTACCGATATCGAACGATCGTCACGTGTCCACTACAGCATTGCCGGATCATGGGAGAAGCCGGTGGTGGCACGACTGACACCGATTCGACCTGACGCGCCGCCGCGACGTGCACCCGAACGTGTTCCCCTTGACGCCGGGTGAGCGCCGGCATGCGGCGTGCTCGATGGAACTGAGTTAAGCTTGGTTACAGAATCCGACCATCAGACTGATGCGGTCATTCAGCCTGCCGGTCGTGTACGACCGCAGCTTGCGGCTTCCGGGCGCCATGCAATCAGACCGAACAAACCAGACTGTCATTGGCGATGATTGACCTGCACAACCATATCCTTCCGGGCATCGACGACGGAGCGCCAGACCTCGCCACTGCGCTGGCAATGGCGCGCGTGGCCGTGGCCGATGGTATCCACACGATCGCCTGCACGCCGCACATCTATCCCGGGCTCTACGAGAACACCGCGAAGAGCATTCGCGCGGCCATTACTGCGTTGCAGTCTGAACTGGACACCGCGGGCATCCCATTGCGCCTGGTCGAAGGCGCCGACGTGCATCTGGCGCCGGATCTGCTTGAAAGCCTGCGCGCCGACCGCATCCCGACGCTCAACCGCACGCGCTATCTGCTGCTGGAGCCGCCGCATCACGTGGCGCCGCCGCGCTTCGAAGAACAGGTCTTCAAACTCATCAGTCACGGTTACGTGCCGCTGATCACGCACCCCGAGCGGCTCACCTGGATCGAAGACCATTACCCGATCTTCCTGCGCGTCGCCAAGGCCGGCGCCTGGCTGCAGATCACCGCCGGCGCGTTGACTGGACGCTTCGGCAAACGGCCCAGATACTGGGCGCAGAAATTGATCGATGAAGGACCCGTGCACATCATCGCGTCGGACGCGCACAGCGTGCACCGGCGCCCCCCGTTGCTGGCCGAGGCGCAAGCCCTGGCGGCGCGCCAGGTCGGCGACACCGAGGCTTGGGCAATGGTGCGCGAGCGGGCGCGGGCAGTGATCGACAATCTGCCGGCGGACCAACTGCAGCCTGCCGCAGCCGCCACGAACGCAGGCACCAGTCCCTGGAAATTTGTGCAACGCTGGCTGCGCAACCGATAATCCCCGCGGAAGTAACCGAAGGAGAACGCTTCAATGGTCTCGAGAGTCTGGTTGTGGCTGGCTTTGTTGTGCCTCGCCGCATGTGCAACCGACACCATGCGTGACGTCCGCGAGGGACAAGCGAAGATGGTGACTACCACAGACCAGTTGCGGCCACCGGACACGATCTCTGCCTCCGGCACCTACGAAGGCGTCGCCGACTATCGTCTCGGCGCCGCCGATGTGGTCGATATCGAGGTCTACGGATTGCCGGAGCTAACCCGGTCGTTGCGGGTCAACTCGCGCGGGATGATTTCGTTGCCGTTACTCGGGCCGATCCGCGCGGCTGGCCGGACCGTGGCCGAGATCGAGGATGAAATCACCACGCTGCTCGCCGACGATTATTTGCAGGATCCGCAGGTCACTGTATTCGTCAGCGACTTCACCAGTCAGAAAGTCACCATCGAGGGTGCCGTCAAGACCCCTGGCATCTATCCGCTCAGCGGCCAGACCAGTCTTTTGCAGGCGATCGTTGCAGCCGGTGGTGTCACCGAGTTGGCAAATCCTGAGGGGGTCATCATCTTCAGGGTCATCGACGGTCAGCGCATGGCAGCGGCGTTCGATTTGAACCAGATTCGCGGCGGCAATGCCGAAGATCCTCGCATCTATGGTGACGATTTGATCGTGATCGACCAGTCGGGCACGAAATCGGCTTGGGGCGCGTTCCTGAAGGCCGTGCCAATTCTCGGTATTTTTCGCTTTTATTGATGTCCGGCAACGCGCCGATGCCAGTTTCAGGAGCTAGTAATGCAGCAAGCAGCACCCAATAACGATCCGGCGGATGGCGTCAATTTGCCGCTGGCGCCAGCCCAACGCGGTCAGCAGCTTGCCGCCATCGATCCGCGCATGCAAGCGCTGTCGGCGATCATGCGTCCAACGGACGCAGACGCCAACGATGATGGGCTGGATCTGCTCAACTACTGGCGCGTTTTCGTCAAGCGCAAGTGGACTGTGCTGTCGGTGCTGGTCATCGTGCTGCTCACGGGCATGATGCTGACCATGCTGACGACGCCGATCTACCGCGCCACGGCAACGTTGCAAATTGAGCGGAGCGCGGCCGGTGCGGTCAAGGTGCCGGGGATCGAATCAATGGAAACCCCCACCAACCAGTTCGAGTTCTACGAAACCCAATTCCAGTTGCTGCGCAGCCGTTCAATGGCGGAAAAGGTGGCCGCTGATCTCGATCCGGAAGATCCGGTGTTCGCAGTCATGGGCGCGCCATCACCGATCGCAAAGTTGATGCAGTCGATCCTCGGTTTTGCCAATCGGAACCCCAAGACCGCCACTATCGAGGAACGACGCAAGCAATTGGTAAGTCTGGTGCGCAATGGCTTGTCGGTTGAGCCGATTGCAAAATCACAACTGGTGAGAGTCCACTTCGACAGTCCCGACGCGGCGTTGTCGGCGAAAGTCGCCAACGCGGTGGCGCTGGGTTTCATCGAATCCAACATGGAACGACGTATCGACAACAGCGCTTTCGCTCGCGAGTTCTTGGGAGATCGCCTGGAACAGGTCAAGCTGAAGCTGCAGGACTCGGAAAAGGCGTTGACGGACTTCGCCCAAGCCGAGCAGATCGTCAGCCTGGGCGAGCGCAGCTCGATGCGCACTGCAGAGCTGGAGTCGCTGAATGCGGCACTGACCAGTGCCATGCAGGAGCGCATCGACGCCGAGGCGCGGTTGCGTCAAACCGACGGCGTCAGTGCTTATTCGCACCCGTTGATGCTGCAGAATGAAGGCATCCAGGCGCTGCGGGCGACACGCGCCAAACTGGATGCGGAGTATCAGGAGAAGCTGCTGACGTTCAAGCCGAACTATCCACTGATGCTGCAGATCAAGCGCCAGATCAGCGACCTCGACAAACAACTGGAAGCGGAAGTGCAGCTGATCAAGTCCAGCGTGTCGGCCACCTATCAGGCCGCACGCGACAAGGAAACGATGCTCAAGGACCAGGTCGATCGTCTGACCTCCGACCTGCTGGAGGCGCAGGGCCGTCTCAGCAGCATGACCTTGCTCGAGCGTGAAGTGGAGACCAACCGTCAGCTTTACGATGCCTTGCTGCAGCGGTTCAAGCAAATTGGCATCGCGGCTGACGTGAATGCCAATAACGTCAGTATTGTCGATCCTGCATTGCCGCCGGGTGGACCATTCACGCCCAATTTTTTCAGGAGCTTCCTGATATCGCTGATATTGGGGTTGCTGCTCGGCGCCTTGCTCGCGTTCCTGTTCGAGTACCTCGACGACACGCTGAAACGTCCCGACGAGATCGAGAAACACTTGGGCATCGGTGTGCTCGGGGTGATTCCGAAGCTTGAGGGCGTAACGCCGGAAGAAGCGTCCATGGATCCGCGTTCGGCGTTTTCGGAATCCTATCGTTCGGTTCGAACATCGCTGCAGTTCTCCACCGAAGCGGGTGTTCCGAAGGTGCTGCTGGTGACCAGTTCCTCCGCAGGCGAAGGCAAAACCACCACAGCTTTGTCGTTGGCGCGCAACTTTGCGTTGTTGGGTCGTCGCGTGCTGTTGATTGATGCCGACCTGCGCAACCCGTCGTTGCATCGTATTTTGGGCAGCGACAACACGGTTGGCCTCAGCAATTTCCTCGCCGGCGGCATCAAGCCGGCCGCAGCGATCAAGCCGACCAAGACGCTGCGCCTGACCTTCATTTCCTCGGGGCCGCTGCCACCCAATCCGGCCGAGTTGCTCGCGGGCCCGAAGATGGTGTCGCTGCTGAGTCTGGCCAGTGAAAAGTTCGACCAGGTGATCATCGATGGACCGCCGATCATGGGGCTGGCCGACTCGCCGATCCTGTCCAATCTGTCGGCCGGCACCTTGTTGGTGATCGAGGGTGGCGGCACGCGCATCGCTACCGCCAAAGAAGCCTTGAAGCGACTGTTCGGCGCGCGCGCCCATGTCGTCGGCGCGCTGATCACGAAGTTCGATGCGCGCGTTGCCGGTTATGGTTACGGTTATGGTGGCGATTACGGCGGCTATCAGTACTATGCGTATGGCGGCGAAGCCTCTGCTCCGCGACTGACCAAGGCATGAGTCATGTCCAGAGTTTTCGATCTGGTGCTGGGGGTGTTTCGGGAGCCGGGACTGGTAACCGAACTGCGCGAAAAGGAGCTCCCGGAGAATTTGTCGCTGGTAATTCGGCTCGCAGCCGGGGAGGGCGCCGCACTGCAATGCGCCCTCGATACCACCGGGGAAACAGCGGAAACTCTGGTCGAAGCATGCGTGTTCTTCCTGCAACAGGTCCTGTTCGCGCCGGGCGCTGATTCCTATCGAGTGCTCGGCGCAGATGGCGACGCCCCGCAAGACCGGCTGCGCGACAACTATCGTTGGCTGATGAAATGGTTGCACCCTGATCGCAACCAGGATGGCTGGGAAGCGGTTTACGCGGATCGGGTCAACGTTGCCTGGCAAGACCTGAAGACCCCCGATCGTCGGGCTGAGTACGATCGCCGTCCTCGCTCCACGCAAATGCTGGCGCCTGCCACCCCCGCGCCGATGCGGCGCATCGGCCCCGTCGCGCCGACGCCGGGTGGTCCGCTGTTGTCGGGATCGACGGTTCGTCGGTTGCCGACGCTGGTTCTGGGCGCCCTGGGTCTCGCCGCAGCAGCCATGATCGGGATCACCTACTGGGCGCAGAATGCGACGCAGCGAGAACTCTCGGAACATCGGCGCGACAGAAGTGCGCCGACTGAGCCACTCGCGGTTCGCCAGTACCCCGAGTCGAAAACGCCGGATGCTGACGCTGCCGCCACCGTCGGGTCGGTCGCAGCTGCGGCAGGTGGCGAGATTGAAGCGATCAACGTGGCTTACGGCGTTGCCGCGCTGCCTTCATCAGTGGTCACGATACCGGTCCGTGAAGAATCTATCAGCCGCGATATCCCGATGATCGCGGCCCGAGTGCCGGGCTCGGACATCGTGCATTCCATTGAACCAGCGGCGTCGGCGACGGTTGCGAAACCGGACGACATGCCGGCCGCGGTATTGCCGGTTGCCGCCGTGCCGATTGCGGAAGCACCGAAATCGGTTGCATTGGACAAGCCGCCCCAAGTGCAGCTTGCCGCGACGGTACCCGAGCAGATCGCGCCGGATCCGCCAGCGGCGCCTGCAGCCCCGCGCGCCTCGGGATCAGTAGTGTCCGCGCCCACCCCGACAATGGTGGTCAGTGCATCCAGGACGCCGCCGGAGCCAGACAAACCTGCCCTTGCATCGCGTTCGCCAGATCCTGTGCCCGCGCCGGTGGAAACAGCAAGCGAGTCTGCTCGCCGTCCACCTGAAGCGCCGACGACGTCAGTGCCGCCGCCGGCTGCGCCTCCCGTCGACGCGGTGCCATCGCTGGCGGCGGCGACGGTCGAGGCGACCGAAGCCTTCAGCGCACCCAGCGTCGCTGAAGTCGAGCTGCCGCTGCCGGTTCCCGCGCAGCACGATGCCGAGGCGCTGGTCAAGGAATTTGCCTCGGCCTATGCGGCGGGAGACCTCGCGCGCTTCGATCGTCTGTTTACCGGTGCGAGTTCCGGGTTCGCCGAACTGATCCCGATGCGTTCGCGCTTTGACTCTACGGAAATGCGTTTCCTCGAGATTCAACAGATTGGCTGGCATGCCGAGGCGGAACAGGGCAAGGTGCGTGCGCGATTTCGCGATACCTACGTCCCCCGCGGTGGCCGCAAGGCGGTCACCGAGTCCGGCGTCATTGAATGGACCATTCGTGTCGACGAGGGCGACGCGAGAATCGCCAGTGTCGCCCGCAACAATGGTTAAGCTCGAGTTGCCGGCGATGGAGCAACTTCGGGCGGCGCTGCTGACCCGACTTGCAGTGGTGCCTGCATGACCGTTGCGCAGCGTCGCATGATCGGACTTGGTGCGTTGGCGGTGGCTCTGGTCTGGCTGCTCGCTCGCGGCTATGCCGACTACCTCGCGCGGCCGATGCCCGAACGCGCTTTGTCGCTGAACGCCAGTCAGCCAGAGGCTTTGGTTCTGTCGGCAAAGCGTGCGCTGGACGCGGGCGAGCTTGACGTCGCGGTCGATCAGGCAAGCCGTGCGCTTGCGACGCAGCCCTTCGAAGGGCGCGCTCTGCGTGTGCTCGGTGCCGTTGCCGAGCGACAAGGGGATCGCGAACGGGCGTACGCCTTGATGCGTCTGGCGGTGGCCGCGGCGCCACGCGACACGGCGGCGCAATTCTGGTTGGCGATCCATGCCCTGAACGACAGGGACCTCGATGGGGCGTTGAAGCGCATGGACCGTCTGCTGCGATTCGAGCCGCAGACCCTCGATGAAGTGTTTCCGGTGCTGTCGACCATTGCGCTGAGTCCGGTTGGCGTCGGCGCGCTGTCGCGCTACCTGGTTGCCGATGCCCCGTGGCGACCGGAGTTCATGAACCGCCTGGTCAAGCAGGAGAACTCGTCCGCCGACGTCGCGCGCCTGTTTCGAGCGATCACCAGGGCGGGCGGTGAGCTTTCCGAGGGCGAACTCGATTTGTTGGCAAATCGACTGCTGCGGCTTCGCGATTGGCCGCAGTTGCGCAAGTTGCTGCTGGCCAGGGCGCCGGACTACGCGGACAACTTGCTGCAGGATGGCGGATTCGATGGCGCCGGGCACGGGCCGTTGCTGGGGTGGTCGATACGCAAGGTGCGCGGCGCCGACGTGCTGCTGGCAACGCCTGCGGATACGGGCGAACGTGCGCTGCGTTTGTTGTTTCATGACCGCCGGGTTCCGTTCCGCCACGTCTCGCAGACTTTGCTGTTGAAGCCGGGTCATTACCAGCTTTCCGGCAGGGCGCGACTCGAAGATCTGCGCACGGCCCTGGGCCTGAGCTGGAATCTCAGCTGCGTCGAGACCAACGCGTCCCTCGGCAAATCGGAGCGCTTGCTCGGAAGCAGTCGTTGGCGCGACTTCGGTTTTGCCTTTGTCGTTCCCGATGAGAACTGCGGTGCGCAACTTCTGCAACTCGTGCTCGACGCGAGAATAGCGGCGGAGCAGCAAGTCGCCGGCGAGGCCTGGTTCGACGATCTGCAGATTCGGCAACTCGATCAGACGGGTCCGGCAGCCCCGTTGGCAACATCGGCGAGCGAAGAGACTTGAGCTTGGCGCTTGATCAAGCTAAGCTATTGACCGTAACCCTATAAATCACAGGCGCGTCTCGCATGAATATGGTAAATCGAAGTCTGTGTGCTTTGGCCTTCGGCCTGGGGGCTTCATTTGGCGTGAGTGCGCAGGAACCGGGCGCAAGCGATAATGACGTCGTTGCCACGCTGAAAAACGTCCAGGGTACTGTCGTTGTCAAGCGGGGTGATGCCTCCATCGAAGTCGTTGACGGTCAACAGCTTTTTTCTGCGGACCAGGTGCTGGTGACCGAAGGCGGCCGGGCGACGGTGGTATTCGACGAGAGCTGCGATGTCGAGCTTGACGAGGCAGAGCTCTATGATGTGCCAGATAACTCTCCATGTTTCGCGATGTGGCAGAAGGTCGCGATGACTGTGGGAGCGGCGGGTGCGATCTATGCCATCCTCGAGGATGAGGATGAGGACGATTCCCAGTCTCCTTGAGATTTGATGCAATCCGTTTCTGTTCAGGCGCGAACACGCGCCTGAACCGACTTCGACAATGACGTCGACGTCGTTCAGCTATCCGCGCTGAGCTGCTGATGCCATGTGCTCAGATTGCGGTATTGGCTGATGCGGGTGATGCTCCCTCGACGGAATTCGAAGAAGCCAGCGCCCGGGAGCCGGTAGCGCTGGCCGCGTGCCAGCGGCATGCCCGGATCCGTTGCCAGATACTGGCCGCTGATCACATATTCGGCTGCGGCGTGACGACCATCGCCGCTGATCAGGATGCGGACATCGGTGAGCACTTCCAGATAGCAGCGTGCCCTTGCTTGCAGGAATGCTCCAAACCGGTCGCGCCCGACCTCGGGCTCACCTCGATCGGGTTCATGCGTCACGCATGCATCCAGCTGTTCCAGCATCCCCGACCAGTCGCCGCGGTTGAAGGCAAGAATGTAGCGTTCGAGCAAGCGCCGACCGTCGGCTTCTGACTCGTCGGCCCAAGGCCGCGCACTCACTCGAAGCGATAGCCGAACTCTGTGCGAAAACGCTCGAGAAATTCTTCGCGCGTGAATGTCTGATTCTGCGTTCCCGGATGCTCGATCTTGATGGCGCCCATCAATGATGCAATGCGCCCGGTGGTCTCGAAATCGAGATCGTTCATCAGGCCATAGATCAATCCGGCGCGATAGGCATCACCGCAGCCGGTGGGATCGACCACTTCGCTGGCTTTGGCTGAGGGGATTTCAAGTGTTCCCTCGCGCGTATACCAGCGCGAACCTTCGCTGCCACGGGTGACGATGTAGGCAGAAACCCGCTGCGCGATTTCTTCTGGCGTCCAACCGGTGCGTTCGGACAGCAATTGCGACTCGTAGTCGTTGACCGATACGTAGGTCGCATTTTCGATGAAGTTGCGGAACTCCTCGCCATTGAACAGCGGCAACGCTTGTCCTGGATCGAAGATGAACGGCACGCCCATGGCCTTGAACTCGCGCGCGTGCTGCAGCATGGCGTCGCGATTGTCCGGCGCGACAATGCCGAAGGCGATGTTGCGCACGTCCTCGACATGCGCGCCGTGGCTTTGGGTCATCGCGCCCGGATGGAAGGCCGTGATCTGATTGTCGTCGAGATCGGTGGTGATGTAGGCCTGCGCGGTATAGCGATCGGGCAGCTCGCGCACGCAGCGCAGATCGATTCCCAGCGCCTCGAAGTGCGCCCGGTAAGGCTCGAAGTCACGGCCGACGGCACCGAATGGCACGGGGTGGCCACCCAGCAGCTTGAGGTTGTAGCTGATGTTGCCGGCGCAACCGCCGAATTCCCGTCGCAGGGTGGGGACGTAAAATGCCACGCTCAGCATGTGCACTTTGTCGGCGAGGATGTGGTTCTTGAAGCGGTCCTCGAACACCATGATGGTGTCGAAGGCCATCGAGCCACAGATCAGGGCTTGCTTTGGCGCCATGCGGGTCAGAGTCCAAACGAGGAAAATCAGCGGGAGACTAACTCACCGCCTCCAACCACCGCCACGTCTTGTACCCACAGCAGTTCGCAGGCGCCGGCGCCGTCGTCTTCGCGCGACAGCGACGACCGCCATTGCCAGCCGTCGCTGCGGCGCGCTTCGACCAGCAGTCCGCGGATGCGGATGACTTCGCCGGCGCGGATCCGGGCAAGTGACGAAGAGACCGCCGCCGTTGCCGGAATCAGGTGCACATTGGTCGCCGAACGCACGATCTCGTCCTGTGGTATCGGCGGCTGGTTCTGCCAACGGTAGGTGAAAAAGCGGGCGCCCTGGCGGATGCCAAGCTGATCGATGACCGCGCTGTCCGACATGCGGCCCCAGCCCAGCGCAAAATCCAGCGGCGACAGCGCCGCGCCCTCGTCATGGCGGTAGCTCAACCGCGACAGCAGGCGCGCCTGCGCGCTGAATTCGGCCAGCGGCGTCAATTCGAACTCGCCGTGCGTGATCGGTCGCTGGTTGGCCGACAGGTCACGCTGCAGCGGGGCATTCGGCGCCAACACGCCCGGTGCGCGGGTGATCGGGCTCGGTTCCCGCGTTTGCAGGTGCCAGAGTGCACCACCCAGGCAGATCGCCAGGGCCAGCAGCAGATTGCGGTTCATCGGCGACGTCCGGACTTGCGAATCGAGGCGGAGACCGTGCCGAGCGCTTCGCGTCCACTGCGGGCGATGACTTCGCCGAGGATCCGCATCAGTGGCTCGCGCGCATCGCTCTTGCGCCAGAGCAGCCCGATACTGCGTTTCGGCGCCGGATCGGCGAACGGCAGCAGCACCAGATGCTCATTGTTCGCAACCGGCGGCACTACCGCCAGTTGCGGCAGCAGGGTCATGCCGACATTGGCGGCGACCATCTGCCGCAGCGTTTCCAGGCTGGTGGCGCGAAACCCGTTGCGCTCCGTGGCGCCGCTCAATTCGCACAGCGACAGGGCCTGCGCACGCATGCAATGGCCTTCTTCCAGCAGCAGCACTTGCTGGTTGCGCAGATCGCTCACGCGCACCACGCCGGCGGTGTACTCGCCGGCGCGCTCGCGCGGAATCGCCAGCAGAAAGGGTTCTTCGAACAGCTCCGCGGTGGTCAGCGTGTCATCGCCGGCGGGCAACGCAAGAACCACGGCATCGAGGTCTCCGCGTTCCAGTTGCGCCAGCAGTTCTTCGGTTTTTTCCTCGATCAGCAGCAGTTCCAGTCTGGGGAAGCGCTGGTGCAAGCGTGGCACCACGTGCGGCAGCAGGTAAGGACCCAAGGTCGGGAACACGCCGAGGCGGATACTCCCCGCTTCCGGATCGCGCGCGCTTCGCGCGACCTCGCGGATGCCCTCGACTTCGCGCAGGATCAGGCGCGCCCGCGCCACGATCGCTTCGCCAGCGGCGGTCAACAGTATCTGCCGCGGCTGGCGTTCGAATATCTGCACGTCGAGCTCTTCTTCGAGCTTCTTGACCTGCGTCGACAGCGTGGGCTGGCTGGCAAACGAGGCCTCGGCGGCGCGTCCGAAGTGCTTGTGGTCGGCCAGCGCCACGACGTACTTCAGATCGCGCAGATTCACTGAAAGGCTCCGTCCTATGCATCGCGTCAATCAAGGATAGCTTCCGGGTCCATGGGTGCCAATTGCGCAGGGCGCGGAATCGCGTTTCCACGAACGATGGCGCTGTCCCTCTTGCGGCGTGCATTCCCGCCCTGTGCCCCGTACCCAATGAGTGCTTAGACTACGCCGAGCCAGGAGCACGCCATGACCACTGTCACCAATCCATCCAGCCCGTCGCCGCCTTCGCACGTCGGCACGCGTGCGCATTTCGATGGGATCCTCGGGCGCAACACCAGCGATTATTCGATCATGGCGGCGCAGCGCCATCATGTGCAGCTCAGCCAGATGGCCGACGCCAAGGCGAACATCATCATCACGGTGTCGTCGATCGTGTTGACCATTTCGATGGGACGCGTCAACGACCCGGAACTGCGTGCCAGCATGATGACGCTCGCCGGGTTCACGCTGGTGGCGCTGCTGTTGGCCATCCTTGCCGTACTGCCAAAGTACCGGCCACTGCGACTGAACGATCCGAAGCAGCTTCCGGATTATTTCAACATCATGTTTTTCGGACATTTCGCCGAACTTCCTCGCGACGAGTTCTGTCGTCTGTGGGCCGATGCCTTGCGCACCGATGCGGCGGTCTACGAAAACCTGACCAATGACCTGTATTCGATCGGCACCTACCTGGCGCGACACAAGTACCGCTACCTGCGTTTCAGCTATGTCTTCTTCCTGACTGGATTCGTGATTGCGGCGATCGAGCAGGTTATCCGTTTCGCCCACTGAGAGCCTGTCTGCATGCGCCTGGGTCCAATCCACGCGGCGACCATCGTCGTACGCAATCTAGATCGTGCGCTTGCCGCCTACAGGCAGGTCGGACTTGTGGTTGCCGATCGCGGGCGTCTGCCTCAGCAGCGTGGCCTGGACATGGGTGATGCCGCCTTTGCCGATGCTGCGTGCGCCAGCCTGCGCAGCGTCGCCGATGTCAGCCCCTGGTTGACGTTGATCGAAATGCCGGGCGCCGCACCTGGCGCGCCTTGTACGCGGCGCGGCTGGACCGCCTTGAGTGTGGTCGTCGACGATATCGAGAGCCTTGCCGCTCAGCTCGACCCGCAGCTGTGGCGCGTGCTGGACGAACCCGCCGTGCTGCCGATTGCCGACGAACTGCAGTCTCTGCAACTGGTCGGCGGCGACGGCGAGGTGCTGCGTCTGGTGCAGGTCATCGAGGGTGCCGGTTCGTCGCTGCCAACGATCGCGCGCTGCCCCGTCGGCCGGATCTTTGCGGCGACGCTGGCTGCACGCGACTGCCGGTCGGCGCTCGCTTTCTACGCGGGACTCGGCCTGGCTCCGGGCGGGTCGCTGGGCGCGTCGCGTGCGGCGCCTGCAGAGACCGCGTTGGTGCCGCAGGCGCACGGGCAGTTGTGCGGCGGCAACCGCATCGATTTCGAACAACGGCCGTTGCTCGCGAATGCGGATGCAACGCTGCGCAGCGGCATCCGCATGATCAGCTTTGCGCGCAGCGACCGTTCCGGGCGCCGTCTCGCGGCCGACGTCGACCCCAGCGCACGCATCCTGGCCGGCCCCGAGGGCGAGGCGATCGAGCTGGTTTGAGGTGGGGGTCTTCGACGCGGCGACGTAACGGGACACGCGAGATTCACGGATTGCGGGACTTTGGTGGGTCCAGACTTGTCTGGACGCTTCTCGCTCGGCCACTCCAAGAGCGTCAAGACAAGTTCTGGACCCACCAGAGCAGCGCAAAGGCGCCTACCGTCGCTCCCGCATGCTCAAAAGCTCCAGAGAAGTTCAATCAACCACTTGCGGCATTCCTGCGGAGCGCGCCACTTATCCCAGCAAATCAATGATCGCGCTGGCTGCTGCCGGTCGACCAAGGTGGTAGCCCTGGGCCAGATCGCAACCCATGCCGGCCAGTTGTTCCAGCGTCAGCTCGTCCTCGACGCCCTCGGCAACCGCCTCCATGCCCAGATGATGCGCAATGCCGATCATCGAGCGCACCAATTGATGCGCGCGATGATCGACCGCCATGGGCGTCACGAAAGACTGGTCGATCTTGAGTTCGGTGGCCGGGAAGTGCTTGAGATAGGTGAACGACGAATAGCCCTGCCCGAAATCGTCGATGGCGACGCGGATTCCGCTGTCGCGCAGGTTGCGCAAGGTCGCACTGCTCAGCTCCGGATCGTCCATCACCGCGGTCTCGGTGACTTCCAGCGTCAACGCGGTCGGCGGGATATCCCAGATCTTCAGCGCCGCAAGGATCTGCTCCTCGATGCCGGACAGGCTGAATGCCTTCGGCGACAGATTGATGGCGCAGCGCAGTTGAGGTCGCATCCGTCGCAGCGGAACATATTCGCGCAATACCGCGTTGATGCTCCAACGAGTCAGGTCGGGCGCCAGTCCGGCCTGCTCGGCCAGGGCGATGAAGCGGCTCGGCGCAATGACACCGTGACGCGGCGAGTTCCAGCGCGCCAGCGCTTCGACGGCGACGATGCGACGGCTTTCGATGTCGACCACCGGCTGGAACTGCACATTCAGTTCATTGTTCATCAGCGCATCGCGCAGATCGTCCTGCAGCCACATGTCGGCGTTGGCTTCGTCGGCTAGGATCAGGCGGTTGTTGCTTTCCAGTGCCCGATCGAGCGCGCTCATCGCGCGGCGGATCAGTTGTTCCAGTCGCGCATCCGATTCGTCGGCAACCGCCAGCGCCAGCGTCAACAGTGGCGTCATCGGGCGATCCAGCACCGACAACGGCGATTCGAACTCGCGCAGCACCTTGCGCGCGGCCAAAATCCCGTGGTTCTTGCTCAGCAGTTCGGGCAACACGACCAGGAACTCGTCGGGTCCGGTACGCCAGATCCGATCCAGCGGTCGCAGCACCGAGCGCAGGCGAACGGTTGTTGCGTCCATCAGCGCCGCGGCGGCATCGAAGCCGAGCAAGGCGATCAACTGGCGGATTCCGCGCAAGTGCACCAGCAGCACCCCGGTGCGCGTCGCGCCGTGATGCTGGGCAACGCTCGCATTGATCTCGCCGAACAGATCGGCCCCGATCAGCATGCCGGACAAGCCACCATCAGAGGTACAACTCGGTGGTGTCGAGGCCGTATGCGCCCGGCGGCAGCGCGCGCTCGATCCAGATGCGCTGACTGCGATCGGGCACATTCGCCAGCGGCCACAGATCGACCTGGCGGAATGCCGGATCGAGCGATTTGTCGCGCCCGGTCAGCACGGTCACCCGCGGATACAGGCGACGCGCCGGGTTTTGCGCCATCACCACGGCGATCTCACCCGACGACAGTTCAACCAGCGAGCCGGTCGGGTAGACGCCGAGCGACTGGCTGAACTGCTCGATCAGATCCGACTGGAACAGCCGGTCGCGCTCGCGGTAGAGCATCTGCAGCACGTCGTGACGGGCATGCGCCTTCTGGTGCGGTCGATCGCTGGACAGCGCGTCGTAGGTGTCGACCAGGCCAAGCATGCGCGCAGTCAACGGGATATCCACGCCGCTGAGCCCGGCGGGGTATCCCGAGCCGTCATGGCGCTCGTGATGCCCGCGGATCATCGATCCGATCTCGGCGCTGACGATTCCGGCCTGGTCGAGCATGTCCAGGCTGTGCTCCACGTGCGCGCGCAGCAGCGGCAGTTCATCGGTTCGCAGCGGGCCGGCGCGCTGCAAGAGTTCTTCCGGCAGGGCCGTCTTGCCGATATCCATCAGCATGCCCGCGCTCGCCAGATCGACCAGCATCTCGCGCGGAAACCCAAGGTGGCGCCCGAAGCTGGTGGCCAGCGCGCAGCAGTTCACCGCGTGGCTGTAGGAGTAGGCATCGCGCTTGCGCAGGGCGTCGAGCCAGAAATAGGCGTCGGCGTTGCGAATGACGCTGGCGACGATCGGCTCCATTGCGCCGCTCAGCGCATCCGCAGACAGTCGCCGGCCGGCGCGCACGTCGTCGATGACCCGCGTCGCGAGCGCTCGGGCGCCGTCCCAAGCCTGGCGCGCCTGCGGCATCTCTTCGTCGACAGTGGTGCGATTGCTGTACGTCGTGGACGGCGGCAGCGGCCGACCGTTGCGCGTCAGCGCGCCATAACCCAGGCGTTGCAGCAGCGAGCGCTGTTGCTTGCTGCTCTTCTCCACGTCGATGTACACGTAGCGGCAGAAGCGACGCAGTTGATCGATATCGGCCGGGCTGTCGATGCTGAGCCCCTGGAGCGCAAACGGCGTGCCTTCCCACGGCCGATCCAGCCGCGACACGAACATGCCGAGCGTCAGCCCATCGATGTCGACTTTGCGCTCTTCGATCTCCATGCGATAGGGACGCCATCGGTGGCTTTTACGATGCAAGCATGCCACAGCTTGCCGGCTTCCAAGGCGAATCCTGCGACCGTTCTGGTTTGCGGGCTCGCGCACCCGTCCCGTAGCATCCGCGGCCCCTGACTCCCTTGCCTTGAGCGTGCCATGACCGCCGAAACCTCCTTCCGCACCCACCTTTGCGGCCGTGTCGACGAGACGCTGGCCGGCAATAACGTGGTGCTGTGCGGCTGGGCCAATACCCGGCGCGATCATGGCGGCGTGATCTTCATCGATCTGCGCGATCACGCCGGCGTGGTGCAGGTGGTGATCGAGCCCGACAACGCCGCGGCCTTCGCCGCCGCCGATCGCGTGCGCTACGAATTCTGCCTGCGCATCGAAGGCGTGGTGCGCGCGCGGCCGACATCGCAGGTCAATGAGCGCCTGCCCACCGGCAGGATCGAGGTCATTGCGACCACGGTTGAAGTGTTGAATGCGGCCGCGCCGCTGCCGTTCATGATCGACGAGACGCCGAACGAAGAGGCGCGTTTGCGCTATCGCTATCTGGACATCCGCCGCCAGTCGATGCAGAAGAACTTGCGCCTGCGCACGCGGCTGGTGCAGGAGATCCGTCGTTATCTCGATGCCGCGGATTTCCAGGACATCGAGACGCCGATCCTGACCAAGGCGACGCCGGAAGGCGCGCGCGACTATCTGGTGCCCAGTCGCGTCAATCCGGGCCAGTTTTACGCCCTGCCTCAGAGCCCGCAGTTGTTCAAGCAGATCCTGATGATGGCCGGCATGGATCGTTACTACCAGATCGCGCGCTGTTTCCGCGACGAGGACCTGCGCGCCGATCGCCAGCCGGAATTCACCCAGCTCGACATCGAGATGGCCTTCGTGCGCGAGGCCGATATCCAGGATCGCGTCGAGGACCTGATTCGCCATGTGTTCAAGCAAGTGATCGATGTCGACCTGGCCAACCCGTTCCCACGCATGACCTGGGCCGAAGCGATGCGCCGCTATGGTTCGGACAAGCCGGACCTGCGCAACCCGCTGGAGCTGGTGGACATCGCCGAGTTCGTCAAGTCCAGCGGCTTCAAGGTGTTCGCCGGTCCGGCCAACGATCCGGGTGGCCGCGTCGCGGTGCTGTGCGTGCCGGGAGGCGCTTCGCTGTCGCGCAAGCAGATCGACGACTATGGCCCGTACGTGGCGCGCTATGGCGCCAAGGGCCTGGCGTGGATCCGCGTCGACGACCTCGCCAAGGGCCGCGACGGCCTGACCAGTCCGATCGTCAAGTTCCTCGACGATGCCGCACTGGAGGGCATCCTCAAGGCGGTGAATGCCAATACCGGTGACCTGATCTTCTTCGGCGCCGGCCCTTACAAGACGGTGTCCGACTTCATGGGGGCGCTGCGCCTCGCCGTCGGTCGCGACATGAAGCTGGTCGCCGACGGCTGGCGCCCGCTGTGGGTGGTCGATTTCCCGATGTTCGAGTTCGATCACGGCGAGAACCGCTGGATGTCGCTGCACCATCCGTTCACCGCGCCGACCATCGACGACGCGGCAGAACTGACCGCCAATCCCGGCGATGCGCTGTCGCGCGGTTACGACTGCGTGCTCAACGGCAACGAGATCGGCGGCGGCTCGATCCGTATCCACCGCCCCGACCTGCAATCGGCCGTGTTCCGCTTGCTCGGCATCGAGGAAGAAGAGGCCGACGCCAAGTTCGGCTTCCTGCTGGAAGCGCTGCGTTACGGCTGTCCGCCACATGGCGGCATCGCCTTCGGCATCGATCGCATCGCCACGCTGATGTGCGGCGTCGACTCGATCCGCGAAGTCATCGCCTTCCCGAAGACCGCCAGCGCCCAGTGCCCGCTGACCGACGCCCCGAGCGCAATACCCGAG
Source organism: uncultured Rhodanobacteraceae bacterium (assembly GCA_937928755.1). Taxonomy (GTDB): domain Bacteria; phylum Pseudomonadota; class Gammaproteobacteria; order Xanthomonadales; family SZUA-5; genus JADKFD01. Next base: position 76,220 of record CALEZI010000057.1, on the reverse strand, counting down.
CGCCAGTTGCAGGAGTTGTCGGTACGCGTGGTGCGCAAGGAAACAGCGCGGAGTTGAGCGGCTCGACCGCAGCTCGTGGTTGAGTGACGATCCTGCAATCGGGGACGCAAAGGTCGCCAGGAACGCGACTACAGCGTCGGCATGCGATCGGCCCAACGAATGGTGCCGCGTCCGGCCGCCTTGGCTGCGTACATCGCGCTGTCCGCGCGGCGCAGCAGGTCGCCGATTTCGCTGGGGCCGTTGGCGCCGACGGCGATGCCGATACTCGCGCCGATGCGCGCTCCAGGCGCCGCAGTCATCGGCGCGAGCAATCCAGCAAGCACGCGCTCGGCAAACTCCTGGGCCGCGTCCGGCACGCTCAGCGCCTCGGCCACGATCACGAATTCGTCGCCACCGAGGCGCGCGACGAGGTCGTTGGGTCGGCTGGCCGCCTTGAGGCGCCGGGCCACCTCTTCCAGCACGCGATCTCCGGTCTCATGACCGAAGCGGTCGTTGACGGGCTTGAAGTCATCGAGATCGATCAGCAGCAATACCAGCGGTGACCCGCCAGCGCGCGCCCGTTGCCACACTTCGTCGAGGTGCGCGTAGAGTGCGGCGCGATTGGCGAGCCCAGTCAGCGGGTCGTGCAGCGCCATTTCGCGCAGCCGCTCGTTGGCTACAGCGAGCGCGGCGGTGCGCTCGACGACGCGCTGTTCCAATTCGCGTTCATGTTGCTGCAGCGACAGCAGCAATTGCTGCTGCGCCGCCAGCGTCTGCGCCTGCGCCTGCGCTTTCTCCAGCTTGATCTGGTTGAAACGATCGGCCAGCGCGAACGACAACAGCAGCATTTCCAGCGCAGAGCCGACCTGCATGCCGTGCAGGGTCAGAAAATGCGTCGGCAACAAACCGAAATTGCGCAGCGCCATCAGCATGCCGCCGAGCAGCAACGCGCTCCAGGCGAGCACATAAAGGCGCGCGCCGGGAAACCCGCGACGGGCGCAGTCGATACCGCAGCCGAGCATCAGCACGCAGTTGATCAGCGTGCTCAGCGACATGATCTGCATGCCGCTGCGCATCGGCGCGAACAGCCCAACCATGAGCACGCCGACATGCAGCCAGGCGCCGAGCGCAAGCCAGCGGTGCCAACGTGGTGCGCGTGTCGCCGTACCGAGGAAATCGCGCGCGAACAGTGGCCCGACAATGCCGGCCAGGGCGAAACTGACCACCAGCGCCCGATTGCTCCAGTCCACCGCGTGCGGCCACAGGTACTGGCCGGCGAGCCCGTAGATCGATGCGATGCCGGTGCCGACGCCGACCACAAACAGCACATAGTGCAGGTAAGCGCGGTCGCGCAGTACCAGGTACAGCAGCAGGTTGTAACCGGCCAGCGCCAGCAGCATGCCGAAGTACAGCGCGAATGCGGCGTAGGCATTCTCGCTGTGGCTATGGAAGGCGCTCGCGCGCCACAGGATGGGATTGATCGTCAGGCTGCCTTCCGAGCGGGCCCGCAGCAGCAGTTCCCGCGACTCGCCCGGCGCCAGCGTCAGTGCGAACACCGGGTTGCGGTGCGCGATCGCGCGCTCGCTCAGTGCGACGCGGTCGCCGGCGACTTGCAGTCCACCGATGCCATCGTGCAATTCGGCGTGATCCAGCGAGGCGTAGTCGAGCTCCAGGCGCCATTCGCTCGCCGTCGGCAAGGTCGAGTGGACTTGCAGGCGCAACCAGACGGCATCACGCGTGTAGCCGAAGTTGAGGCCTCTCCCAGCGCCGAGCGTGGTGAAGTCGCGACTGCGGGCGCGCACGCCATTCACATCCAGTGTTGCCCCCGGATCGCGCAGGACCGCAAGATGCGGGCGCAATTCGATGCGCGCCGGCGTCGACTGATCGAGTACCAGCGCGGGTGCCGCGGGTGCGATTGCGGTCAACAGCAGCAGCACCAGCGTCAGCGCGCAGCGAGCAATGGTCGCCCGGTACGCGCACGGATGCCGCCGCTGATCATCCATCACGGGGTTGCTGCGTGTCGCTTGCGAGCGCGCCAAAGGCCAGCGCGCCGATCAGGATCCCGTCCGCGATGGGAAGCAAGGGCATGCGCTGCTCCGGTGACCATTGGTTGAGGTTAGCTGCAGCGTCGGGCGCAGGGCAATCTTGTATGCGATCGATTCTCGACCCCGGGTCGCGATCGGATGGGATTACAGCGCCGGGATCCGCGATGAACCGCCCGAGTCGCGTTTGACTCCACCCAAAACCTGCCTCAAGGTATCCAGCTCCTCGTGCAGTTCCTGGTCGGAACTCACGGTGTCCTGCAGTTCCAAACGCACGCACGCACGCAGCCGCTGGCGCAGTCGATGCACCGCCACTGCCAGCGTGTTCGGGCGCATGCCGAAATGTTCCGCGAGTCGGCGGTAAGCATCATCGTCCGGGCTCTCGATCAGGTAATCCCGCAACGCCGCGAAGAGTTCGGATTTGCCGGCCGTACAAGCCTCGCGCTCCAGCGCAGCCATCGCCCGCGACAGCACCGTCAGCGCCCACTGGCGCTGGAAGGCCTGCTCCGGATCGCCGTCGCCCGGCACCTCGATGCCGCTGCTCGCCACGTCGTCATGGACGACGCCGCCGCCGCGTCGCTGCGCATGCTCGAATGTCGCGGCGTTGATCAGATAACGGTCGAGCGCGGTCAGCAGCAGCGATCGGAAACGGCCGCGCTGCGGGTCGGCGTGATCCTGGATGCGTCGCTCGATCAGCGCGGTGAAGAATGATTGCGTCAGGTCCTCGGCATCGACACGGGCGCCGCCTCGTCGTCGCACATAGGCGAGCACCGGAGCCCGGTAGGCGCTGCACAGGTGCTGCAACGCGGTGCGGGCCGCAGCCGGGTCATGCTGCCCTGCGAGGAACACGCTCCATCGAGTCGTCGGAAACCAGCCCATTGCCTGCGGTCGCTCAATGCCGAGTCCTTGGCGCGAGCATATTTCAGATCGAATCGCATTTGCGCCGAAAGCGGTATTCACGCCGCCCGCCAGTTGTCGCAGACTGTGCGCAAACGGACGGACTGGTCATCATGCAAGCGGGCGTCGAATCGACCAGTGTCAGAGCACCGAAGGAGACATTTGCCGCGCTGGGCGAGATCCTGCTGCGCACCGACGCGGTGGCCTTCCGTTGGATCGCCGCGCCCGGTTGGCCGGTCGCCCTGGTTTCCGACAATGTCCGCCGCTGGGGTTATGACCCGCGCGCTCTGGAGCGCGGCGAGCCGCCATTCGCCGAGCTGATTCATCCCGACGATGTGTTGCGGGTCGCCGCCGAGGTGGAGCGTCACGCCACCTTGCAGCGCGATCGATTTCGTCAGGAATACCGTTTGCGCGATCCGCGCGGCGGCTGGCGCTGGGTCGAGGACCATACCTGGATCGAGCGCGAAGGCGGCGCCGTGCGTGCGTACAACGGTGTGCTGCTCGATGTCACCGAGCGCAAGCATTCCGAACTGGCGCTGGAACTCGCCGCCAGCGCCATCCCGGCACTGCTTGCAGACGAGCCGCTGACGCAACTGGTGCAACAGGTACTGGAGCGCCTCGGGCAGGGCATGGGCGCAGATCGCGTCTATATCTTCGAGCTGCACGCCGAGCCGGCCAGCGGGCTGACCCTGGCCAGTCAGCGCCACGAATGGTGCCGGCCGGGCATCCAGGCGCAGATCGACAATCCGGATCTGCAGGGCCTGCCATTCGAGCAACTTTTCCCGCGCTGGCTCAACTTGCTGCGCAGCGATCAGGCAGTCGCCGGCGCGGTGGCCGAGTTCTCGGCCGCCGAGCGCGAATTGCTGGAGGCGCAGCAGATCCAGACCCTGATCGTTGCTCCGATCCACCTGCGGGGCATTCTGTGGGGTTTCGTCGGTTTCGACGCCGTGCGTCATCCGCGCCATTGGACGTCCGCGGAGGAACGCGTCTTGCGCCTGACGGCCGCAGCGCTCAGTGCGGCGATCGAGCAGGCGCGCATGGTCGAAGCGCTGCGGCAGAGCGAGCAGCGCAGTCGCATGGCGCTCGAGGGGGCGGGCGCCGGCTCGTGGGAATGGCTGCCGGGGCGACCATCGGCATGGTCCGACGAGCAGTTCAGGCTGCTTGGGCTGGGCGCGGACGAGGGGATCGCCAGCCATGAGCGCTGGTTGCAGGCCGTGCACCCGGCCGACCGGGCCTGGGTCGATGCCGAAATGGCCCATGCCTGCAGCAGCGGTTCGCCGTTGTCCATCGAATACCGCATAGTCACTGCCGACGCGCGCGTGCGCTGGGTGCACACGGTCGGTCGCCAGCGCTTCGACGCCGACGGTCGCGCCGATGGCATGGTCGGCATCCTGCTCGATATCCACGCCCGCAAGCAGGCAGAGCAACGCCTGCGTCTGTCGGCCGCGGTCATCGACAGCACCCGCGATGGCATTCTGGTGACCGACCTCGACGCCAACATCATTGCGGTCAATCGTGCCTACTGCCAGATGACTGGTTACAGCGAAGCCGAGTTGTTGGGCCAGAACCCGCGCATCCTGCAGTCAGGGCGCCAGGACGACCGCTTCTACAGCGAGATGTGGGACAGCGTCATACGCAGCGGGCATTGGCAAGGTGAGATCTGGAGCCGGCGCCACAACGGCGAGATTTTCCCGGAATGGTTGACGCTCAACGTGGTGCGCGACGACGCCGGGGCAGCAACCCATTACGTCGGTGTGATCACCGACATCTCCCAGTTGAAACAAACCGAGGCGGAACTGGCCAAGCTGGCGCACTACGACCCGCTGACCGGACTGCCGAATCGACTGCTGGCGCAATCGCAACTCGAGTTCGCCATCGTGCGCGCCGAGTCGACCGGGCGCCGCCTCGCCTTGCTGTTCATCGACATGGATCGGTTCAAGACAGTCAACGACAGTCTCGGACATCAGGTTGGCGATGAACTGCTGTGCGCAGTCGGGGCGCGCTTTCGCAAGGCGGCGGGGGAGGCCGATGTCGTGGCGCGCCTGGGCGGAGACGAATTCCTGGTCATCGTCGAAAACGTCGGCAATGCGCGCGCTGCAGCCGACGTCGCACGCGACCTGCTGAGCTGTCTGAGCGCGCCGTTCATGCTGCCGAGCGGTCACGAGGTGTTCGCCGATGCCAGCATCGGCATCAGCCTGTTTCCGGAGGACGGCAGCACGCCCACCGATCTGGTGCGCAGCGCCGATGCGGCCTTGTATCGGGCCAAGGAACTGGGGCGCAATACTTACCACATCTACACGCCGAGTCTGGTCGATGCCGCCAGCGACCGGCTTGGATTGGAGGGGCGGCTGCGCCATGCGCTCAGCCGCGGCGAGTTCGAAGTGCACTATCAGCCGCTGCTCGAGTGCGATTCCGGCAACATGGTTGGGGTCGAAGCGTTGGTGCGCTGGCAACCGCCGGGTGAACCGCTGGTCTATCCGGGACGTTTCATCACCCTGGCCGAGGAAACCGGTCTGATCGGGCCGCTCGGCGACTGGGTCCTGCAGACCGCGTGTCGCCAGGTGCAGCGCTGGCGTCGCGGCGGCAACCCGGATCTGCGTCTCAGCGTGAACATGTCGGCGCGCCAACTGCGCCAACCAGAGTTCCCCGATCGGGTCACGCGCATCCTGTCCGACACCGGCCTCGACCCGGACGCGCTGGAACTGGAGATCACCGAGTCGATGCTGATGGAGCACGGCAGCATGGTGATCGGCACGCTGCATGCGCTGCGCAGCCTCGGCGTGCGCGTGGCCATCGACGACTTCGGCACCGGCTACAGTTCGCTTGCCTACCTCAAGCGGCTGCCACTGGACACCTTGAAGATCGATCGCAGCTTCGTTGCCGATATCCCGAACCACGAAGGTGGCACCGAAATCGCCGCCGCCATCATCGCACTGGCGCACACGCTGCACTTCGACGTGCTGGCCGAAGGCGTCGAAAACCAGGCCCAGCTGAACTTCCTCAAGGCCCAGGGCTGCGACTACTTCCAGGGCTTCCTGATCAGTCCGGCGGTCTCCGCCGACGAGCTTTCCGCGCGATTCCTGAGCCGCTGAAGCCCCAACGGCACTCCCGCCCGGACCTCCGACCAAGTAGACTCTCGCGCTTCGCGCCGGCGTAGCTCAATTGGTAGAGCAACTGATTTGTAATCAGTAGGTTGTAGGTTCAAGTCCTATCGCCGGCACCAGTTCAATCAGAGACTTGCGTCGGTTCCTGGGCTCGTGGGCCGGGCCGCATCGGCGCGGCAGGACCGGGGCTATGTGTTGCGCGCCCACGCTCAATAACCCACCGTTTGCGTTGGAGCCGCGCAGTTGCAGCGGGCGCAAGGCGTGAGTCTATCCAGCCCATGAACTCTTCAAGCCCCGCCGCGCCGAACTTGCCTCGATTATTCATCGGCGTGCTGATCGGGCTGATTGCGGTCTGGTTGCTGACGACCTTGTACTTCGTGAATCTGGAGTTCGATGACGGTTACTCCACGATCAGCAACAGTCTCTATTTCAGTGGCTATTCGGAATTTTATGCTTGGCCGCGTGGACCGCTGCTGGGGCTGATGCTTGCGCCGGCTGCCATGGCCGCGGCGTTTCTGGAAACCCATCCGCTGGATGTTCGTCCGTACCATGCGATCATGGTCGTGCTGCACCTGCTTTATCTCGCAGGCGTCTGGAAGCTGATTTCTGACAACCATGGACGGAACTGGTCGGTCGCTTTGGCTTATGTCGCAGCAATTCCGACCGTGGTCTTTTTCAGTTATGCGCCTTTCATCAGCCACGATATTCTGCCTGGATTATTGGCGCTGGCAATGATCCGGCTTGCCGATGATTTCATGGATGCGCCAAAATGGCGCTACTGGCTGGGCCTGGTTGTGCTGGGAGCGGTCGCCGCCAGCATCAAGCAGACCTACGCCCTGATCTGGATTGCGATCTTGATCGCCGTTGCCGTGTTGGTGGTCCAGCGATCCATTGAAGTTCGCTGGCGCCTGGCCGGACTGGCGCTGGCCGCGCTGACAAGTGGCCTGTTGACCTGGTGCGCCTACGCATTGGTCATGGCCCCTGCTTTCCCCGAAATTGCATTCTGGGAACGTCCGGCCTTGCAGATCAAGCTGATTTCGGAATTCAACCAGCCAGATTCCTTTTATCAATGGGTCTACCTTCGGAACTTGTCTGCCTACGGAATCCTGGCGATGTGTCTGCTGGTTCCCGGTGTGCTCCTGAGTCTGCATCGGGGCAGTCGGCAGCAGAAGATCATTGCGCTCGCCTGGATTGCCTTGGTAACGGCGCTGGCGATCATTGATACCAAGGAAGTGCGCTACCTCGCTTTCCTCGCACCCTTGAATGCTTGTTTGATCATTCCCGTCATTCTGCGACTGGCAAGACAACGAAAGCAGTATACTTCAATACTCTGGGCGATCGCCGGAGTCGGTCTTGTTACTTCGGCGATGGAAGCCACAAGGGTATTCGCGCCGTATTATCGTAATCAGGTGGCGCAATTCTTCCAGCCGATGCCCTTGGCGTATTCGCCCGGGGTAAAGGTGGTGATGGTCGGGATTCTGAATTTCATTGCCGAGCAACCCGCGTTCTATGGAGATCGTTATCACCGCATCACTCACTTGATGAGCTTCCAGTTGCGCTCGATGTTCGGGATCCCGCCGGATGCGATGCCGCTGACGGTGGATCCTGCGCAACTGACCAATGACGATTTCAAGAATGGCGACATCCTGATCTATTCAAGTGGCGCCGTCGCCCGCCAGCCACCGATCAGCCGCGACAACCGGCCCGCGATTCCTCCCGGATTCGCCCAGGTGCTGGCAGTCGCCGAGACAATCACCCTGGAACTTGCGGTTGACCGCTATTTCCCGCGGACGACAGCGGACCGAGGAACCCAACCAATTCTGCTGCTGCGCTCGGCGCGTGGTTCCGGAGAGCCGATCTTCTCCAACAGTGGTTTTGCGATACCCGAGATACAACAACTGACCGGCGTCTTCGGCACGCCGAATCAAATCGAAATCCTCGGCTTTGCCATCAAGTCGCTGTGTGATCCGCAGAACTGTCAGATTGTCGCTCCCTGAGTCGCGGCTGTTTCCAGGTCTGGACGTGTCCGCCACCGTCACCTTCTCGTGTCGGGGTGAGGAATGCGGGCCAGCCGCTTGGCGTCCAATTCATCGGCAGAAAATTGTCGATGTCTCCGTCCCTGGCTGTCGCCGGTCGCTCAAGGATATCGGTGGGCAGGCCTGCGGTTTGTGCCCGTGCGCTTTGGCGGTTTCGAGTAATCTGGTGCAGTCCGACCGCGCAGGCTTCGCCGCCGTTCTCGCTGCCGGCGGACAGCCAGTTCTCCTTCTGACGGCATTTTCTGACCGTGTAGACTCGTGGCCCCAGCCGTTTTTCCCGGTGACCAGCATGAATTCGCATGTCGTCGACGCTCCGGTGATGCTGCCGGTGCGGCCAGATGTTGTTCTGCGGGGCGTTAGCGCATGACTTCGCGACAGCACATGCCGCTGCTGCTGTTGCTGTTTTTCGGCAGCGGCTGCGCTGCACTATTATATCAGATCGTCTGGTTCCAGCTGCTGCAGCTGGTGATCGGCTCTTCGGCGATCTCGCTGGGTGTATTGCTCGGCACCTTCATGGGTGGAATGTGCCTGGGTAGTCTGGGACTTGCGCGCGTGATCTCGGCGCGACGGCATCCGCTGCGAGTCTATGCATGGCTGGAGCTAGGCATTGCTGCCTGTGGCATCGTCGTTCTGTACCTGATTCCGGTGGTTGGCGAGGCCTACACGGCGCTGGGCGGTCGTGGCGTCGGTGGTGTCTTCCTGCGTGGCGTGCTGTGCGCAGGGTGCCTGTTGCCGCCGACGATCCTGATGGGCGCAACGTTGCCGGCGATCGGGCGCTGGGTGCAATCCACGCCCAACGGCGTGTCGTGGCTCGGATACTTCTACGGCGGCAACACGGTCGGCGCGGTTTTCGGCTGCCTGCTTGCCGGTTTCTATCTGCTGCGCGTTCACGACATGCCGACGGCGACCTATGTGGCGGTGCTGCTCAACATCGCGGTCGCGGCGATCGGATTGGGACTTGCGTCGGTGACGCCTTACGATGGCGCAGGCGCCGCAGACTTGCCCACAGCGGCCAAGCGCAGGGATGGCAGCGTTCCGGTGTATCTCGCCATCGGCCTGTCGGGATTCACGGCGCTGGGCGCCGAAGTCATCTGGACGCGCGATTTGTCGCTGTTGCTCGGCGGCACCACTTACACCTTTTCGATCATCCTCTCTGTTTTCCTGATCGGCATCGGGCTGGGCAGCAGTGCCGCGTCCTACGTGTCGCGCGACATCAGGCAGCCGCGGGTGGCGCTGGGCGTGTGTCAATTGCTGCTGGTCGCCTGGATCGCCTGGACGGCTTACGCCATCTCGCGCTCGCTGCCGTACTGGCCGGTGTTTCCGCAGATGGTGTCGAGCCCCTGGTATCTGTTTCAGCTCGATCTGCTGCGCTGCGTCTACGCAATTCTGCCGGCGGCTTGCCTGTGGGGCGCGAGTTTTCCACTGGCGCTTGCGGCGGTAGTCAGCGAGCGCCAGGATGCCGGACGCATGGTTGGCGGCGTATATGCCGCCAACACGGTGGGTGCGATCCTGGGCGCGCTGGTGTTCAGCACTATCCTGATCCCGGCAATTGGCACGCAACAGGCGCAACGCATTCTGGTGGTGGTTGCCGCGCTCGCGGCAGCTTTGCTGTTGCTGCCGTTGGCGCAAGCGCCGCGCCAGCGACTTGGCGCAGCCGCGGTCGCTGCATGCGCCGCAGTGCTGGCGCTGAGTGTTTCAGCGTTGCCGTTCGAGTTGGTCGCTTTCGGTCGACAAGCGGCCGGCCGCCTGAACTATGTGAACGAGCTCTACCGCGGGGAGGGCATGAATTCGACCATCGCAGTTTCGCAATTGAAACGCGATCCTTCGGTGCGTTACTTCCATGTCGCCGGCAAGATCGAGGCCTCCAGCACGCCGCAGGACATGCGCTTGCAGTTGCTGCTCGGCAACTTGCCGGCGTTGTTTCATCCGAAGCCGGAATCGGTCCTGGTGGTTGGATTCGGTGCCGGCGTCACGGCGGGTTCGTTCGTGCCCTACCCGGACCTCAAGCGCCTCGTGGTGTGCGAAATGGAGCCGCTGGTTCCGCAGGCTTCGGCGCGCTTTTTCGCGAGCGAGAATCAGGCTGTTTTCAACGATGCCAGAACCGAGATCGTTTACGACGACGCCCGTCATTTCATCCGCACCACCCGCGAAAAGTTCGACATCATCACCTCCGACCCGATCCATCCGTGGGTCAAGGGTGCAGCCACGCTGTACACCAGGGAATATTTTGAGCACGTCAAGGCGCGTCTCAAGCCGGGCGGGGTCGTCACCCAGTGGGTGCCGCTTTACGAGAGCAATATCGAGTCGGTGAAGAGTGAGATCGCGACGTTCTTCGAGGTGTTTCCGAACGGAACGGTGTGGGGCAACGTCAAGGACGGCAGGGGCTTCGATGTCGTGCTGCTGGGTACCGTCGAGCCCGCACAAACCAGCCTTGACGTGATCGAGCGGCGCATGGCGCAGGCCGATCATGCCGGCGTCGCCACGGCCCTGGCCAAGGTCGGATTCGGATCCTCGCTGGACGTGCTCGCGACATTCGGCGGCACTGCGCGCGACCTTGCCCCGTGGCTTGCGGATGCCGAAATCAACCGCGACCAGAACCTTCGCCTGCAGTATCTCGCCGGCATGTCGTCGACCGAGCAGAGCAGCGCGGCCGTCTACGACCAGATCGTGGCGTACCGAAATGTGCCGGAAGATCTTTTCATCGGCTCCGATGCCCAGCGTCAGGCCTTGCAGGACGCAATCATCCAGGGCCCACCTTCGGATTCGGCCAACTGAGGCCTTCGCGGTTCCTCAACGCCAGGCGAAATCGACCACGATGGGCCGATGCTCGCTGAGCGGGCGGAATGCGTCGGCGTCGAGGCCGAAGCGGGTGCGCTGATCCTCGCTCATGGTTTCCGGATCGAACACCAGCGCCATCTGCACGCGCAGCGCGCGGCTGTGCAGCATGAAGTCCAGCGGGCGCGATGGAAACGGCGTGCCGCGGCCGTCCCAGGTCCAGCGGTCGATGCCATTGGCATGACTGGCATCCACGATCGCCAGTCGGCGCTCAGGTCGCCCGCTGTCGCCCTGCATCAGGTTGACCGGTCGCAAGCCGCGCACGGCATTGAAGTCGCCGGCGACGATCACCGCGTCGGGGGAACGCGCGGCCCAGGCGCGCTCGAGCACGCTGCGCAGGCTGCGCGCTTCGACACGGCGACGGCGTTCTTCCCAGGCATCGTCGCTGTCGCCGCAGCATTGCAGGTCTACACCAACCGCGATCAGCCGGCGTCCGCCCAATCGCACCTCGGCGGCAGAAGCGCCGATGCCGGCGGCGAGGTTCTCATCCAGAAACTGCCGTTGCCGCGGATTGAACGGCAACTGCCGCATCCAGGCGAGGAAGCTCGGCGGGTAGGGCAAGTGCTGGAACTGGCGCAGCGGGGCCACGGGTCCTCGCAACGCAATGGCCACGCGTTGGCGTCCGCCGCTGCTGCCATAGGCCACCTGCCATTCGCCAGCGTCCTTCGCATTCAATGACTGCAGTATGGCGAGTACATCGTCTCCGTCGCGATCGCCGGGCAACTCGTCGAAGATCAGCAGATCGGCATCGATTGCGCGCAGCGCCGCGACATAGCCATCGCGGTGATCAAAGAACTGTCGGCCCGAGACATTCCAGACCAACGCCCGGAAGTCGCTGCCTTGCGCGCGGGGCAGGGACTCGCCGGCCGGCGCGAACAGCGGCAGCAGAAGCAGGGCGATGGCGAGCAACCAGTTGCGGTGGGTCATGCGAATCATCATCAGGTCGATGCCAGGTGCGAGGGCACGCACCAGCATGCTGCCGCCCGCGCCGCCGCGGCAAGGTCGCCAGCGCTGAAAGCACAGACATTGCCAATTCGCGGCCGCCGGAGCTGTCGCTGCGGTCATCGCTCCAGGCAAGACGTTCGGAAAGCGCTCTCGCACGCCCCAGGCGTACTCACAGCGCGAAGATCGCGCCTTCGCAGCCGCCGGTCACCTTGAATGCAGGCTTGGCTGCAGCGATCGACTCGCTGGTGATCCGGTCGAGATCGCTGTCGGTGTGGTTGGGGTCGTGATGGAACGACACCAGGTGATCGACTTCGCACAGCCTGGCGTAGTGGATGGTCTGCAGCAGCGAGCTGTGACCCCAGCCGCTGTGGCTGGGGTACTCGGCGCTGCTGTATTGGCTGTCGTGAATCAGAAGGTCGGCGCCGGTCGCCAGGCAGGCGCCCGAGGTCCACACACGCGGCAGGCTGGGGAACGCGGGATTGCCGAGCGCCGGCTCGTGGTCGGGCATGTAGGTCACGACTTTGCCATCGGCAGCGCGGATGCGGTAACCAACCGTGGGCCCGGGATGGCAGATCATGCTCGCTGTCACGAAAAACTCACCGATCTCGACCGTGCCGCAGGGCACTGCGTGGAAGCTCAGATTGCACGGCAGTTCGCTCAAGTGCACCGGAAACAGTGGCGGCGACAGGTAGCGCATCAGGCGCGCCTGCAGGCTCAGCGTGGCGCTCGCCGGACCCCAGATGTGGACTTCGAGGCCAGGGCGGTAGAGCGGTGCGAAGAAACCCAGTCCCTGCACATGATCCATGTGCAGATGGGTGAGCAGGATATCGACGCGCGCCGCCTTGGCGGCCAAGGTGCTGCCGAGCCGGCGGATGCCGGTGCCTGCATCCAGTACCAGCAGCGTGCCTTCACGGCCGAGCATGCTGACGCACGAGGTATTGCCGCCGTAGCGCGCGGTGTCCGGGCCGGGTGTCGCCAGCGAACCGCGCGTGCCCCAGAGCTGCACCTTCATTCGCCGTGAACCTCCCAGAACACGCTTTGCACGCCGAGAAACTCGCCGCCGAGACCGATGAACGGAACCGATACCCAGTCGACATTGCGCCAGTTTCCGTCTGGCGTGCCGACCCAGATCGTGCGCGACACCGGCTTGTGCTGGGTCAGCGCAATCACCAGTGGCCACTCAAGCTGCGGGATCAAGCGTCGCTCGCGGTCGGTGACCGCAAATTGCTGCTGCCATTCGCTGGCCGGAATCTCGCCGCTTTCTTCGAAACGGATGCCCAGCAACAGTTCGGCCGGTTCGTTCCAGTAGATCAGCAGGCCAGCGGCGTCGACGATCACGATCGGCATCGCCAGGCTGCTGGCAAGCTGCCGGGCGAGGATCAGTTGCATGGGCTTCTGGGCGGAAATGGCAGGGCTCCGAGCTGTAGTTCGCGCGACCGGAATCAGCATCCAGCGGCGATAGCTTAGGGCCGTTTTGCAGGTTTGTCCCGACTGACGGCGTGCTTTGCCGATCCGGCGCCGGAATCCGGGCGAACGCGGTCGAAAACCTTGCGTGGTTTGTGAGCCCCTATACTGGGCCACTGTCTTCCTGCCGCGGTTGCGATCTGCGTGGTCGACCGGCTACATACGCTTCCGGTGACACTGGCCGTGCCCCTGCATGGTGAGCGCCAGCAGGACGGCCACGGCAAGTATCGGCCGGGGGATCGAATCGGGCCCTTTGCGCTGGTGTCCGAGATCGGGGTCGGCGGCATGGGCGTGGTGTTCCTCGCCGAACAGACCGAGCCGCTGCAGCGCCGCGTGGCGCTGAAACTGATCTCGCCGAACTTCGTCGATGATTACGCCAGTGCGATGTTCATGGTCGAGCGGCAGGCACTCGCCCGCCTGGAGCACCCGCACATCGCACGCGTGTATGAAGCCGGCGGCACCGACGACGGTGCCCTGTATTTCGCGATGGAGTGGATCGACGGCGAGCCGATCGACCAGTATTGCAGGGCGCGATCTCTGGCCAGCGCGGCGATCGTGCGCCTGATGGTCGCCGCCTGCCGCGGCGTGCAGCACGCCCATACGCGCGGCGTGATTCATCGCGACCTCAAGCCGGCGAACGTCCTGGTGGCCACGGTCGATGGTGTGGCGACACCGAAGATCATCGACTTCGGAATCGCCGGCGCGCCGGGCCAGGGCAGCCGATCGATGCTCGGTACGCGCGGCTACATGGCTCCGGAGCAGGCACAGCCGGGCGAGCTGATCGACCAGCGGGCCGATGTCTACGCGTTCGGCGTGATGCTGCTCGAACTACTGACCGAATCCGTAGGCATCGACCAGTCCAGTTGGTGGACGCTGGATGCTACGCAGCGCGGACAGTTGCTGTTGACCGGGACGGCTACCGAACCGCGCCAGCATCAGTTGCTGACGCGCTTGCCGCGCGATCTGCGTGCCATTCTGGCTCGCGCGCTGCGCCCCGATCGCGAGCAGCGCTACAGCGGTGCGGAAGCATTGGCCGAGGACCTGAATCGCTACCTGCGCGGGTTCCCGGTGCACGCGCGCCCGCGCACCGGTCGCTACGTGTTCGCGCGCTTCGTCGCGCGCCATCGATATGCCGTGTCCGGCGGCGTACTCCTGGCGATGGCCATACTGGGTCTGTTGGCGAACGCCACGCTGGCATGGCGCGCATCCGAGCGCGAGGGACTGAAAGCGGCGCAGACGGCGCAGTTTCTGCAATCGGTGCTGGCCGGCGTCGATCCCGTCGCGGCGCAGGAACTGGATCGTACCCTGTTGCGCCAGGTGCTCGACCGCGCGGCGGCGCGGGTCGACCAGGAACTGGCCGGTGAACCTGCAGTGCGCGCCGAGGTCACCCATACCATCGCCGATACCTATCGCGCACTCGGGGAATCGGCGCTGGCCTTGAAGCTGATCGAGCCGATACATGCCGAACTCAGTCTCCGCGAAGGGCCTGATGCGCGTGCCACGCTCAAGGTGGAGCAGAACCTGTTGCGGGCGCTGCGCGGCGTCGGCGAGGTCGCACGTGCGCGGGAGTTGGCGCAATCGCTGTACACCAAAGTGCGCGCAAGATTCGGTGCGGATGCCGGCGAAACCCAGGAAACCGCTTCGGTGATCCTCGGCTTGATGCACGAGGCGGGAGAACTGGAGCAGGCGCGTGCGTTCGGCGAGGCGCGCCTGGCTGAGCAGACCCCGAAGACTCCGCCGGATTCCGCCGCATTGCTGCTGAATGAACTGGCGCAGACCTATTCGCGCATCGGCGAACATGCGCGCGCGTTGGAATTGATGCGGCGGGCGGTGGAGCTGCGCGAACGCACCCATGGCGTCGACGACATCCAGGCGATCGGGGCGCGCAACGAAATCGGCGTGCTGCACTTCCAGGCACAACGCTATCCCGAGGCACTGGCGTTGTGGCGCGAGTTGGTTCCGCGCTACCTGCGTACCTACGGACCCGATCATCCGGAGACGCTGGCGGTGCGTGGCAACATCGCCGGGGCGTTGACGATGACCGGCGCTGCGGCCGAGGCGGCGGCAGTGTTCGCCGAACTGCTCGAGATCCGTCGGCGTGTCCACGGCCCGGAACACCCGGAGACCCTGATCGCGATCGGCAACCTTGCCGCGGCGCTTTACCGCTCTGACGATTTTGCCGCTGCGGAGGTCGCGTTCCGCGAATATGTCACGCTCTGCGATCGCATCTACCAACCACGTCACCCGAGTTGCGCCGAGCGTCGCAATGGACTGGGCAAGTCGCTGCGCGAACTGCAGCGCTATCCGGAGGCGGAGGCGATGCTGCTGGAGGCGCATCGCCTGAAGAGCAAGGTCGAGGGCAGCCAGTTCGTCGGCCCGGACAAGGTCGCCGACGAACTCGTCGTGCTTTACCAGCGCTGGGGGCGCGACCAGTCAGCCAGTGAATGGGCAAGCAAAGGCAGCGCTGCGGCTGCTGCAGAGGATTAGCCGCTGAACATGGTGGAGGTCGGCGTGATCGCGGCAGCGGGTGTCGGAGCGTTCTGAGCGTCGAGTCAAGGTTTGCACCAGGCACATCCGCCGGAAGGCCAGGCGACATCCAGACGGACCCTGAAGCCGGACGTCTGGAGGTTCGATCCCGCGCCGGCACACGAGCGCAAGACGCGAAAACTGCGTCATTGTTGACGACGCAATCACCCATCCTGGCGCACGCTTGTGATGGGTACCGAGATCCTGGGTCTGAATCATGCGCATCTGGGCGTTGCTCTCCATCCTGTCGCTTCCCGCCGCCCTCGGCGCGCAGACTTACCGGGTCGTCGATGTCAGTGAGTCGCTGCCGCCCGCGGTTCGCAGCATTGCCGTCGATCTGCGCGACAACGGCACCTTCAGCGGCATGCTGGAGGGCAGCGGCGGTCGCCTGAAGCCCTTCGTCGTGCATGGCGACGGTCAGGTCGAGATTTTCGACAGCGGGTTCTACGATGAACACTATGTGCGCGCCGGCAATGGTTCGGGCAGGCTGGTCGGTCAATACCCGGGCAGCAGCGTGGGCTGGGTTCGGACGGGCAGCGAACTGAGCTGTGTTCCGACGCCGCTGCCCTGCGGTTCGGCATCGCTGTATCTGTCGAGCATGCCGTGGGCGATCAACGAGGACGGTGTGTTCGTCGGTAGCCAGTCGCTGCCGCCGCCCGACGGATTTTCCCGATCGCAGGGCTATCGAGCCAGCATCGATGCGCAGGGCGCCATCCAGATTCACGGACTGGGCCGCTGGATGGATCAGTTCGATACCGTCGCCACGGTGATTGGAGAGGGTCCGCAGCCGCTCATTCTCGGCTTTGCGGTCACCCATGCGGCGACGTCGGAGTATCAGCCACTGCTGTGGCAGGCTTCCGGATGGATTGCGCTCGGCGTGGCCGGGCGCAACCGGATGCCGATCGCGGTGAATGCGGCCGGGTCTGCAGTTGGCGCCGTACGCGGTCCAGGTGGCCAGGCAGGATTCATCGGTTTGCTCTGGGACCTCGGCGACCCCAGCGCCGCAGGTGATCTGCTGCCTGAATATCCCGGCGCCAGCAGCACCCGGCCGAGCGACATCAATGGTCGATCGGAAATCATCGGCAGCGCCACCATCGGCCACGGTCCTCTCGATACCCGCGGCTGGCTGCTGCGCGACGGTACGCTCGTCGCGCTCGACGATTTGTTGCCCGACTTCCCGCAGTGGACCATCCTGTCCGCCGTTGCGATCACCGAGGATGGTCGAATTGCCGCGACCGCCCGTTTCGGCAGCACGCCCGGAACCCGTGCCGTGATGCTGATCCCCGAACTGGAGGACTCGATCTTCCGGCATTCCTTCTGATCCGTGCAGTTCGCGCAAGGCGGATTCCCGGGTAGGGGGGATCCCGCACACGCTTCATCGTACGGAATCCGCCGATTGCGCGCACGGCTCGCCGGGCGCTGGTATGTCGCGGTCCGGGTGGCGGAATCCGCGTGGGTGGATCGCGGCAAGGTCATGGTCTTCAGCAAGGCGGATTCCCGGGCAGGGTCGATCCCGCACACGCTTCATCGTGCGGAATCCACCGATTGCGCGCACGGCTCGCCGGGCGCTGGTTTGTCGCGGTCCGGGTGGCGGAATCCGCGTGGGTGGATCGCGGCATGGTCATGGTTTTCAGCGCGCGGGTTCCGCCCTACAAGCGCTCGACGCGGCGTCGGTCGTGCGCCTGAGCAATTTCCCGGATTTGAGAATCCGGATTCGATGAGCGTGTGAAGATCGGCGTCAAACCGTCGGCTCACTGCGGAATCCGGGTTCACTGCCCATCCGGTAGCTGAACACCAGCGCGCTTCCAGGCTGCAGCCCATCGAGTTCCTTGTTCCGATGCGGGCAGGTGATGCCCGCATCGTAATCACCCAGCGAGTACGACTCGAACACTGTCACTCGCGTCCTCAGCATCATCTTCAGGTCCATCGAGCCCGCGACGGGCACTACAACGTGCACGCCGGGAAGCCCGTCGCGCAGCAAATGCGGCACGCTGTCCAGGCTCAGATCCAGCAGCGTTCCCAGCCCGATGCGCACGCGCTCAACCGCCTGCACGGTGTTGGTCGTTGAGACGGTCTGGAACTCGGTCGCCGGATCGTAGAGGCAGGCATCGACGGTGATCCGCTCTGGAATCAGGATGCCGCCGGGTTCGAGCTGCGGTGCCAGGTTGAGCGTCACTTCAACCTGCGGTTCCTTGATCAGCGCGCGCTGCATCGTCTCCGTGATCAGGATATGCAGCGGCTGCTGAGCCGGATGTCGGTAGCTGGTCGCATCCGCTTCGACAAATTCACGGACCCAGTCATCGAAGTTCAGCGTGCGCACCAGATGTCGTGCGGCTTCGAGGGAGCGTTGATGGATGTCGAGCAGAGTGAACCTGACTTCGTCTGCCGTGAACTGGGTCATCAAGGGGATGGCGAGTGGCGCAAACGGACCACAGCCCGCGTAGAGGATCTCGACCGGCCGCTCGGGAAAGCGTGCCTGGGCCACGCGCACCGCGCGGTGAACTCCGCGCAGGAACTGGGCGGTCCGCGCAAAATCCAGCGTGCAGCGCGCCGCGCCCAGAGGGCTGATGGCAAGTCCTGCGGAAAGCAGCGTTGGCGTCGTGTCCAGTGGATCGAGCGAGCTGTCGTTCAGGCCCACGATGTCGGAGCAGAGCATGTGCAGGTCGATCGCCGCCGCGCGCAATTGCCCTGGGTGGTCGAGCGCCAGCAAGTGTTCGGTGATCTGCTCCAGCCTGGTGTTGCTCTCGTCTATCGCGTGCATGGTTGGGCAGTTTGCCGTGACGGTTCAGGTTCGGACCTTCGCTGCTTCCCGATATTCCCACAACCCGCAAGTCGACGCGGCAAGACGAGGACAGGGGCCTGAGAGCCGGCGCATGGTCGGTCCCGGTGTGCCGGGTCAGGCTAGTTCCGGTCCGTTCGGCTGCCACTGCACGACTTGATTGCGCCCGCGCTGCTTGGCGCGGTACAGCGCTTGGTCGGCATGCTCGAACAACGCCTCGACGCTGTCTCCCGCGGACCATTCGCAGATGCCGAGACTGGCGTTCACCGGGATCGCCTGCGCGCCGGCGGGAAACGGACTGGCGGCGATGTCCTGGCGCAGGCGTTCGGCCCACTCGGCCGCTTCGGCGCCGTTCAATCCGGGAAGCACGATCACGAACTCCTCGCCACCGTAGCGCGCCAGCAAATCGTTCTCGGACATGGCCAGGCGTGCGCGGCCGACCAGTTCACACAGGCATTGGTCGCCGATGCCGTGGCCATAGCGGTCGTTGACGCGCTTGAAGTGGTCGAGATCGAGGAAGACCAGGCTGAGCGACGTCCCGTTCGCCTGAGCCGCGTCGAGCAAGGCCGGCAGTCGCTGCTGCAGGGCGCGCCGGTTGTAGACGCCGGTCAGCGGATCGTGACCGGCCTCGCTGGTGGCAGCATCGCGCTCGCGGCGCAACTTGGCGGTGTCGTCGGCGAGACCGAACAGCAGTACGGCGACCTGCACGGCCATGCAGCAGAACATGAGGTTGCCGATATCGATCCAACTCGGCGGCAACCAGCCCTGCAGGGTGAAGATCCACAGGCTGAGGACGACCAGGGAGGGTCCCCAGGCCCAGAGCACATATCGACCCGCCCGGATGCGGTCCCGGTGCGCACGCCAGGCCTCGTACAGCATCAGCGGAACCGAGAACAGGATAAACAGATTGGAGAGCTGAGCTGTCACCGTACCCGGCGCGCGCCCGTCGATCCAGCCGATCACCGCCAGAGCCACCTGCGCCATTGCCAGTCCCTGCAATATGCGGGCCGCACGCGGACGCCGGCGTTGGAGTTCCAGGTAGCTGACAATGAACAGGTACCCGAATGCGGCTGCGAGCATTGCGCTCATGCGCTGCAACGGCGCGCCCCATTCAGCCAGCAATGCGCTGACGAACAGGTGGTGCAACTCGCCGGTGAACGTCAGGACATAGGCCGCCATCAGACTCGCCATCCATGCCAGATGGCGATAAGCGGCGCCGCCGAAGCAGCGGCGCAATACGGCTGCCAGCAAGCCGAGTGTCAACAACGCAGTGGTGCTGGCGACAACGACCATCTTGCGCGCGGTGGCGCGGCTCAGATAATCGTCCAGCGTTGTCAACTGTGGCTGGATCGGCCGCATCCACGGATCGGCGACGTGCAGGTAGAACACCGTCCCGGCGCCAAGGGCCGCCGGCAGTACGATCGGCACATCGGCGCGCAATCCCCAGGCGGGGCCGGCGTCCGTGAAGCGATTGCGGACGTAGCGCTTCCCGAGATCTGGAAACTGCGCCGTGAACGTGGCGCGGAATCCGCCCTGAAAGTAGAAAACCTGCGGCTCGCCCGCCGATCCGGGGCGATCGAGGTTGGCGACGATCTCAACCCGCCACCAACTGCCGCCGCCGAGATCCCGCACGGCCGTCGTCGTCGGTGCGTCGACTTCCGCGGGCGCCAGGCGGGTGGGATCATCACCGGCGGTACCGGCGCCAAGGTAGACAGCCTCCCGCGTCATGACCGGGCAGATGTCGGTGGGGACGGCGCCGCTTCCGGCCCACGCTTCGGCAGGAGTCCCTGGCGCAGTGCTTCGGTGCAGCTTCGCGCAGCAAACCGTCAGCGACCCCGGAGTCTGTTTTTGTCCGCAAAGAACGCAAAGAACGCAAAGAGAGCAGGAAGCGGTGTGCAGAGGTCAGATTCCCCCTTGCCGAATCACTGGCTGGCTTTGCTCTTCTTTGCGTCCTTTGCGGCGCTGCTCGCGGCGGCGCCGACCACTTTGATCTGATCCCTCGGGTTCGCGGTCCGGTGGAGCGAAGCAGGCCAGGCTGGCCTACTCGAAGCCGTCGCCAAATACCGACACAGGCAGAGCGAACTGGTGGGCGCCGGCATCCGGCGGCGCGCCGCGGGCCTGGCCTTCGAAATCGAGCGGCGCGCTCTGGCTCGGGTGGCCGCGGCCGATCATCGCTGCCTGGGCGCTGCTGGCTCGCAAATCATGGTCCGGAAATGCCGGCGCGGCAAAACCCGGTGCCTGTTGCAGCGAGGCCGTATCGAAGCCGCTCAGCGTTTGCCACTGCGCCAGTGCGCCTGAGCCCAGCTCCCATTCACGCTGGGCACCGGCAACGTAGCCGCAGACGTTGTGATCAACTGCTGCGTAGGCGCTGGTTGGCAGATTCAAGGCCAGGCAAGCCCAGAAGCCGGCGCTTTCGACTGACTGCAAGGCGTTGCTGACAATCCGGTGTCCGCTCCCCTGCGCGCCGACATCGATGCCGACGCTGTTGCTGCTGGCGATGAAGATCGAGTTGTTGCGCACGGTCAGCGCGTCGAGGGTGGCATCTCCGGGACCGTTGGCGGTGCTCGGCGCGCGGATGCCGATGATGGCGTGCGGCTGCTGATGGACGATCAGATTGTTCTCGACCAGACAATCGACGCACGACGCCAGCGCGATGCCCGCGGTGCCGACGTTGAACACGGCGTTGCGGCGCACGCTGGCACGCAGGAAGCGTTCCGGATTGGGATTGCCGGGCGTCACCTCGATGCCCCAGCAATTGGGGTCGGCGAGGCCGATCGACTCTGCGATCAGGTTGCCTTCGATCGTGAGGTCGGTGAGCGTGCCGTGGGCCACCAGTGAGGTGCCGCGACAGCGACCGGTTTCCAGCGCGGCCGAGCGCAGCAGGGTGTTGTTGATCACTCGCCCGCGGGCGTACACGCCGATCAGGTAGATGTTGTGATCGAGCACGGCGCGGCGGCCGTTGCGTTCGAATCGATTGCCTGCGATCAGCAGATCGTCGCCGCCGCCGAGAAAGCCTTGCGCGTGACTGTCGCGGATCTCGCTGTTGAGCAGGGCGAAGCGCGAGCTGAAGCCATCGCACGCGGGATCCACTGTCGCGCAACAGGCTGGGTCGCCAGCCACGCAGTTGGCATAAGTGACGTAAACGCCGAGCCCGAAGCCGCTGATCCGCAGCCGCTGCAGGCGCACATCATCGACATCGTTGAACAGGAACACGCCAGGGTCGTTGCTGGCGCAGGCGCTGCAACGGAGGTCGATGTCCTCGACCACGTAGCCTTCCTGCTGGCGGGCAAAACCGGTGTTGTCGAAGCCGAAGCCCGCACCCTGGGTTTGTTGGATCAACGGCGGTGGCAGGTCGTCGGCGCCATTGGGCGGCAGGTAAGCTGCGATGGTGCACGGCGAGTCGGCGCGGCAGGCGTCGTTGACCCAGCGCGCCGAGGCGCCAATCGTGAACGCGCCGCCGCGACAGAAGCGGATCGCATCGCCGGCGGCAATTCCGGCAAACGCGCTGCGCGCGCGTTCATAACTGCGCCACGGCGTGCTGGCGCTGCCGCTGTTGCCGTCATTGCCCGCCACGCAGGTGGGAGCCGCACCAGCGGCACAGTCGCAGACGTGGTAGTCGGCGGCCTGAAGGGTTGCCGCGTGCATCAGGCCCAGCAGCATCCAAGTCACTCCACTCCATCGCATGGCGCACTCCGCTGCTGTCGATGCGGAGTAGACGTGGCGCGCGAGGCAAGCTTCTCGCAACCGGACGCATGGGACGATCCAGATCGAGCGTGAGAAGAATGTTTGCCTCCGCGCGTCGCAACTGTGCGATCCAGCCCAGCCGGCTGAGTCGTCACCTTTTCCTGCGGACTCAGACCATGCTCATGCTTGCCCGCTGCTTGCTGCTTGTCGCCTTCCTCGTTGATGCGGATTCGATCCGCGCTGCCGAGCCGCCGATCACTCCCGAGGCCTGGCAAGGACGCACCCTGGTCACCGCTGGCGATGTCGCGCCAGCCGTTGCGATCAGCGTCAGCAATTCCGGCCAGCCGCTGGTGGTTTGGGCAGACACCGCCGGGCTCACGCGCACACCGCAGGATCCGATTCAGTTGGAACTGCTGCGCGGCGACGGCTACGGCTGGCAGCCGCTGCCGCTGGCTTGGGTCAACGCGGCGGCGATCGGTCGCGTCGATATCGAGGCGCGCAGCCAAGCCTACGTGGCCTACCACGATCAGGGCAACGGCGGTGTCGCCGAAGGCCGCGTGCGCGTGCTGCGCCTTGCATCCAACTTTCAATCGGCCAGCGCCGAGATCTTGCCCGATGCGCCGGCGAGTTCGGACTTCGATCTCGCCGTGGCGCCCAACGGAATCCACGCGTGGCTGGCTTTTGTCGATCCGCTGAGCGGCGAGCTGCGCCTGCAGACACGCGGCTTCGATGGCCAATGGAGCGTACAGACCTTGCCCGCGATCGGCAGCGGAATCGCCGGGCTGGCGCTGACCGACAACTTCAGCGATCGGCTGTATCTGGCTTACTCCAGCATCGTCGACGGCGAGCGCGGCTTGCGCTTTGCCGAGTTCGACGGCAGCACCTGGAGCACCTCGACGCTGCGACCCAGCGGCGTAAGCGCGGGCCGCCTGTTCGTCTCGCATACCGGAACGGCCGGCGCACGGCCGGCCGTGCTGTTTGCCTCGTCGGTGGACGGCGACCGGCGGGTCGAACTGCTGGCGCGTGGACTGCTGGGCGTCTGGTTTGCGCGCGTGGTCGAAAGCTATGGCTCCGGCCAGCCGCAGGCCGAGGCATCCGCGTTGGGTTTCGATGCACCGGCGTTCACCTGGCAGGCCATCCTGCGTCGACCGGACGCCAGCGGCGACATCAGCCCCTATCGTTACGCCCGTCTGCCGCTTGAAGTCGAGGGCCTGCCGGGCTTGCCGCAGCTCAGCGATTTTGGCCGTACGCCACTAGCTCCGGCAGTGCCGGCCAGCGATCAGGGCGTGCTTGCGGCGGTGCTGGGACGCGGCGTGTCGCACGCGATCCAGCATCGCCCAATGCACGCCGATCTCGACTATTTCGGTTTCCTGCCCGACTGGCAGGTGCGCAACGTGATCGGCGGCGAAACCGGCATCAACCGACACGCCGGCACCGCGCTGACCCGCGATGCGCGGGGTCGGCCGGTGCTGCTCGCCGCGTTCAGCGACACCGTCGTGATTCAGCGTTGGACTGAAGCCGGCAGCTTCCAGCGCAGCAATGTGGCGACGGGTGTTGGCGATACCCGCGATCTGGACGTTGCGATCGGCGAGGACGGCAGCGAGCACGTGGTGTTTCGGCAGGCCGCCGCGAACCAGTTGATCTATGCGCATCGCGTCGCAGGCGCGAGCACTTTCAGCGCGGTGACGCTCGACAGCGGCGGCCACGACGCCCAGGTGCACGTGGCCAGCGACGGTCTGGTGTTCATCAGCCATGCCGATCTGGCGGCGCAGCAGGTGGTTGTACGGATTGGCCGCCCGGGCGAGGCATTCGAGCGACTGGTGGACGGCGGCGCGTGGCCGATCAGCGTGCCGCGTCGCCTGCGCTCGGCGCTGTTCGAGGCGCAGATGGACACCGGCGAACCCTTGCGTCGGCTGGTCAGCGTGCGCGCCGCCGAGATCTCGTTCACTGAAGGCAGGCTGCGCGGTTTCGAAGTTCAGCGGGTGGGCGATCTGGCCAGCACCGCCGCCGGACGCGATATCCAACTGATCAATCGCTCGTTCGAAGGCGAGATTTTCTTCGGCGCCGCCACGCTGGATATCGCCATGCTGGACGACGGGCGTGCGCTGCTGGCGCTGGCGCAGCGCAATGTCGAGGACGACGATCAACTGCTGGGCATGCAGACCTACGACACCCATCGGCAAGGCGACACCGTCACCGTGACCGAGGTGGATGCCGGGTTTGCCCCGTTTCGCGCCGCCGGCGAAGCCTTCGAGCTGCGCGTCGCGGTGAAGAACGGCGCATTGCCGGGCGCGCGCCTGCTGGCACGGGTGCGCGGCGATGACTTTCTGGATCGGCTGACCCACGCGATGCGCGGACTGCCCTCGGTGAACGGCAGCTTCGGCCTGGTCGAGACGTTTGCCGGGCGCATCGATATGGACGCCAGCGGCGCCGATTATCTGGCGTGGTACGACAGCGAGACCGGCGCCAACCGCCTGCGGCTGGCCGCGCTGACATCGCCACGACGCGGATTCGGCGCCGATCCGCGCGGCGGCTCGCTGGAGTCGGTCTGGACCCGACCGGGCAGCGTGTTATGCGACTGCGTGATGCAGCTTGTCGACCAGTGCGAAACCAACTTTTTGTGCTACATCGGCTTTGCCTGCTTTCTGGGTTCGTCAGAGGCGACCGCCGGGACGGTCTCACTCGACGACCTGGGCGGTGCCCTGCGCCAGCATTTCAACGCCAGCGCCGCCGGCCGCTACTACCTCGATCTGTGGCGCTTGCACGCGAACGAGATTGCGGCGATCACTCGCGCCGACCCTACGCTGTTGCAGCAGCGTATCGCGACCTATCTGAGCTTCCGCCCCGGCCTCACCGCCCTGGTTGAAGGCCGCGGCGGAGAGTATCGGATGACGCCGCAACTGCTGACGCAGGCGCGCACGGTGTGGCAGGGCTGGGCGCTGGCCGGCTCACCCGCCTTGCGCGCGGACATCGAGAACGAACTTTCCCGCCTGAACGATCTGAACGCATTCGAAGGCTTGACCTTCGACGAGTGGTTCGCCGCGCTGTCGGTGGGCTCCGCCGGAGCCGAGGAAGGCGTGTTCAGCGACGGCTTCGAAGCGACCGCGGGGACACCCTGAATGTGACCCTGTCGCTCGGGTGGCTCCGGTTGCAAGGCAGACGACAGTACTGGTCGACCCAGCGGCGTATTCGCGCATCGAACCTGTGGGAGCGGGTTCATCCCGCGAAAGCTCTCGCGGAGTAAATCCGCTCCCACAGGTTCGATGCGCGAACAAGGGCACCCGCAGGGGCGACCAGGCCTCTCGAACAAAAAACCGAGAGCAAGCCTCGGCAGCGCCCGCGAGCGCCAGTTCGATGTTGAGCACGCGGGTGGCGTTGCACAGCAGTCCCAACGCGCGTTGCAGCGGGTTGCTTGAACTCTTGGAGTACTCCATGGCCGCCTTGACCAAGTCCAGCAGCTTGTCATTGCGAGATTTCTCTTTCGCCCGAAAATGCACACGGGCCATGAACTGCAGGTTGGGCTAAGGCGTAGCCGTGCCCAACTCCTGGCGAAGCTGTTGGGCACGCTGCGCTTAGCCCAACCTACGCCGGTCGGTTAATGAAGAGCGCAGCGAAGCAGTGCTGCAACAATCGTCGGCCAGGATCTGCCTCCAGCCGGCCCTGTTCCTCATCGTCCCCCAGCGAAGAGTACGAATCTCGCCATGCTTCGAACCTTCCTACTGGTTTCGCTCGCGGGTCTGCTCGCGGTGAACGGGCATGCCATTGCTGCGCCAGACTGTGCTGCCAGCATCAGCGAATTGGGGGCCCTGCTCGGTGAGCCACGCCTGCCGCATACATGGGCAGAGACCACCATGGACGACGGCAAACCGCTGGTGATGTCGATCGTCGAAAGCAACGGATCCTTGGTGCTCGGATTCACCAAGACCGGCGAAGGTCTTTGGGCGGAAAGCTTCGGTGTCATCTGCAGATCCGGTGCGAAGCTCGAAGCCCGGTTTTCCGAAGAGCAGATTCGCCTCGGGCCCGCCGCTGGCTGGTTGTTGCGCAGGGCGTTGAAAAGTGGCGGAAAATTCACCCTGACCAAACTTGGTTCGGACCAGTTGCGCATCGCCACCCGTGGATGGAGTGGGAAGTTTTCGCCGGTGCTGCGCCAGGAAGCGACTGAATAGCCCGGCGCAGGTTGGGCTGGCGCGCAGCCCTGCCCAACACGGATAGCCCGCGATGTTGGGCACGATGGAGCTGGGCCCAACCTACGTTGCCGAAGCCTGGAGTGCGGCCGCACTGATGCCCCGGGTGATCGATCTGTACCGAAGGTTGGCGCTGACGCGCGCCTGAGTTGCGGGCTCACGCCGGGACAGTGCGTCGAACGCGCTGCCGCGATCGTGGTGACGCCGGCGCAGGTCCGTCCCGGTGTCATGTTGCCGCAAGACTGCGCAGGCAGCCTCTGCGCCTCGTTCAATCAAGAACCTCTCGCCGATGCGCATTCTTCTCAGTCTGTTGCCGCTGCTGCTGGCGGCCCCGCTGTACGCGGCCCCGTTCACTGCCGGCAATCTGGTGGTCTATCGCGTCGGCGACGGTGTCGCGGGGCTGGCGAATTCGGGTGCACCGGTATTCCTCGACGAGTACGCCACGGACGGCACTCTGGTGCAGTCGCTGGCGCTGCCGGTGACTGCTGCGAGCGGGGTGTTTCCGTTGATTGCCAGCGGCACTGCCACCAGCGAAGGATTGTTGACCCGCAGTGCAGATCGGCGCTTCCTGCTGCTCACCGGCTACGGTCGCGCACTCGGCGGCAGCGGCAGCCTGTCGGGCACTGCAGCGGCGGTCGTGCCGCGTGTGCTGGGTCGCGTCGACGCCTCCGGAGTGATCGACACCAGCACCGCGCTGACCGACTTCGCCGACGCCAACAATCCGCGCTCGGCGGTCAGTACCCAAGGCACCGATGTGTGGTTGGCCGGTGGTGCCGGCGGCGTGCGTTTCGCCACGCTCGGGGCTTCAACGTCCACCCAGATCAATGCGGCGCCGACCAACTTTCGGCAGTTGGCGATCGTCGACGGGCAACTGCTGGTGTCGACCAGTTCCGGCAGCAGTTTTCGGCTCGCTGAGGTGGCCAGCGGCTTGCCCACCGACGCCGGCCAGACGCTGGTCAATCTGCCCGGTTTGCCGACCAATTCGGGGTCGCCCTACGCCTACGTGTTTTTCGACTTGAGTGTCGCCGTTCCCGGCGTCGACACTCTGTACCTCGCTGACGACTCGATCGGTCTGCAAAAGTACTCGCTGGTGGCGGGCACCTGGACCCTCAATGGCAGCATCGGCGGCGCCGCGGATCTGTACCGCGGCCTCGCCGGCGTGCTTGTTGGCAGCGAAGTGCGCCTGTACGCGACGCGCCTCGGCGGCAGCGGCGCTGCCGGTGGCGGCCAGTTGGTCAGCTTGAGCGATGCCTCGGGTCACGGCGGCAATTTTGCCGCCAGCGCCACGGTGCTGGTCACTGCGGCGAACAATACCGCCTTGCGTGGCGTCGCCATGGCGCCTGAGCAGGACCTGCCGCCGCTGGGTCCGTTGATGCGAGTCACCGAGTACATGTACCAGGGCGCCGACGGCGAATTCGTCGAGTTCACCAATGTGGGCGACCAGCCCGCCGACCTTTCCGGTTGGTCCTTCGATGACGACAGCCGCGTGCCGGGCAGCTTTCCCCTCGACGCCTTCGGGACGGTGCAACCGGGTGAATCGGTGATCCTCACCGAGGCGGGCGCGGCCGCTTTCCGCGCCGCCTGGGGATTGTGCGATGGCCAGAAGGTGATCGGCGATCTCAATCAGAACCTCGGGCGCAATGACGAAATCAACCTCTACGACGCGACCAACGCACAAGTCGACCGACTGAGTTACGGCGATCAGAACTTTCCCGGCAGCATTCGCACGCAAGCCCGTAGCGGCTGGGTCAGCGCCGCAGGTCTGGGCGTCAACAATGCGCTGGAGTGGACGCTTTCGGTGCTCGCCGATGGCGAAGCGTCGGTCGCATCGGCGGGCGCCGATCTCGCCAGTCCGGGCCGTTCCACTCGCGTTTTGTTCGAGTTCGATCCGTGCCAGGTTGAGCCGAACGCGCCAACCGTCAGTGTGGACCTGATGAGCACCTCGGACTTCCTCGACATTCCGGTCAACAGTGGAGGTGCGGTGGGTGCGGTGATCGACGATCCCACCGATCCTGCCGCAAGCGTGGGTATCGGTTTCGTGTTCGATGATCCCGCTGGCGATCCTTCCGCGCTTGTGATCGAAGTCAGCAGCAACAACCCGGATGTGCTCGCGCCAGCCGGCCTGGTGCTGACCGGCAGCGGCAGTGCGCGGCAACTGCGCATCCAGCCAAACGGCGTCGGAAGGGCGCAGATCACCGTCGTCGCGCGCGCGCCGGATTTGCGGCAAGGCCAGTATGTGATCGACTACGCGGCGTCTGCGGCCTCGGTCGAACCTGCGGCGACCCGCTGGCACGCCGGCGCCAGCGATGCTTCGACGGGTGTCGCGATCAGCGACACGCTGATGCTGGTGGCGGACGATGAGAATCAGGTGCTGCGGCTGTATCGGCGCGATCTGTCCGGCCTGCATCTGGCGGGCTTCGACTTCACCGCGCAACTGGGCCTTTCCGATCTCAGCGGCGGACTGCCACGCGAGGTCGACATCGAGGCGTCCACGCGGATTGGCGATCGCATTTACTGGAGCGGTTCGCACGGCAACCAGGCCAGTGCGCCGCACAACCCGCGGCCGAATCGCCGTCGCATCTATGCCACCGACCTGAACAGCGGTGTGCTGCCGACGCTGAGCTATGTCGGACGCTACGATCACCTGGCCGAGGATCTGATCGCCTGGGACGCCGCAAATGGCCACGGACTCGGCGCGGGATTCCTCGACCTGGCGGCGAGCGCAGCGCCCGGCGTCAGCCCCGAGAGCGTCGCGGGCTTCAATCTCGAGGGTCTGGCGGCGGCAGAGGATGGCAGCGCCTGGATCGCCTTTCGTGCGCCCTTGTTGCCGGCAGGCGCACGCACGCACGCGCTGCTGGTTCCGGTGCAGTCGCTGGATGCGCTGGTCGCCGGCGCGGCTTCGGGCTCGCTTGCGGCCGGCTCGGCCAGCTTCGGCGCACCGCTGCTGGTCGACCTGGGTGGTCGCGGCATCCGCAGCATCGAACGCAGCAGCAGCGGCGACTATCTGATCGTGGCCGGACCGGTTCCGGGCGGCGCTGCGGCGACCACCGACTTCCGCCTGTATCGCTGGTCCGGTGATCCTCTGGATGCCCCGGTGTGGTTGCCCGCACGCCTCGCCGAACGTTTGGTCGACGGCAGCTACGAGGCGCTCATCGGCCTTCCCCACGCGCCGACACCCGGCAGCGAAGTACAGTTGCTGGTGGACAACGGCGACACCGTTTATTACGCCGATGGCGTCATCGCCAAGGAGCTGGCCGAGCGTCGCCAAGCCAAGTTCCGTGGCGAACGCATCGAAGTGCTCGACGAGAGCGTGTTCGGCAACGGCTTCGAGTCGCCCTGACCGGACTGGTGCAGGCGAGACGTCGGTGCGCGGTCGAACCGGTCCATGAGCGGACATGGCACACTGCGCAGCAGCCTGTATCCGACCGTCCCAGGTGCCTGGGACGGTCGTCGCCGGGGCGTTGGGTGACGGAACTGGCAGCCATGGAGTCTGCGGGAGGATGGAACCCGGTCGAGGGCGCCGCGTTGATCGACGCGTTGTGGGCGCTGCGTGCGGATATGCTCGATCGTCAGTCGCGCCTGGCGCCGTGGCTGGCCGAGATTGATCCGTCGCAGCGTCCGAGTGCGATCAATCTGGCGCACTACCTGGCGCTGCGCCATGTGGAACTACGCGATCTGCAGGAACGGCTGGCGCGCATTGGCGTCTCCTCGCTGGGACGCGCCGAGACCCATGTGCTGGCCAATGTCGACAAGGTGCTCGGCATTCTCCACCGCCTGAGCGGACGACCGTGGACGTCGCTGGCGGACGAGGAGCCGATCGGGTTCACCAGCGGTGGCGCGTTGCTGGCGCAACACGCGCACGCCCTGTTCGGGCCTGCTCCGGCCGAACGCAGCGTGCGCATGATGGTGACGCTGCCCGGTTCTGCGGCTGACGACGATGCGCTGATCGAGGACCTGGTTGCGGCCGGCATGGACGTTGCGAGGATCAATTGCGCGCACGACGATGGCTCCGCCTGGGTCGCCATGGCGGCGAGCGTGCGCGCCGCCGCTCGTCGGGCTGGTCGTCCGGTGCGCGTGCTGATGGACCTCGGTGGGCCGAAACTGCGCACCGGCGCGATCGCCGACGCCGCAGCCGTGTTCAAGCTGAAGCCCGGGCGCGACGACTGCGGCCATGTGCTGACGCCGGCATCGGTCAGATTGCATGCCGCCGGCGAGGCCCCTGCTCTTCGTGGACCCGGACCGAGCCTGGGCGTGGATTCCGCGTGGCTACGGCAGCTCAAGGCTGGCGATCTTATCGAGCTGATCGATGCGCGCGGCGCGCGGCGCAGGCTCACCGTCGCCCAGCGCGAGGGCGACTGCGTGCGCGTGGAGTGCGAGCGGACAGCCTATCTTACCGGTACAACGGTGTTGCACCTGGAGCGGGCGTTCTGTCGTGTGCGCAACAGCCTGATCAGCGACTTGCCGCCGCGCCCTGGTCGCCTGCATCTGCGCCGCGGCGATCGGCTGCAAGTGCTGGCGGACGGCATAGGCCGCGATGCAGTCGCCGCCGCACCCGGCCGGCGCGCGCGGCCGGCAAGCATCGCCTGCACCCTGCCCGAAGCCCTGGCCCAGGTGCGCAAAGGGGATCGCATCTGGTTCGACGACGGTCGCATCGGCGGCGTGGTGGTACGCCGCGGCACCCGCGGCATCGAAGTGGAAATCACCGAGGCGCGCGACGGCGGCGAGCGGCTGGCGGCCGACAAGGGCATCAATCTGCCGGATACGCGGCTGCATCTGCCGGCGCTGACCGCGAAGGATCTTGAGGATCTGGCGGTGGTGGCGCAACACGCCGACATCGTCGGCCTGTCTTTTGCGCAATCCGCCGACGATGTGCGTCAGTTGCGCCAGCGCCTGGTTGAACTGGGCGCGCCGCACCTCGGGTTGATGCTCAAGATCGAGACCCGGCGCGGCTTCGAGCACCTTCCGGAGATGCTGCTCGCGGCGATGGCAGGATCAGTCGCCGGTGTGATGATCGCGCGCGGCGATCTCGCCGTTGAGTGCGGCTACGAGCGCATGGCCGAAGTCCAGGAAGAAATCCTCTGGGCCTGCGAAGCGGCGCACATGCCGGTGGTCTGGGCCACTCAGGTGCTGGAGACCCTGGCCAAGACCGGGCTGCCCTCGCGCGCCGAGATCACCGACGCGGCGATGGGCGGACGCGCCGAGTGCGTGATGCTGAACAAGGGGCCGCACATCCTCGGCGCAATGCGCACGCTGGACGATATCCTGCGCCGGATGCAGGCGCATCAGGCCAAAAAGCGCCCGCTGATGCGCGCGCTCAAGGCCTGGGATCTACCGCCTACCCGCCCGACGTGAGCGCTGCGGTCTGCGACGAATGGTCGAAGCTGGGATCAATGGCTGCTGGCCCTCGGGATGCCTCGCGACGGTTGCTGTTTCAGAGCCCGCGATCGCCACTGATGCCACCCGCAGGATCCACCAGCCAGACTTCCACGCGTTCGTTGCGCACCATGCTGTCGGCGCGGCCAAGCGGCGCCACGATCGGCCCATCGACGAAACCGCGACTCATGCTGACGCGCACGCCGCGCGTGGTCAGCAGTTGCGAGACGTGGTCGACGCGGTCGTTCAGGGTCAGCGCCGTCATGATCCTCGGCTGTCCCGCATTTGGCGAAAACGCCGCCAGACGCAACTCTTTGCTCTGGTTCTCCGGTCGCTTCATGAAGGCACTCAGGCGTTCGATATCGCGCAGCGCCCGACTGTCCAGCGTGGAGCTGGCCGGGCGGAAGCGCAGGTTCATCGAGATGCGCTCGGCATTTCCGGTCACGTCATAGTACTGGGCCGGATTCCCGGGCGTCGGCTGCACCCGAGCGACGAACACGTTTTGCGCCACGAATCCGGTTTCGGCAACGACCGCTTGCCCCGCCGAACTTTGCACGAATTCGATGAATTGGGTGACCACGGGCGAGGCTTGCGCCGCAGTGTAGAAATAAAGTCGACGCGCCAGCAGATAGTCCTCGGTGGACACGCTGAGCGCCTCGGGCTTCAGCGGCAAGGTGCCCTCGGCGCGCACCGCCAACGGCTTCGATTGCTGGATGTAGGAGAAACCGACAAAACCCAGTGCGGCGGGATCGGCGGCCACCGAACGCTCCAGTTCGGTCGACGATTCGAAGCGCCGAGTTGCGCTCGAAATCGCCGCGCCATCGGTCAGCACCATCGACTTGAAGCTGTCGTAGGTGCCCGATTTGTCGTCGCGGCCATACAGTTTGATCGGGCCGGCCGGGCCGCCCAGTTGCGACCAGTCGCTGATGCGGCCGGCGAACGCATCGCGGATCTGTTCGACGCGCAGTTCGCCGAGCGGGTTTTCCGGGTGCACGATGATCGCCAGCCCGTCGAGCGCGACCACGTGTTCCTGTTGCGCCGAGTGCAGGTCGCCGATCGCCTTCGCCTGAGCGACTTCTTCGGGCGTCGCTGCGCGCGAAGCCATCCAGATGTCGGCTGCGCCAGACATCAGGTCGACGCGGCCGGTATTGGTCCCATGCGCCTTGACCACACCGTTGAAGTCGCTGCCGTTGGCATTGCGGCCGCCGATGCGGAATTCGAGCTCGGCGGTTTCGGTGCGATCGACACCGACGAAGCCCTGCTGACGGGCAAATGCTTCGACCAGGCCGGGGCCCAGTTTCGACCCCAGGGTATTCGAGCCATGCAGACGAATGGTAACCGTCTCGGCATGCGCACTCAGGGCCAGCGAGCCGGCCACAAGATATAGCGCGAGCGACGATAATTTATTGATTTTGCAGATCATCTTTGGGGTTCCGCGGTGGATTGAACACAGCCTAAGCGGCGTCCATGACCGGCGGATTGCGGCGTCGTTGCGGCTTCGGTTTGAGCCTGAACCGCAGCCAGCTCAGGCGGCCGCGAGCATCCGGGTTGGCATCAGTTCGGCCAATACTTCGGCCTGGCCGGTCCAGCGCATCAGGGTCAGTTGGCCGCACGAATCCTCGGTGATGGTGGTCATGCTCTCGACCCAGTCGCCATCGTTGGCGTAAATCAAGCCGCCGCGCTCTTGCAGCGCGGCGCGGTGGATATGGCCGCAGATCACGCCATCCAGGCCGCGCGCCGCCGCTGCGGCGACGGCGGCGTCGGCGTAGCGTTCGATGTAACGCTCCGCCAGCGCGCTCTGGCGCTTGATGAACTCGGCCAGGGACCAATAGCGCAGTCCCAGGCGTTGGCGCATCCGCTGCGTGATGCGGTTCCCGGCCAGGATGTACTCGTACAACTGGTCGCCGAGCCATTCCTGCCAGCCGCCGGCCTGAACCGCGCCATCGAAATCGTCGCCGTGGGTGACCAGGTAGCGTCGTCCATCGGCGCCGCAGTGGACCGCATCGCGGCGCACTTTCATTCGCGGCAGCACCAGCCCGCACAATTCGCGCAACGGGCGGTCATGGTTGCCGGGGATGTAGATCAGCTCGCTGCCGCGCCGCGCCAGTTCGCGCAGGCTCTCCAGCACCGCCGTTTGGTGGCGGTCGAAGCGCGCTCGACGCTCGCTGATCCACCACAGGTCGATGATGTCGCCGACCAGATAAATGCGCTGTGCACGCACATTGGCGAGGAAGTCGACCAGCGCTTCGGCATGGCAGTTGGGCGAGCCGAGGTGCAGGTCGGAGAGGAACAGCGTACGCGCAATCACCGGCCGGCGCCCGGCGTTCATGCCGCCACCGCCTGGTTGGCCTCACCGGCGACCGAGCTGGCGCGGAGATAGCGCACGCTGGCGCGCCGTGATCCGCGATAGCGCACGCCCAGCCGCCGCAGAACTTCTTCGACGAACTCCAGGCCGCTGACATGGGGTAACTCGGCGATCAGCCGTTGCGCCTGGTCGATCTTCGCGAGGCGCGACATTCCGTGCAACAACGGCCGCGACAACTGGCCGCGAATGCCCTCGAACCAGTGCGGCCATTGGCCGACGAACCGTTGCTCGATGCTGTCCATGCCTGGGCCCCGGTTTCGATGGCTGTGGCGTTGGCGCGCACTCTGCGGGAACTTCGCAACAGAACGATGACGTTGACGCGACGCCTGGGTGACGTGAATGTGGCGGCGCGACGAACCGGATCCGCAGTCATGCCGGGGACGGCGGCCGGGCGCAAACAAATGTCCGGAACGGTAACGCCGCTGCAACGGATCCCGCACAGGGCTGTCATCGCCGCCGCCTAGCGTAACGCTCCCCGACGCGCCGTGGCGGTGCGTCAGACGACTAGCCAGAGGTCAGCGCATGTCCACATTTCACGACGATGGCATTTCCAATTTCAGCGACAATCCCAGTTTCGACGAGGTGCTCGAACTCAGTCGCAAGCGCCGCGAATTTCTCAAGGGCTCGCTCGCAGCGGCGACCGCCACGCTGGTCGGCGTGCCGCTGCTGGCGGCGCGCTCGCAGGCGCAGGCGCAGGCGCAATCGCTGTCGCCCAACTACAGTGTGACGCCGCGGGTTGGCTTCGTGCCGGTGCCGGCAAGCGATGCCGACACACTGGTGGTGCCGCCTGGCTACAGTGCCAATGTGCTGATCGCCTGGGGCGATCCGATTTCCGATGTGTCGCGCTATTTCCGCTACGACGCCAGCAACAGCGCCGAAGATCAGGAATTGCAGTGGGGCATGCACAACGACGGCATGCACTTTTTCCCGTTCAACGAGCCGGCGCGCTTCAGCGTCGGTGGGCGAGCGACACCGTCTTCGCGGCGCGGCCTGCTGGTCAGCAATCACGAGTACACGGACGATGGCATCCTGCATCCCGATGGCCAGCGCACCTGGACCGCCGAGAAGGTCAGGAAGTCGCAGGCGGCGCACGGCGTATCGGTGATCGAAGCGCTGTTCGACGGCTCCAACTGGCGTGTGCAGCGCCCTTCCAACTACGCGCGCCGCATTACCGCCTACACGCCGATGTCGGTGTCCGGGCCGGCTGCCGGCCACCCGCTGATGCGCACCGCCGCCGACCCGGCCGGCCGACGCATCCTCGGTACGATCAACAATTGCGCGCATGGCTACACGCCGTGGGGCACCTATCTGACCTGCGAAGAGAACTTCAACGGCTATTTTGCCAACGCCGGCACGCTCAGCGCCGACCAGCGCCGTTACGGCATCAGCGCAAGCGGCGCTGGTTACCGTTGGCACGAGCACGACGAGCGCTTCGACGCCGCGCGCCATCCGAATGAAGTGAACCGCTTCGGCTGGGTGGTCGAGATCGATCCCTTCGACCCGACCGCGACGCCGATCAAGCGCACCGCGCTCGGGCGCATCAAGCACGAAGGCGCCTGGGTGACCATCGCCAACGATCGCCGCGTGGTGGTCTACATGGGCGACGACGAGCGCTTCGAGTACATCTACAAGTACGTGTCGAATCGTCCGTACATTCCCGGCGACCGTGCCCACAACGCAGCGCTGCTGGACGACGGCGTTCTCTATGTCGCCCGCTTCAACGGCGATCTGCGCGGCGAGTGGCT
This sequence comes from uncultured Rhodanobacteraceae bacterium, assembly GCA_937928755.1. Taxonomy (GTDB): domain Bacteria; phylum Pseudomonadota; class Gammaproteobacteria; order Xanthomonadales; family SZUA-5; genus JADKFD01. Next base: position 40,262 of record CALEZI010000057.1, on the reverse strand, counting down.
GCCGCTGGTGTGGGGCAGCAACGGGCTGACGCCGGAGAACGGCTTCGCCGACCAGGGCGAGGTGCTGATCAAGACGCGCCAGGCGGCGGACCGTGTCGGCGCCACGAAGATGGATCGCCCGGAATGGATTGCGGTGAATCCGCGCACTCAGGATGTCTACTGCACGCTGACCAACAACGATCGCCGTGGCACCACCGGCCAGCCGGCCAACGATGCCGCCAATCCGCGCAGCCAGAATATCTTCGGTCACATCATCCGCTGGGCAGAGGATGGCCAGAACGCCAGCGCGCGCAGTTTCCAATGGCAGCAGTTCGTGCAATGCGGCGACCCTACGCTGAGCAATCCGACCCGCCAGGGCAATATTCAGGGCGACAAGTTCGGCAGCCCGGACGGCCTGTGGTTCGACGATCGCGGCATCCTCTGGGTGCAGACCGATATCTCGACGTCAATTGTTTCGCGCCCAGGCACCGAGCGCGGCGACTATCGCAACATCGGCAACAACCAGATGCTCGCCTTTGATGCCGTCGACGGCGAGTTCAAGCGCTTCCTGACCGGCCCGCGCGGTTGCGAGATCACCGGTGTCATCACCACGCCGGACCTGCGCACGATGTTCGTCAATGTGCAGCATCCGGGCGAACCGGCGAGCGAACGCAATGACCCGGCCAACCCGACCGCGATCTCGTCGTGGCCGTTCGGCCAGCGACCGCGCTCGTCGACGGTGGTTATCCGCAAGGACGACGGCGGGATCATCGGGACTTGAAGATCGGCAATGGGGAGCGCGCACGGGCGCTCCCCAGGCCGGAGCCGCAGGTCGTAGCGCCGCGTGGAAATGTTTACGCGGCGCCAACCTGCGCGTTACGCCGCTGCAACATCACTGCAACCCGGACCGCACAAGCTCCAGGCAATTGAGTGCCGAGTGCAACGATGACGGATCCGAACCCCAATGCTGGAAATATTGCCCGATCGGCACTGCGCACCGCCGCACCGGCGATCCTGATCGTCGTGCTGGCTGGCGTGGGCGTTGGCGCGTGGTGGCTCACGCGCGACCGCAGCGGTTCGCCAGCCGATGGTCCGGTGGCGGCGACCAGCAGCAACAACGCTACCGCGCAGAGCGCTGATCGGGGAAACCTGCTGTTGGCAAGCGCACGTACAGCACTCAACGAACGGCGTCTGTTGGCGCCTGCGGGCGACAATGCCGTCGAATATTACCTGCAGGCGAGAGAGGTCGAAGCCACCTATGCGGCCGCGCGCCTGGCGCTGCTGGATCTGATAGCGCCGGCGGTCAGCGCAGTCGAGGGCAGCATCGCGGCGGGCGATCTGCTTGAAGCGCATCGGCAATTCGAGTTGCTGCGGCGGATGGGTGCCAGTGAGCTCAGCCTCGGCCCGCTGAACAAACAACTGGAAGAGGCCAGGTTGAGCATCGAACGTGCCGAGCAGTTGGCTGCCGAGGCGGCTGCTTCACCACCGGTGGCTGTGTCGTCGCCAGCGCCGCCTGAGGCGACGGCGATGCAAAGCAGCGCACCGACTCCGCCGAGCGCAGAGGTGTCGTCGCAGCCGGCCGCGGAGCCTGCGCCGGTCGATCCAGCAGTGCCGGTCAGTGCAAGCACCGCGTCGACGTCAGCGCCGGCAGCGAGCGCTCCCGCGCCAGTCGCAGCGCCGGTCGCGGACCCGGTGCCCGCCTCGGGAGCGCCGGTTGCCGCCGCCGCCGATGCTTCGACGGCGACTCTGCGAATTCAGGAGCCGCGACAATTGCTCGATGTCCGCCCGGCATACCCCGCCTCCGCGTTTCAGCGGCGCATCGAGGGTTGGGTCGAACTGGAGCTGGACATCGGCAGCGACGGTGCGGTGCAGGATGTCAAGGTGGTACGCAGCGAACCGACGCGCGTGTTCGATCGCGAAGCCATCCGCGCCGCTCAACGCTGGCGCTTCGAGCCGCGCCGGGAGAACGGCGTTGCGGTCGCTACCCGCGTGCGCAAGACGGTCAGCTTCAAGCTAGGAACGCGCTGACTGTTGCAAACGCGTTCACGCCACCGTTTTCAGTTGTCGCGGTTGTCCAGGTCCGACTTGCGCCTGGCCTTTTTCCGGGTCGGTTCGAGCTGATCCAGCGCAATCACCAGCGACTCGTCCGACAGCGTGGACAACAGGCGCAATCCGGCGCGGAACAGTTCGTTTTTCTTGGTCGGCCGACCCAGTACGCCCGCACGCACCTTGAGTTCCGCGAGCCGATTGAAATCGGCCAGCGGCAGAGCGAAGCGGCCGCGCTCGAGCTTCGCGCGTGCCTTTGCGGGCGCAGGCGCGGGCGCCTGGGCGATTGCCTTGGGCTTCTTGGCGCGCGGTTTGGGTGCTTTCTGGTTCGACTTGGCGTCGACAGTCCGCTTGGCAACTGCCGCCGTGCGCTTGCTGCGCTCGGCCTTGATCGGAGCAATTGGGGGCTTTGCTTTGGCCACGGGGGACGCTCGCTGAACATGGGCAGTGCTTTTTAGCATAGACGCTGGCTCGCAAGTCACCTTGCCGGGCGCCGTCACGGCACTGCAACCGCAGCGTTACCGCGCCGTAGTGTTGGGCGCGCAGCCTGCGCGCACTGAGCCGCAAGAGTGCGCCGCATGCACCTGTTGATGGTTACCGAGACCTATCCGCCCGAGGTCAACGGCGTTGCCCTCACGGTCCAGTCGCTCGCCCAGTACTCGCGGGCGGCTGGGCATCGTGTCACCCTGGTGCGTCCGCGGCAGGTGCAGGATGGCAGCGGCGAGGGCGACAGCGATGAGGTTCTGACCCGCGGTCTGCCGATCCCACGTTACCCCGGGCTCAAGTTCGGGCTGCCCGCGGGCGGGCGCCTCAAGCGACTGATCCGCGACCAACGGGTCGACGCGGTTTATGTCGCCACCGAGGGACCGCTAGGCTGGTCGGCCGTAACTGCGGCCAGGGCGACAGGCGTTCCCGTCGTGTGCGGCTTCCATACGCGTTTCGATGACTATTTCCGCCATTACGGTGCCGCATATCTGCAATCCAGCGCGCGCGCCTGGATGCGCCATTTCCACAACCGCGCCAACTGCACGCTGGTGCCAACGCAGGAGCTGAAACAATGGCTCGGCGCCAATGGCTTTGCCCGCGTCGAGTTGCTGCGCCGCGCGGTCGATACCGAGCGTTTCGACCCGCGCCACCGTGATGTCGAGCTGCGGCGGCAACTTGGCGTTGCCGACTGTGCGCCGCTGGTGGTGCATGTCGGACGCCTGGCGCCGGAAAAGAACCTGGAACTGGCCACCGCCGCGTTCGAACGCATCCACAGCCTGAGTCCGGGTGCGCGCATGCTGTGGATCGGCGACGGTCCGTCGCGGGGCGCGTTGCAGCGTGAGCATCCGCAGCACCTGTTTCCGGGGGTATTGCTCGGTCACGAACTGGCGCGCCATTTCGCCAGCGCCGATCTGTTCCTGTTTCCCTCGCTGACCGAAACCTTCGGCAACGTCACCCTGGAAGCGATGGCCAGCGGGTTGACCGTGTGTGCCTTCGACTACGCTGCGGCGCACGAGCACATCGAATGCGGGGTCAGCGGTGAACTGGCGCCATTCGCCAAGTCCAGCGCATTCGTGCGCGCAGCCGAAAAGGCCACGCTGGCGTGGCTCAAGGGCCGGCGCCTGGGAAGCGCCGCCCGGCTTGCCGTGGAGCACTTGAGTCCGCAACGGGTTGCGGACGACTTCGTGCAGTTGCTGTGCGCGCTGATGGCGCAGCAGCACCCAACCGGACCCAAGGAGAAGAACCATGATGTCGCTCTCCATTCGACGACTGTCTGAACAGTTCTGCGCGTCCGATTTGCGCCTCACCCGGCTGGTTCGACGTCATTCTCAGAGCCGCCGCACGATTGCCGTGTTCGCCGTCGTATCGCGCCTCGGCGACGGCATCATCTGGTACCTGCTGATGTTGGGTCTGCTGTTGTTCGGCGGCGAATCGGGCCAACGCGTCGCGCTGCAGATGGCCTTGTTGGGGCTCACCAGTCTGCTGGTTTACAAGTCGCTGAAGCAGATCAGTCGACGGCCAAGACCGCTGGCAGTCGAGCAAGCGCTGCGCACCCGCGTCGCGCCGCTCGACGAATTCAGTTTTCCGTCCGGACACACGCTGCACGCGGTTGGCTTCACGTTGGTGGCAAGCGATGCCTATCCGCTGGCGGGGCTGTTGCTCTGGCCTTTCTGCGCCGCGGTGGCGATGTCGCGGGTGGTGCTCGGCCTGCATTACCCGAGCGATGTCATCGCCGCCATCGGGCTCGGATGGGCGCTGTTCGAAGCCACAACACTGGCACTGGCATAACCCTGGGGACTGGCATGTCGACACTCAAGCAACGCGCATACGACCGCTGGTTTCGCCATGTGCACGCTTCGCGTCTGATCTACAACACCTGCTGGGAGGATCCGCGCGCAGACCGCGCCCTGCTCGGCGTGACATCCGGCAGTCGTATCGCGATGATCACCAGCGCCGGCTGCAATGCGCTCGACTACCTGCTCGACGATCCCGCCGAGATTCACTGCGTCGATCTCAACTCGCGGCAGAACGCGCTACTCGACCTGAAACTGGCTGCGCTGGCCGTGCTCGACCACGACGATCTGTTTGCGCTGTTTGGCGAAGGCCGCCACCCGGGTTTCGAGCAGCTCTATCGACATCGCCTGCGCCCGCGCCTGCTCGCCGCCTCGGCGGCGTTCTGGGACCGGCATCTGCACTGGTTCAACGGTCGCGGTCGCGGCTCGTTCTATTTCTGCGGCGCGTCCGGCGACATCGCCTGGCTGTTGCGCAGCCTGCTGCGTATCGCCCGCCCGGCGCTGCATCGCGATCTTGAGCGGCTGTTCGAGGCGCCCGATCTGGCCACCCAGCGGCAACGGTACGCAGAGATCGAACCGCGCCTGTTCGGACCGGCGATGCGCGCCCTGGTGCGCCAGCCGGCCACCCTCGCGCTGGCCGGTGTGCCGCGCGCGCAGCGCGATCTGATCACCGCGCAATATCCGGGCGGCGTCAGCGCCTATGTGCAGGACAAGGTGCGCTGGCTGATGACCGAAGTGCCGATCGCGGAGAATTATTTCTGGCGGCTCTACCTGCACGGCGCCTACACCCGCCAGTGTTGCCCCAACTACCTGCGCCGCGAGAATCTGGAATGCCTGCGCGAGCGCATTCACCGCGTGCACGTGCATACCTCCAGTTTCAGTGCGTTCCTCGAAGGCCACGCCGGCGCGCTGACGCATTTCGTGCTGCTCGACCACCAGGACTGGTTGTGGGCCAACGATGTGGCTGCGCTCGAACACGAGTGGCGGATGATTCTCGAACGTTGCGCTCCGGGGGGGCGCATCCTGTTGCGCTCGGCAGCGTCTCAGGTGGAATTCCTGCCGGCGTTCGCGCAACAGGTGCTCACCGCGCACGACAGCGAGAGCTGGCACCGGCGCGATCGCGTCGGCACCTATGGTTCGGTGATGCTCGCCGAGGTGGCCGCATGAGCGCGCGCATCGGCACTGATCTTTCCGGCTACTACCGACTGCATGCGCCGATCTACGACCTGACGCGGCCGCTGTTCCTGTTCGGTCGCACGCGTCTGGTCGCCGAATTGTCCGGGCTCAGCATGCAGCAGGGCTGGCGTACGCCGAGCATCCTCGAGATCGGCTGTGGCACCGGCCGCAACCTGGACCTGTTGAGCCGGGTGTTCCCGCGCTCGCGACTGGTCGGCGTCGATCTGGCGCAGCCGATGCTGCAAGTCGCACGGCGGCGGCTCGGCACGCGCGCGCAACTGGTCCACGGGGCACTCGGCAGCGCCCACCTCGACGGCCCGTTCGACATCGTGCTCGCCTCCTACATGCTCAGCATGACAGGCGCCGAGCAGGGGCGCTGCATCGCCGCCGCGCGCCAGCAGTTGAATCCCGGCGGCCTGCTCGGCGTGGTCGACTTCCATTCCACACCCAGCGCCAGTTTTGCGCGCTGGATGGCAATAAACCACGTGCAGTTCGACGCACAGTTGCCGCAGCGGCTGGCGGTTGGCGGGCATGCGCTCGTGGACCAGACCTCGCGCGCCTACGGTGGCGCCTGGCGTTATTTCACCTGGATCGGTCGCTGAAGCAGCCTGCGCTCCCGTAGAGCCGAGCTTGCTCGGCTGCACACGGCCTAGAGCAGCGGAGCAAGCTCCGCTCTACAGAAGCATCGGCCGCCGGCTCCTGTAGAGCCGAGCTTGCTCAGCTGCGTTTGGCCTAGAGCAGCGGAGCAAGCTCCGCTCTACCAAAGCATCGGCCTGCGCTCTTGTAGAGCCGAGCTTGCTCGGCTGCGTTTGGCCGAGAGCAGCGGAGCAAGCTCCGCTTTACAGAAGCATCGGCAGCCGGCTCTTGTAGAGCCGAGCTTGCTCGGCTGCGGATGGCCTAGAGCAGCGGAGCAAGCTCCGCTCTACAGAAGCATCGGCAGCCGGCTCTTGTAGAGCCGAGCTTGCTCGGCTGCGCATGCCGCGAGCAGGGGAGCAAGCTCCGCTACGAGGAGCGGTTGCGCGCCGCTGTGGCTGAGTTGGGCTGCAGGCGCTCGGGCTTGTCGCGGCCTCAGCTCACCAGCAACACGGCCTCGCCGTCGGCGATGCCGGTTCCGTCCTGGTTCAACGATCGAGTCTGCAAGGTGATGATGCGTTTTTCGGCGCGCCAGGCGATCACTTCGACTTCGGCGGTCAACACATCGCCGGGGCGCAGAGGATGCAGGAACTGCAGCGATTGTTTCAGGTAGACCGCGCCCGGACCAGGCAGATGCATGCCGAGTACCGCGGAGATCAGTCCGGAGCTGAACACGCCGTGGGCGATACGACCCTTGAAGCGGGTCATCGCGGCAAACTCCTCGTCGATGTGGACGGGGTTGAAATCGCCGGTGATGGCAGCCATGCGCAAAATGTCGTCCTCGCTGATCAGGCGCGACAACGCGGCTTTTTCGCCGATCGAGAAATCCTCGCGGCGTGGGTATCGAGTCACGCGGATCTACTCCAGCGGTTCACGGTGGCGCATAGCCTGCACGCAATGCGCCGGGAGCCGCATGATCACGCTCAAAGGGTCAATGCGATGCCGCCGTGGCCAGCGGTACGCCGGTTTGCTCGGCACTCAGCGCAACCAACCTGGCGCGCGCCTCAGCGTCTCGGGCTTGCGCGTGCGGCGTACCCAGTTTCGCGCCGACATAAAAGGCGCCGGCTTCCAGTTCCGGCGCGGTGATCAGGCTCATCACCGCGATGCGGCCCTCGTCGACGCTGGTGCGCGGCGGCAGGTCGAGCTTCGCGATCATTGTCGTGTTCATCATGGTGGCGGGGTGCACCGAGATCATGGTGATGCCATCGGCCACGAATCCCGGGGCCAGTTCAGTTGTCATCGATACCTGCGCCAGCTTGCTTTGCCCATAGGCGCGTTTCGCCGCGCCCGGTAGTTCGAGATTGACGTCGTCGAAGTCGATCGGATCGGCGCTCAGCGACGCGACATTGACGATCCGCGACGGCGCGGCGGCCTCGAGCGCAGGGCGCAGTCGATGGATCAATACCCAGCCGGCGAGGTAGTTGACGGCCCAGTGCAGTTCGAAGCCATCGGCACTGGTTTCGCGCGGGTGGTCGTCGGCCAGGCCGATGCCGGCGTTGTTGACCAGCAGGTCGAGCCTCGGATAGTCCTTCGCGATGGTGTCGGCGAAGGCGCGAACCGCGTCGAGCGAGGCGAAATCGGCGCCGACGAACTTCGCCGATCCAACGCCCGTCTGGGTAATCTCGTCGACCAGCGCCTGACCGCGCTCGGCATTGCGGCCATGCACGATGACGTGGGCCCCATCCGCTGCGAGCGCACGCGCCAGTTCGCGGCCGAGGCCGTCAGTGGAGCCGGTGACCAGCACAGTCTTGCCCTTGTAGGACAACGGTGCCTTGGTCGTCTCGGAACGGACCGGGAGTGCTACCGCCAGCAGCGTTGCGGCGACGAGGGCAAGCGCGGGAAACCATCGCACGGCAGCATCTCCATTGGCAGGTGCGCCGAGCATAGCCCGCCGCAATCGACGCCGCATTTCGAGCCGCGTGATCGAACTGCTTTGAGTGGGTACAAATTCAACCGCGCGCTTGCCGGCAGTTGCTTTGGTGGGTCTGGATTCATCCGGAGGCTTTCCAGCATTCAAGCGAAAAGCGTCCGTGCACGTCTGGACCCACATCCACGCGAGAGCCGGGCTTTGGAAGGGCGATGTATCGCGAAGCGATGCACCGCAGCGAATCTGCGGCAAGTACCCCAATCACGCGATGTAGCCGCGCACATCGGGCGACCGGAGCGAAGGATCTGTACTCACTCCGGCACCGCCAGCGCCAGCGTCTCCTTCACCTCTTCCATCACCGCGTAACTGCGCGAACCGGACACGTGCGGCAGTGTCAACAAGGTCTCGCCGAGCAGGCGTCGGTAAGCACCCATGTCGGCGACGCGCGCCTTGATCAGGTAGTCGAAGTCGCCGGACACCAGATGGCATTCGAGCACCTGCGGCAGTTCCACCACGGCTGCCTTGAACGCCTGGAACACGTCCTTGGAGGTCCGCACCAGACGGATCTCGACGAACACCAGCAGGTCGGCGCCCAGGCGCGCGGGGTTGAGGCGGGCGTGATAGCCAGTGATGAAGCCCTCGTCTTCGAGCTTCTTCACGCGCTCCAGGCATGGCGTCGGCGAGAGGCCGACGCGTCTGGCCAGTTCGACATTGGCGAGCCGACCATCCAGTTGCAACTCGCGCAAGATGCGTCGATCAACTCTATCCAATTGATTTCTATGCACTTTCTGCTGACGCATGGAATTTCATGCTCCTGACGGTCGAGCTGTCAGCAGATTATTCTTTCCGGACAAAAACTACAGCGAAAAACTCCGCGACTGGATCAATAAACTGCATGGCTATCCTGTCTGGCCCTGTCGATGCAGCCGTTTGCGCTGCTGCGGTGCAGCATGACAGGCCCACCCCAGCAGCGAGGCGAGGCGATCATGCTTATCGGCGTACCCAAGGAAATCAAGAATCACGAATACCGCGTTGGCATGGTGCCGGCATCGGTGCGCGAACTCACCCAGCATGGCCATCAGGTGGTCGTGGAGACGCTCGCCGGCAGCGGCATCGGCTTCTCCGACGCCGACTACGTCGCCGCAGGTGCCAAGGTGCTGGGCAGCGCCGAAGAGGTGTTCGCGCAGGCCGACATGATCGTCAAGGTCAAGGAGCCGCAGGCGGTCGAGCGCGCGCGTTTGCGCGAGGGCCAGGTGCTGTTCACCTACCTGCACCTGGCGCCGGACCTGCCGCAGACCGAAGACCTGATCAAGTCGGGTGCGACCTGCATCGCTTACGAAACCGTGACCGCGAACAACGGCGGCCTGCCGCTGCTGGCGCCGATGTCGGAAGTCGCTGGCCGCATGTCGATCCAGGCCGGCGCGACCGCGTTGCAGAAGGCCAACGGCGGTCGCGGCATGCTGCTCGGCGGTGTGCCCGGCGTGGCACCGGCCAAGGTGGTGATCCTCGGCGGCGGCGTGGTCGGCGCGAATGCCGCGCTGATGGCGGTCGGCATGGGCGCGCGCGTGGTAGTGCTCGATCGCAACGTCGACGTGCTGCGTCGCCTCGTTGCGCAGTTCGGCACCCGTATCGAACCGGTGTTCTCCAGCCACGATGCCGTCGAATCGGCGGTGCTCAGCGCCGACCTCGTGATCGGCGGCGTGCTGATCCCCGGCGCCGCGGCGCCGAAGCTGGTCAGCGCCGAGATGGTCAAGCGCATGAAGCCCGGTGCCGCCGTGGTCGACGTCGCCATCGACCAGGGCGGCTGCTTCGAAACCGCGCATGCCACGACGCATGCCGATCCAACCTACATCGTCGACGACGTGGTGCACTACTGCGTCGCCAACATGCCCGGCGCGGTGCCGCGCACCTCGACCTTCGCGCTCAACAACGCCACGCTGCCGTTCATCCTCGAACTGGCAACCAAGGGCGCAAAGCGCGCGATGGCCGAGAACATCCACCTGCTGCGCGGCCTCAATGTGCACGCCGGCAAGGTGACCTATCAGCCGGTGGCCGAAGGTTTCGGCTTCGAGTACGTGCCGGCGGAAAAAGCGCTGGGGCTGTAAGTCATGTCTCGTGCGGCGCCGTCCGTCGGGCGGCGCCGCGGGTCGATCAAGTGCGCTGATGGCAGCGATGTGCGCTTGTCGCTAATTTCGCTGCGAAGTCTTGGGCATCGCGCGTACCCGCCTGCATCCCCGGCGTTGCGTGGCGTTTGTGGCGACCTTGCGCTTCAGGCCGAGCCAGGCGTCTCCGAGCACTCCAGAATGCGGCGCACGGCGCCCAGGTTTCGCAGGCGCCAAAGTGACGGGTGCCAAGGCGGGTGCCAAGGCGCTCGCAGGAATCCTGCAGGCAGGTTAATCTCCCATGCTCCAGCCCGGGAGAGTGCATGCGAATTTCGATTGTCATGCCGGCGAAGAACGAGTCGGTGGGATTGCGACAGACGTTGACGCGGCTGCGCCAAGTGATTCCGGACGCAGAGGTGATCGTGGTTGACGACGGTTCCTGCGACGACACTGCGGCCGTGGCGACGCAGTCGGGCGCGAAAGTCCTCGGATCGCCGTACTCGATGGGCAACGGTGCCGCAATAAAGCGCGGCGCCCGTGCAGCTGGCGGCGATGTGGTGGTGTTCATGGATGCCGATGGCCAGCACGACCCGGCGCACATTCCCGCGCTCCTCGGCAAACTGGAGGAGGGCTACGACATGGTGGTCGGCGCGCGCGACGGCTCCGGTCAGGCCAGCATCGGCCGGGGACTGGCGAACCACTTCTACAATCGGCTGGCAAGTTGGATGACCGGCCAGCAGGTGCGTGACCTGACCTCCGGCTTCCGCGCCGTGCGTCTCGACAAGTTTCGTCAGTTTCTGCACATGCTGCCGAATGGATTCAGCTACCCCACCACCTGCACGATGGCGTTCTTCCGCAGCGCGTACCCAGTGGCCTACCTTCCGGTTCCGGTAGCCCGCAGGCTCGGCAGCGGCAGCCACATCCGGCCGCTGCGCGATGGCCTGCGCTTTCTCCTGATCATCTTCAAGATCGCCACCCTGTATTCGCCGCTCAAGCTGTTCGTGCCGGCATCCGGGCTGTTCTTCTGCGTCGGTGGGGGTTACTACTCCTACACCTATTTCACCGACGGTCGCTTCACCAACATGAGCGCACTGATGTTCAGTGCCGCTGCCATCATCTTCCTGATCGGGCTGGTGTCGGAGCAGATCACGGCGCTGACTTACCTGATGTCGGCGAAATCGGAACCGCAGAAGCCTTGATGCTGACGCCCCTTGCGAAGCGCGGGCTGGTGCAGCCATGCGGGTAGCCTTGGTCACAACATCGTTTCCCCTCGAGATCTCGGGATCGAGCGGCATTTTCGTCGCGCGGCTGGTGGAGGCGCTGGCGCGCCGCGTGCGCATCGAGGTCGTCGTTCCGTCCGCCACAGCTCCCGGTCGAACCGCATGGCGGGACACGCCGATCCATGCCTTCCGCTACGCCCCCTGGCGATACCAACTGCTGGCGCACGCGCAGGGTGGCGTGCCGGTTGCGCTCCGCCGCCGACCCTGGTTGCGGCTGCTGCTGCCGGTCTTCCTGTTGTCGATGTTCTGGGCTTGCCTGCGACGCGGGCGGAACGCGGACCTGCTGCATGCGAACTGGGCGCCGACCGGCGTCGTTGCCGGATGCGCCGGTTGGCTGCTGCGGATTCCGGTGGTCACGACGATACGTGGCGAGGACGCCCAGCGCCTTGCCGACTCGTCGTTGCAGCGGTTGCTCATGCGGGCGTGCGTTGCCTTGAACCGTCAGATCGTCTGCGTCAGCGAGGGCCTGCTCCGGGACATCGCGGAGCGTTTCCCGTCGCATGCCGGCAAGTTCCGTTTCGTCGGCAATGGCGTCGGCAGCGATTTCTCGGAGTGCGGCACCGGGGACGGCGATACCCGCGGACGGCTGGTCCTGCTCGTCGTCGGCAGCCTGATCCCGCGGAAGAACGTCGGCCTGGCGCTGCGCGCGATGGCCCGCCTGCCGATCGAACTGCAATCCGGCGTCGTGCTGCGCATGGTAGGCGATGGGCCGGAGCGCGCGGCGCTGGAACGGGAGGCCGCCGCGCTCGGGCTTGGGGATGCGGTGGAGTTCCGCGGTGCGGTGGACCCGGAGCGAGTGCCCGCGCAGCTGGCGAGCGGTGCGGCATTGCTGCTGTGCAGTCACAGCGAAGGTCGTCCCAACGTGGTGCTGGAGGCGATGGCCGCAGGACTGCCGATCGTTGCCAGCGACATCGTCGGCCTGCGCGAGCTGGTGCGTCCGGACATTGAGGGTTTGCTGTTCGCCGTCAACGACGAGTCGGCCCTGGTTTGCCAACTAGCCCGGCTGCTCAGCGACCGTAAACTGCGCCTGCGCCTGGCGCATGCGGCCCGGCAGCGGATCGCCGAACTGGGGCTCTCCTGGGATGCTGCCGCCGACGGGTACCTGCGCATTTACGCCGCCGCCATGGCGCGCGAGGGCTGACAGCCATGTGCGGAATCCTGTTCCTTTACGACCGCCAGATTGGTCAGCAGGAGCACATCGCCCGCGCCAGGGGGGCACTCGACGCGCTGGCCCATCGCGGTCCTGACGAGGGCGCCGACCTGGTCATTGGGGACGCGTGGTTGGGTCAGCGCAGGCTGTCGATCATCGACCTAGCCAAGAGTCACCAGCCGATGTCCGATCCGACCGGGCGACACGTTCTGAACTACAACGGCGAACTGTACAACTACCGACAACTGCGGACTGAACTGCAGGGGCGCTGGCAGTTCCGCACGGAGGGCGACACCGAGGTGATCCTTGCGGGACTGCTGCTGCACGGTGCGGCCTTCCTCGATCGCCTCGAGGGGATGTGGGCATTCGTCTTCTGGGACGCCGAGCAGCGACGGCTGCTGGCCGCGCGCGACCGCTTCGGCGAGAAGCCCCTGTACTTTGCCGGGACCGATGCCGGCGAGTTCGCCTGCGCGTCGGAATTGCCGGCTCTCATGCGCCTGCTTCCCAATGCACCGCGCGAGGAGGATCTGGACAGCACCTCCGACTACTTCCGCTATGGATTCGCCCTGCCGGGACGCACGGCGTATGTCGGCATCCACGAGGTGCTGCCGGCCCATTTCCTCGAGTGGAGTCCCGCGGGGCGAGTGCGCCAAGTGCGTTACTGGTCGATGCCCAGCCGGCGCTTCGACGGCAGTGAGGTCGACGCCGAGGGACTGCTGCAGGGAGCGGTGCGGGTCGCGGTGCAGCGGCGCATGGTGTCCGATGTGCCGGTGGGCGCGATGCTCTCCGGCGGCATCGATTCGACGATCGTCACTTCGGTGGCGGCATCCCTCACGACCGAACGCATGCACACCTTCACCGCCGGATTCACCGATGCCAGCTTCGACGAGTCGCGCTACGCGCAACTGGTTTCGGAGAAGCTGGGATGCATGCACCATCAGGAAACCTTTGCGCTGGAAGGGCCGGATGCCATCGAGAGCCTGCTCCGTGGTCACCTCGGGCAACCCTTCGCCGACCCGTCGCTGTTGCCGACGGCACTGGTCTCTCGGCTGGCGGCGCGATCGGTGAAGGTCGCGCTCTCCGGCGATGGCGGCGACGAGATCTTCTGCGGCTACGAACGCTATCGGGCGCGCGTGATCCTGCGCTGGTACAGCCGCTTGCCGGCGCCTCTGCGCAAGCTGGCTGCGCGTGCCATCGGGGCGATTCCGGAACCCACCGCGCATCACAGCGGGAGCTTGCTCAAGCGCGCGCACCTGTTCCTCCGGCAGGCGGACGCGATGCTGAGCGGTCGGGCCTATGTGGCGCCGGAATTGTTCCGCCCTGACGAGCACGCGCGCCTGCTCCCGGACCTCGCCGGTCTCGGTCACGAGCCGCCCACGCTGCCGCGCAGCACGACGCTCGACGGTATCGACGCGATGATGGCCGCGGATGGCCTGGTGTACCTGCCGCAGGACATCCTGCAGAAGACCGATCGCGCCTCGATGGCGCACTCCCTGGAATTGCGGGCACCCTTTCTCGATCGCGATCTTGTGGAGTTGGCGATGTCGTTCCCGACGCAGTGGCAGTCAGGATTGCGTGGCGGCAAGCGTCTGTTGCGACGAGCTTTCAGCCACCTGTTGCCTCCCTGCATCGCCCGTCGCGGAAAGCAGGGTTTCGCCGTGCCGGTGGGGGCCTGGTTCCGCGGCGGGCTGGGCGATGCGTTGCTGGCCTTGCTGCGCAGCGATGCCGGTCCGCTGCATGCCGCGGAAGTCGAAGGTCTGCTGGCCGCGCATCGCAGCGGGGCGCGCGACCACGGCCTGCGACTCTGGGCCGTTTACGTCTACCTGCTGTGGCGACGCGACAGGGCAGGGCGCCCGACATGACGGAGCCATCGCCGGACAAGTACCAGCGCGGGTACTCGGAAATCGCCCCGATCATCCTCGACGCGGACTACAAGGCACCCAAGGTCGGCAAACTGCTGGCGGTCCTGAAGGCCGCAGGTGCGATCGAGGACAATGTGCAGCGGGGCCTGGCTGCCGATGTCGGCAGCAGCAGCGGCCTGTTCGCGAGAGCGCTGTGCGGACATTTCGATCACGTGTTTGCGTTCGACATCGACGCTGCCGCGCTGCAGGCCGGGCACATCGACGGCGTCGACAACGTGCATCCGGTCCTCGCCGATTCGCAGATGTTGCCCTTGCCGGACGCCTGTCTCGACCTCGTCATCTGCAACCACGTGTACGAGCATGTGCCCGATGCCGGGCGGCTGTTCGACGAGATCCACCGCGTGCTCCGTCACGGCGGCGTCTGTTACTTCGGCGCTGCTTCCCGACTCACCATCGTCGAGCCGCACTACAAGCTTCCGTTCCTGTCCTGGCTTCCCAAGTGGGCGGCCGATCGCTACATGCGGATGGCCGGGCGCGGGCCCCGCTACTACGAAAATCTGCGCACCTGGTGGGGCATCGAACGCCTGCTGGGCGGATTCGGGCGGCGCGACTTCACCATCGCCGTGCTACGCGATCCCGACCGGTTCATGGCGCGCGACATGATTCGGCCTGGCAGCTTGATCGAGCGTGTGCCGGCCTGGCTCTGGCGGGCGGCTTATGTGCTGCTGCCCTCCTATATCCTTGTGCTGACCAGGAACGGTCCCCGCACAGCCGCCAACCCGAACGACGCCCGATGAAAGCCCGATTGCTCGACATCCTTTGCTGCCCCGCCTGCGCCGGCCCGCTGAGCCTCGAGGTCCTGAGCGAGGAGCGCATCGGCGATAGCGACGAGATCGTCGAGGGATTCCTGCGCTGCGCCTGCGGCAAGGTCTACCCGATCGTCGGCGGCATCCCGCGCCTGCTGCCCGACGCGCTGCTGGCGCAGTGTCTGCACGGCCGCTATCCGAATTTCGTGGCCCGCCACGCCGCCCGTTTCTCGGCACCGGCCCTGCCCGCGCACCTGCGCGACCGCAAGGCGCGCACGATGCGCGCGTTCGGCTACCAGTGGACCAGTTTCGTCGACAATTTCGACTACTTCCGCTCGATCTTCCTGGGATTCGTGCAGCCCTTCCTCGGTCCCGAGGATTTCGCCGGCAAGCTGGTGCTGGAGGTCGGCTGCGGCTCGGGCCGTCCGGCCAGCGTGGCCAGCAGCTTCGGCGCCGAGGTGGTCGCGGTCGATCTCAGCGAGGCGGTGGAGACCGCGTACGCGCAAACCAGCCGTTACCCCAAGCTGCACGTGGTCCAGGCCGACGCCTATGCCCTGCCGTTTCGCCCGCGCTTCGATCTGGTCTACTCGGTGGGCGTGCTGCAGCACCTTCCCGATCCCGCGATGGCCGTGCGCAGCATCGCGCGCGTGGTTGCGGCGGGCCGCCCGCTGGTGCTCTGGGTCTACGGCAAGCGCGAATTCTGGTACCAGCCGATCGAGTGGTTGCGGCGCATCACCACGCGCATGCCGTTCGCCTTGCTGCGCGCGTTGTCCTGGGTGCTGGCGGTGCTCTCCGAGATCTTCCTGCTGGTGCCGTACCGGATCCTGTCGCGCTTGCCCGGATTGCGCGGCCTCGCCGAGCGCATTCCGGGACGCATCTACGCGCAGTTCCCATTCCGCGAAAACGTGCTCGGCTGGTTCGACCGCCTCGCTGCTCCGGTCACTCACTATTTTTCCCGCGATGACGTCGAGGGCATGTTAGCGAATGCCGGTTTTGGCCGGATCCAGGTGGTGGCGCGGCCCGGCGCCAGCGCGAGCTGGGTGGCGCACGCCACGCGCGAGGGGGCGCAGGACTCTTGAGCGCGCGCGAGAGCCGGCACTACGATTTGCATGCGATGTACGCATCGGAGTCGAGCCTGGCTCGCTATATCCGGCTCACCGTGGGCGCCGATGCCGGCCTCTGGGCGCTGTTCTGTCATGAGCTCGTGCTCGGCCTTTGCCACGCGATCCCGGGCCTGCCCGGTTTCGGGCTGCGGCGCCTGCTCTACCCGCTGGCCTTCCGCGGCCTGGCGCGGCGCGCCTTCATCGGCCACCACACCAGTTTGCGCTGCCCGCGCCAGATAGAACTCGGGCGTGGCGCGATCATCGACGAGTACGTGCAACTGATCGCCACCAGTGCGCAGGCGGTAGGCATCCGCATCGGCGAGCAGAGTTTCGTGCGCAGCTTCGCCTGCCTGAATGCCGGACCGCCCGAGGGCTTCATTCACATCGGCAGTCACAGCGGCATTGGCCAGGGCACGGTGCTCTACGGCAACGGCGGGCTCACCATCGGCAACCACGTCATGATCGCCGGGCAGTGTTTCGTGGTCGCCTCGAGTCACCGGTTCGATGACGATGCGCGACCGATCTCGCAACAGGGGTTCAGCGCCCGCGGCATCGTCATCGAGGATGGCGTCTGGGTCGGTGCCGGCGCCAAGATCCTCGATGGCGTGCGCATCGGCCAGGGCGCCGTGGTCGGCGCCAATGCGGTGGTCAACCGCGACGTGCCCGCGGGGGCGCGGGTCGGCGGTGTGCCGGCGCGGGTGCTGCGCGCGCGTCCGGAAGTCTGATGCCGCGCTACTGGCGCTGGGTTTTCGTCGCGCTGGCGCTGGCGTGCATGCTGTGGCTGCTGCTGGCGCAGTGGAACGAGATCCGGCATCTCGAGTGGGAATTGCACCCCGGCCTGATGCTGCTGGCCTCGCTGGCGCTGGTGGCGCTGTTTTTCCTCGATGCCCTCGGCTGGCACCTGATCCTGCGCGCGCTGGGCGCCGATACCGACGCCCGATCCAGCATCCGCACCTGGCTGTTGTCGTCGCTGGGTCGCTACCTGCCGGGTGCGGTCTGGGGCTATGTCGGTCGCATCGCGATGAGCACTGAGCAGGGCATTCCTGCTGCCACGACGGTGCTCGCGCTGTACCTGGAAACCTTGCTGTTGTGCGGCGCGGCGATTTCCGCCGGCCTGCCGGCGGTGGCGCTGGCGATGGACTTCCCGCTTGGCGGCGGTACCGTCGTGCTGCTTGCGGTCTTGCTGGCGCTGTTGATGCACCCGCGTCTGCTCGGTCTGATGCGCTATCTGCCGGGCGCCATCGGTCGCGCTTTCGCCGCCGCCGCGCTTCCGAGCGCCAGGCGGATGTTCGCCGTATACCTCTATTACGTGCTGTTCTGGGCCGCGTTCGGAGGCGCCTTCCTGGCCTTCGTCGCCGCCTTGCAGCCGATCCCGGAGGGTGCGGCACTGCCGATCGCCGCCAGCATGGGGCTCAGTTTTGCCGCCGGCTTGGTCGCCGTGTTCGCGCCGGGCGGCATCGGCGTTCGCGAATCGGCCCTGTACCTGCTGCTGTTGCCCTACATGCCGGCGCCAGCATGCCTGCTGGTGGCGATCGGCAGCCGCATCTGGATCATGGCCGGCGAAGCGATCTCGGTGGCCCTGGTGATGGCCTTCTTCAGGACCCGTCGGTAATGACCTGGACCGGAATGCTGCGCGGCGCCGCCTTGTCGTGCGCGCCGGCGACCGCCTTCTGCTTGGCCTGCGTGTCGGTCGGCGTCTCGATGAAACTCGGGCGCACGCCGGTCTTCAGGCAATCGCGGCACAGCAGGCTGGATTGTTCCATTTCCTGGCCGCGCTTGAACTGGGTGATCAGCCGGCGCGACTGCTGGAAATGGGCATTGTTCCAGACCTCGTCGAAGCTGTGCATGGTCAGTTCGCCGAGGTCGTCCTTCTTGAAAAAGGAATAGCAGCACGATGCAACGCCGCCATCGGCGCGCACGTTGAGGTGCGACCAGGGGCGATCGCAATCCTTCAGGCGCTCGGGGTTCTTGAGCTCGGTCCGGTACTCCGGATCGGTGGCCGCCCACTCCGGATCCTCGACGTAGGCCGGCAGCGGCGTGAACTTGTTGATGCCGATCTCGTAGGCCATCGCCTCGGTGGACCTGGCCTCGTGCTCGTTGTGGCGAAAGACGATGAACTGCCATTCCACGAAGGGGTGTTCGAGCTTGCGCTCCCGTCTCTGCTGCAGCAGGTCCTTCACGTTGGCGAGAACTTTGTCGTAGTCGCCGCCGACGCGGTACTTCTTGTAGGTCTCCTGGCTGCCGCCGTCGATGGCCACCATCACGTAGTCGATGCCGGAATCGATCAGGCGCTTGTTGTAGGCGGGCGTCATTGCCGTGGCGTTGGTAGAGAGCATGACGTAAACGTTGCGCGCCTTGGCGTACTCGACGATGCGGACCAGATCCTTGTTGAGCAGCGGCTCGCCCCAGGTGTACACCTGCATGAAGTAGGTGTGCGGCGCGATCGCGTCGATGATCTGCTTCGATTCTTCGAAGGTCATGTGGCGGACGTCGCGGCCGCCTGAAATGCCCTTCCCGGTGAGGCAGAAGGGGCATTTGAGGTTGCAGACGTTGGTCACCTCGAACACGCAGATGTAGGGCCGGCTGCTGGTGATCGATTTGCCACGCCACATGTCCCAGTGCACGTGGACCAGGTTGAAGAACTTGTGCCAGGAGTTGTTGTAGATGAAGGCCTGGATGTGGGCATAGTTCAACCGGCTCGCAAAGAAGTGACGCGAAATCCAGTTGATGATGCGGAACAGGTACTTGCGAATGCTCATGGGGCTCCCGCCTCCCGCAGGCTGATCCCGGGGCTTGGCTGTTCGCAGCATAATGCCTGCCGAGTAGGGCTGCTAATAAACAGTTGGCGCTTTATTGGTGACAGCGCGAATACCGAAAGGCATGAATTGGCGGCGCTTGAGTTCGGCGAAGAAATCCAAGCCATCAGACCAGCCGCCCCAGTCCCGAGTAGGCCGCGATCAGCCGGTTGCGAGTCAGCAGGATCATCGGCTCCTGCAACGCTTGCCCGATCAGCGGCCGATCAATGGGATCCACGCGCACGAGTGGTGCGCGGTGGCGCGGGCATGGTGAACGCTGATGTCGACCCAACTGAATCCACTTTCGACACAGGCATCGATCCGCACTTCCGGGCTGATCGGCACCGAGCCGGGGCAGCACCATCCGTCAAAGCAACTGCCGACGCCCTGCAGCGACATGGGTTACGACCCGGTTCTGCCCGCGAGTTCCATCGCCTCGCGCGTGCCCGCCTTGCGTTTGAACAAGCTCTGCACGGTCGGCGCTCGGGTCCTCTGCTAGCCTCGAAGTCCCCAAGCTGTCGCCTGATCTTCCATGCTCCTTCAGTTCCTCATTCTTGTCGGCGGTGTTGCCATTCTGGTGGTCGGCGCCGACCTCTTCGTCAAAGGCGCATCGTCGGTAGCGGAGCGCTTCGGTATCAGTCAGTTCGTCATCGGCCTGGTGGTCGTCGGCTTCGGCACCTCGACGCCCGAACTGGCGGTCAACATCGGTGCGGCGGTAAACGGCAATACCGACATCGCGATCGGCAACGTGGTCGGCTCGAGCATCGCGAACGTCGGCGTCATTCTGGGACTGGCTGCACTGGTCGCTCCGATGGCGGTGCAACTGCGCATGGTGCGCGTCGAACTGCCGATCGTGATCGCGGTCAGCTTTCTGCTCTGGGGTCTTGCCAGTTTTGGTCAGCTGGTCCGCTGGGAGGGGTTGATTCTGGTCGGCGCCTTCGTCGCGTTCATGCTTTATCTGTTGAAGTGCTCGAAGAGCGAGCCGGCAGCCGTCCAGGCGGAATTCGCCAATGAGAACCCGAAAGCGAATCGCAAGCTTGGATGGACCATCGGCCTGATCGTGGTCGGCCTGGCCGCCTTGATGGGCGGTGCCCACTTGTGTGTCGGCGCGGCGGTAACGCTGGCGAAGATGTGGGGCATGAGTGAGCTGGTGATCGGGCTCACCATCGTTGCCATCGGCACGTCGTTGCCGGAGATGGCTTCCAGCGTCATGGCGGCGTACCGCGGGCACGCCGACATCGCCATCGGCAACGTGCTCGGATCGAACATCTACAACGTCCTGTGCGTGCTCGGCATCACCGCGATCATCACGCCGCTGCCGACCAGCGCGCCCACGCTGATGTGGCTGGATATCCCGGTGATGATCGGATTTGCCCTGGTACTGGTGCCGATGATGCTGATGGGCCTGAAGATCACGCGTTGGAACGGCGCGCTGCTGCTCGGCGCGTATGCCGTCTATGTGGGCTACTCGTTGCGGCTGGCGGGCTGATCCCGGCGCGCAAATCGCGGCTAAGCGGGCGTCGTCGAGCGCCGTTGCTGCTTCCACTTTGCATAACCCGCGGCGAGCGCGAGGTAACGCGGGTGCTGGCGCAACGTGTCGAGGCCGGGGCTTTGCTCCATGCTGATGAAGCTCACCGGTCCGATCTGCGACTGCAGCTTCTCCAGGTGGTCCAGGGCGTGTTCGGCATCGCCTGCGCGCGCGAAGGCGACGGCGAACGCCAGGCGGATGCCACTTTCCGCCCAGACGTCGCGTGGTGCGTTGTCGATCCAGTCGCGTTCGGCCGCGCGCACGCCTTCGAGGTCGCCGAGCATGCCCGGCAGGTCGCACGGGTAGTAGAAATAGTAGCTGGTGGAAGACCAGCCACCCGGATACGGTTTGGCGCGTGTTTCGATGCGCGCCTTGACCGCCTGCAACCTGGCTCGCGCCGCGTCGCCCTGGCCGAGCACCAATAGCGCCTCCGCCTCGGCGAGTGCGTGGGTGTCGGGGTGATCCGGAAACTGCCGCAGGCGCTCGGGCCAGAGTTCGGTCGACAGCGCCTTGGCGATCCAGTCCGGGTTGCGACTGGCCAACGCAATACGGAACGGCAACGTCGAATAAAAGTCGTTCGGGCCCTCCAGCGCTGCCCATGCGCCTTCAATGTCGCCTTGGTTCAGGGCGGTCTCGGCGCTGTGCGAGGGGACCTCCACACCGAGTGCCTTGACCCGCGCACGCAAGACATCCGATTCCTCGTAATCACCGAGGGTCAACAAGGTGTTGGACAGCTCCAGCAGCGTATCGGTGTTGGCCGGATCGATCTTCAGCGACTCCCTGAAGGCGGCGATGGTGTCATCGAAACGGCCGTCGCGCCGTCCCACCAGGCCGCGCGCATACCAGGCTTCGGCATTGCCGGGTGCACGCTCGATGACGCGTTCGAGCAAAGCGTCGGCGCTGGCATAGTCGAGTTCGCCCCAGTAATGGAAATAGGCCTGCGCCATCCAGGTCTCGATGTCGTCCGGCGCCAGCGCGACCGCCCGCTCGATGGTCAGCTTGGCGGCATCGCGCATCGTAGCGTCGCTGTAGCCGAACCAGTAACTGGCCAACTGGATGCGCGCCTTGCGCGCGTGAGCTTCGGCGAATTGCGGATCGAGGGCGATGGCGCGCTCGAACTGTACCAGCGCCGCGGCAAATCGCTCCGGCGTGGCGAGATCGTTTGCCGCCAGCAGCTTGCCCTGCAGGAAGGCCTCGTAGGCACGCATGTTTCCGGTCGATCCGGTCGCCAGCGCCTGGGCCTCGGCCGGACTCAGCGCCACGCGCGTCGCATCGGCAACGGCCTGGGCAATTTCGGCCTGGATGGCGAACACGCTGTCGGTGGTCAGCGCGCGATCGTAGCGTTCCGCCCACAAGTGCACATCGCTGTCGCCGTCGATCAACTGTACGGTGACCAGCACCTGGTTCCCCGAGCGCTGCACGGCGCCCTCCAGAATCACCGCCGCGCCCAGTTCGCGGGCGATTTCGGGCACCGAGAGGGTGGTGTTGCCATAACGCATCATCGAGGTGCGCGAAATGACCTTCAGCCCGGCGACCTTCGACAACTGCGTCAGCAGATCGTCGTGCATGCCCTCGGCGAAATAGGCGTCCTCCGGCAACGCACTGCGGTTGCGGAACGGCAACACGGCGATCAGGTCGGCGACCGCTTGCGGCCGCGCAGCGGTTAGTGGCGCGTCGGCGCTCGTGGACGCGGTTGTTGCGCCGGGCAGCGACTGCGGCGGCGTTTGGTGCAGCCACTTGTCGAACAGAAAGTAGCCGATCGCCAGCAGCAACAGGACGATGATCAGCCGGTCCTGCAGGCGCTGCCGCGAATAGCTGCGCGGCGGCGTTTCCGCCTGGACTTGCGGGGCGTCGCTGATCCGGCGCAGCCGGCGTTCCGTGCCCGCGTACGGTTCGTTTCCAGAAACCAGTTCCTCGTCGCGCCTGAGGCCCGCCGGCGTCAGTTCGTAGATCCAGGAAAACACCAGCGCGGCCAGGAAACCGAAAGCCAGCGCGACGACCAGGACCTTCATCAGCCAAGCCGGCGCCTCGAAAACCGGCAACAACGTCGCCGCCACCTGCACCGCCAGCCATGCGCCGACCAGATACAACCCGGCCATGCGGATCACATTGCGGCGCTTGAGTTCGGCGAGAAAGCGCAAGGGCAGGGGCTCGTTCAAAGCTGGCCAGATGCGCAGATGCTACCTTGCGGCGCCGCAGGAATGCGCTCGCGGACGTGCCTGTCGCGCCGCAGCGACGCGCATGCTCCCGCGGCGAAGGTGTGCAATATCCGGCGGTGGCGGCGCGCCTGGAGCGCGCGCTTGGGTCAGCGCGAATTCCACACCAGGTTGAACCCGACCGAGCGCTCCTGCCCAAGCGCCGACAATTCGTCTGCAGTCGCGACGTAGTCCTCGTCGAGAGCGTTGCGCAGGTAAAGCCTGAGATTCCACGCCGGACTGAGTTGGTAGCTGACGTCGAGGTCGAGCAGATTCACCGCATCGCGCTCGACTTCCTCGAAACCCGGGCGCTGCATTGGCCAGCGATGGCTGTAGAAGGCGCCGAAAGTGAAGTCGGCATAGTCGTACTTCGCTTCCAGCGTCGCGGTCGGCGGTGGCGATCCGTACAGCGGGCCGCCGGTCTGGCGGTCCTTGCTGCGTACCACGGTACCGCTGGCGCTGAGCTTCAGCGTTGCGGTCGGCATCCAACTGAGCACACCTTCGGCGCCATGCAATTTCGCGCTGCCGACGTTGGTGTAGCCGTTCACGCCCGGCTGGATCGCGAACAACTGGATCAGGTCGTCGACATTGGTTTGCCAGACATGCACTTCCGTGCCCCAGTTGCCCGACTGCCAGGCGTAACCGAGATCGGCGCCGAGCGAACTTTCCGAGGACAGGTCGGGGTTGCCGACGATCTCGCCTTGCGGCGTGACGCCACTGAAGAAGCGTTCTTCGAGCGTCGGAAAACGGTAGCCGGAGGACAGGTTCAGCGTCCAGCGACTGCTGTCCGTTGGCGTCCAGGCCGCGCCCATGGTGAAGGCGCTGTCGGAATCGTCGCCGCTGGCGCCGCGCTGTTCCTGGTCCAGCGAACTGAAGCGCGCACCGAATTCCAGCGCCAGTTCCGGCGCAACGTCGACATCGGCGAGGCCGAACACGGACCAGGAGTCCTCCTCGGCGTTGCGCAGGCTGAAGGTGCGGTTGTCGAGCGTGCCGCGCGCATCGAAGCCGTTGACATCGCGGCGACCCAGGTACTCCACGCCAAAGTTGTAGGTGAACGCGTCAATCGCGATCGTCTGTTGCACCGTCGAGCCGATATCCAGGCTTTCGATGTAGGCATAGGTGTCGGCTGTTCCCGGCCGCTGGTTGTAGGTCAGCAGCGACTGGTCGTGACCATGCAGACTGAGCTCGAAACCGTTGTCGTGGCGCAGGCGCAGTCGCCCCAGCGTGTGGTCGTCCTCGGGGTAGGTGGTGTCGCGCGCCGGATAGCGCGAGTTGGACTTGCCGATATTGTCGGTGCGCGACGGCAACAGCAGGCCATCGAAGGCAAAATCGCCGAGGCGCGTGCGGTACTGCAGGCTGGCGCTGTCGCGTTCGTAACTGCTGTTCAGCGGCGTGCCGTTGGCAGACTCGGCATCGTTGGCCTGATGGCGCGCGGCGCCGACCGAAAAAGAATCGCTGCCGAAACCGCCCATCAGCGTCGTGTCGTCGCCGGAACTGGCATAGCCGCCGGAGAACGTGCTGCCATCGAACCAGCGTGGCTCGATCGAGATCGCGCCGCCGAGCGCACCGGGCCCGAAGTGCACGGTTGCCGGGCCGCGGGTCACGTTGATCTCGCCGAGCAGCGAGGGCTCGACGAAGGCCACCGGGACGCCGGCGCGACGTTGTGCGGTGACCGGCGTGCCGCCGACCACGACCAGGATGCCGCTGCCGCCGCTGCCGCGGATGGAAAAGGTTTCGAACAAACCGTTTTGTCCGGTCGAGCCGATGCCCGGCAAGCGCGTGATCAGGTCCTGAAAGTCCACCGGCGCCGCCACCGAGTCCTGCCAGGTCACGATATCCGTGGCCAGAGCGGACGGCAGGTCCGCCGCCGTGCCGCGCGCGGTCACGTCGATCGCCTCGCTGGTCCAGGTCTGATTCGAATCGGGTTCTGCGCCGGCCACCGTGTCGCCTGCAGCGTCGGCGGAGCGAACAACTTCGGCGGCCGCGGCCGGAGCCAGGGCGGCGCCATACAACGCCGCGGCCAGCAGGCCGCGCGAAAAGGGATGCGACATCGGTGCTACCTCGACAATCCTGCGGGCGCCGAGCGGCGCCAGACGCGCAGTTTACGTGCGGGCCATGGCGGCCAGATCAATACGCAGGGGCAATCGCGCTCCGACTTCAGAGTGAGGCGACTCAGATCGTTACAGCGCGGCAACGAACTCGACCATGCGCTTGCGCATCGCCGCATCCGGCAGCCGGCCCATGGCGGCGCCGAGGTTGTCGATCATGTGCTTGACCTTGCTGGTCGCCGGCGTGACCACGGTGACCGCCGGGTGCGAGATCACGAACTTGAGGAAGAACTGCGCCCAGCTGGCGGCGTCGAATTCGGCCGCCCACTCCGGCAGCGCCTTCCCGCGCACGCGGTCCCACAGGCGGGTGCGACCGAACGGCAGGTACACCATCACCGCGATGCCGCGCTCGGCCGCCAGCGGCAGGATGCGCTCGGCGCTGAGTTGATTGTCGATGGCGTAATCGATGCCGATGAAGTCGAGCGGTTCCTCGCGCATCACCTTCTCCAGTTCCGCGTACTGCTCCGGCCGCGTGCTGGTGGTGCCGATGTAGCGGATGCGCTGCTCCGCCTTGAGTTCCTTGAGGATGCCGAGTTGCACCGGGATGTCGCCGAGGTTGTGCACCTGGATCAAGTCGATGACCTTCTTGCCGAGCTTCGCGAACGAGGATTCGATCTGCGCCCGCGCCGCTGCTGGATCGGCGCCACCGCCGCCGCGTCCGGCGACGTTGACCTTGGTCGCCCAGAACATCGACTCGGTCAGGCCGAGTTCCTGCGCCAACTTGCCGGCGACTTCCTCGGAGGCGCCGTAGCTCGGCGCGGTGTCGAACACCGTGGCGCCGTGATCGGCCATCGCGCGCAGGACTTCGCGCAGGGCGGCATGGTCGCTGCCGCGCGCGAGTTCGGCGAAGCTGGCGGAACTGCCGAGCCCGACCATCGGCAGCTTCTCGCCGGACTTCGGCATCGCCCGCGTGATCAGCGTCTTCGCGCCGGCTTCGGCCCACAGTGCGCGCGGATGGAAAGCCAGCAGCGCGGCTGCGGCTGCGGTCAGTTTCAGCGATTCGCGTCGCGTGATCACGGTGTGCTCCTGAAGCCCGGCGCTCGACGGGTTTCGATTATCGGACTGCGCGAGTGCATGTCGTGTGTGGACCGGCACGACTTCCGGTACTCGCCCGCCGCCTTCGTGCGGATTAGCTTCTCGACCTCTCCCAAGGATCGACAACCGATGAAGCTCCCGGTATTCGCGTCGGCTCTGGCCTTCGCACAGTCCGTTGCCGCCGCCGACGTGGAGTACCAGCTTACGCCGCTGCTCTCGGAGCAAGCTCTGACGGCGGTGCAGGTGGACTTGCGCTTTGCTGGCGATGCCGATGGCGAGACCTTGCTCGACCTGCCCGATTCCTGGGGCGGCGAGGAGGAACTGTGGCGCGAGTTAGAGGACATCCAGGTGATCGCCGGGGCGGAGATCGCCGACGGCGAGACGCCGTCGGCGCGGATCCTGCGTCACCCGCCGGGCTCGCGCATCCACCTGCGCTATCGCATCGTGCAGAACTGGAAGAAGGGACCGCCGACCGCCGCTGACGGCAACCCGTACCGGCCGATCATCCAGCCAACCTGGTTCCACCTGATCGGCAACGCGGCGCTGATCCTGCCCGAACTCGAGGAGAGCGCGACCGCTCGGATTCGCGTCGATGGCCTGCCGCCGGGCTGGAGCTTCGCATCCGACCTGGAACACGCCGGCCTCACCCTCGGCCAGGCAAGGGCCAGCATCAGCGTCGGCGGCGACTATCGCATCGTGAGCAATCCGTCCGACGGCCTGCGCGTCGCCATTCGCGGCGATTGGGAATTTGCCGATGAGCAGTTCCTCGCCAGCGTCGCCCGGATCACGCAGGGCCACCGGCGCTTCTGGAAAGACGCCGACGCGCCCTTCCTGGTGAGCATGACCAATCTCGTTATCCCGGAGCCCGGCCAGTTCAGCCTTGGCGGCACCGGACTTGAGGACGCCTTCGCCTTCTTCGCGACACCCAATGTGGACGAAAGAAGGATCGCGCGCCTGCTCGCGCACGAGGCGCTGCACACCTGGATTCCGTCCCGGATCGGCAATCTGCCGGCGACCGACGAGGCCGCCGACTACTGGCTCTCGGAGGGCTTCACCGAGTTCTACACCGCGCGCCTGATGGTCAAGGAGGGCAGTTGGAGTCCGCAGGAATTCGCGGTGGACCTGAACGAGATGCTGGCCGCCTACGCGGTCTCGCCGGGGCGCGCCTTGCCCAACGCGCGGGTTGTCAGCGATTTTTGGAAGGACTCGCATATCCAGCAGCTGCCATATCAGCGCGGGCGGCTGGTCGCGACGCTGTGGGATGCGCAACTGCGTGCGAGCAGCGAGCAGAATTTCGACGACCTCGTCCACGCAATGCGCGATCGCGCGAAGGCGGGGTCGGAGTTGACGGCCGTCGCCCTGTTCCGGGAGGTGGCGGCAGAAATGGGCCTCGACGTCGCCGACGGACTGCGCGAGCACATCGAGTCCGGGGTGCCGATCGTGCTGCCGGAGAAGCTGTTCACGCCCTGCGGCAACATCGTCACCCGGCAGGTCCCGGAGTTCCATCGCGGCTTCGACATCGACGCGACCTCGGCCAACCAGAACATCATCAGCGGAACCGACCCCGACTCACCGGCGCATGCGGCTGGATTGCGCGACGGCATGAAGCTGCTGCGTCGCGCCGCCGGCGAGATCGGCAATGCCGCGATCGAAATCGAATACGTGGTCCTGGATGGCGACCAGGAGCGCAGCATCCGCTATCTGCCGCGCGGCAAGGGCGGCTACGACCTGCAGTCGCTGCAGCTCGACCCCGAACTCGACGCCGAAGGCCGCGCGCGCTGCATCCAGGTACTCGGCGGTCGCTGACCGCGATAGCGCCGCCGGCATGCGCACGATCGGCGCGCGGTCGAGGCCAGCGCGCCGACCGGAGCGGTCACCGCGCAGGATGCGGCAGCCCGGTTCTACAGCCCGCGCACTGCTTCGGCCACGGCGCGAAACACCGCGCGCCCCTTGTTCATCGTCTCCTCCCACTCCTTGCCCGGATCGGAGTCGGCGACGATGCCGGCGCCGGCCTGCACGTGCAGTGTGTGGTCCTTGATCAGCGCGGTGCGGATGGCGATGGCAAGGTCCGCCTCGCCGTGCCAGTTGATGTAACCGACCGCACCG
The DNA here is from genome assembly GCA_937928755.1 of uncultured Rhodanobacteraceae bacterium. GTDB lineage: Bacteria > Pseudomonadota > Gammaproteobacteria > Xanthomonadales > SZUA-5 > JADKFD01. The sequence goes on along the minus strand of CALEZI010000057.1, from coordinate 12,212 downwards.
CCGTAGAGATTGCGCTTGATCGGCTCCAGGTCCTGGATGATCTCAACGGCACGGATCTTCGGCGCGCCGGACAGCGTGCCGGCGGGGAAGGTCGCGCGCAGCACGTCGATGATGTCGAGTTCCGGGCGCAGGCGACCGACCACCTGGGAGACGATGTGCATAACGTGCGAGTAGCGCTCGATCACCATGTGGTCGGTCAGGCGCACGCTGCCCGATTGCGCAACGCGGCCGACGTCGTTGCGGCCGAGGTCGATCAGCATCAGGTGCTCGGCGCATTCCTTCGGGTCTTCGAGCAGGCGGCGCGCGTTGGCTTCGTCTTCGGCGACGGTGGCGCCGCGCGGCAGCGTACCGGCGATCGGGCGGACCACCACCTCGCCTTCCTTCAGGCGCACCAGGATCTCCGGGGACGAGCCGACCACGTGCAGGTCGCCGAGGTCCATGAAATACATGTACGGCGAGGGATTGAGCGAACGCAGCGCGCGGTAGACGTCGATCGGGCGCGCCCGGAACGGCACCGACAGACGCTGCGACAGCACGATCTGGAACGCATCGCCGGCGAGGATGTACTCCTGGCAGCGCAGCACCGCGGCTTCGAACTCCTCGCGGCTGAAGCCGGAGACGAAGTGCGCCTCGTCGAGCGCCTGGGGGTCGAGCACTTCCGGATAGCCGGGTGCCGGCGCGCGCAACCGGTGCGTCAGCCGATCCAGGCGGCGCTCGGCGCGCTCGATCGCGCCGGGTTCGTCGGTCGCCGCATGCACGATCAGCGACAGCCGGCCCTTGCGGTTGTCGAACACCGCCAGTTCCTCGGTGCGCAACAACACGATCTCGGGCGTACCGAGCTGGTCCGGGCGATCATCGCGCGCCAGCTTGGGCTCGACATAGCCGAGCGTTTCGAAGGCGAAGTAGCCGACCCAGCCACCGGCAAACGCGGGCAGGCCGGACTGCGCCGGCACCCGCTCGCTGTGAATCAGCGTCTGTACCTCGGCGAGCGGATCGGCGACTTCGCGTTGATCGACGCAGACGCCGTCGACCAGGCGCCGCCATTGATGGCCACGCACCTCGATGCGCTCAACTGCCGGCAGCCCGATGATCGAATAACGCCCCCAGGTCTCGCTGCCTTCCACTGATTCCAGCAGGTAAGCGTCGGGGCCGTCGACCAGCTTCAGGTAGGCGGAGAGCGGCGTGTCGAGGTCGGCGCGCACATGGCGCACCACCGGCACGCGGGTGAAGCCGGCATGGCGCAGCGCGGCGAGGTCGATGGGTTGGGTCACGGGGCGTAGCTCTTCCGACTAGCGTTGCGCCCGATCATAAGGGCCTCGGCGCCCTTGTTGGAGCAAGTTGGCACGGTCGGCGTTTTTGTGGGTCCAGACTTGTCTGGCCGCTTCTCGTCTTGAGCTTGTGTTGCCGTGGAGCGTCCAGACAAGTCTGGACCCACCAAAGGCCGAATCAACAAACCCCGCCGTCCTCAATACCCCGGCTTCACGACCAGCGCGTCATAGCGCTCGACCGATTCGACAATTTCGCGCTTGGCCGCTTCGATGCCCTCCCAGCCGCGCACCTTGACCCACTTGCCCTTCTCCAGATCCTTGTAGTGCTCGAAGAAGTGGCGGATGCGGTCGCGGGTGTTCTCCGGAATATCTTCGAGCGACTGGATATGCGCGTAGGCCGAGTAGATCTTTTCGGTGGGCACGGCGATCAACTTGGTGTCTTCGCCGGCTTCGTCCTCCATCGACAGCATGCCGATCGGTCGCACGCGGATGACCGAGCCGGGAATCAACGGCAGCGGCATCACCACCAGCACATCGGCTGGATCACCATCGCCCGACAATGTGCGCGGGATATAGCCGTAGTTGCACGGATAACGCATCGGCGTGGTCAGCACGCGGTCAACGAAGATCGCTCCTGACTCCTTGTCGACCTCGTACTTGACCGGTTCGGCATTCATCGGGATTTCGATGATGACGTTGACCTCTTCCGGCACATTGCGGCCGGCGGGTACGCGTTCCAGGCCCATGTGGTTTCCTCGGTTGGGTACGATGGTCGAGAGTATGCCCGCCGGTGGCGGTTGGCGGCGGTCGACGATGGTCTCAGGAGCAGTGAGTAGTGAATGGTGAGTAGCGAGTAAAACCCGGCACGCACGAAGCCTCGATTGAACGGGCTCTCGCTCACTACTCACTACTCACTATTCACTCAATCCACATGACCTAAGACAACCTCCACTCAAGCCCGCCCCGCCACAATCGTCACCCGGCATAATCCCGCTCCTTTGTGACTGCCTCCGAGGCCCCGCCATGCTCGATCCCGCGTTGTTCCGCCAGCATCTGCAAGCAACCGCCGAACGTCTGAAGGCGACCCGAGGCCTGGAACTGCCGGTGGCCGAACTCGACGCGCTCGAATCTGAGCGCAAGCAGTTGCAGGTCACGACCCAGGAACTCCAGGCCAGCCGCAACCGGCTGGCCAAGGAGATCGGCATGCGCAAGGCGAAGGGCGAAAACGCCGATGCGCTGATGGCCGAGAGCCAGGCGCTCCCAGCCCGACTGAGCGCCGCCGAAGATCAATTGGCCGGCCTGCGCGAGCGCTTGATGGCAATCGCGCTCCGGGTGCCGAACATTCCCCACGAGAGCGTGCCGATCGGCAGCGATGAGACCGGCAACGTCGAAGTGCGGCGGCATGGCACACCGCGTTGCTTCGACTTTGCCGTCAAGGACCATGTCGAACTCGGCGCGCGCCACGGCTGGCTGGATGGCGAGGCAGGTTCGAAACTATCCGGCGCGCGCTTCACCGTGCTGCGTGGCGCGCTGGCGCGCATGCACCGGGCGCTGGCGCAGTTCATGCTGGATACGCACACCGGCGAGCACCACTACGTCGAGCACAACGTGCCGGTGCTGGTCACCAGCGAAACCATGCAGGGCACTGGGCAGTTGCCGAAATTCGAGGACGACCTGTTCGAGGTGCCGCTCGGCAGCAATCGCCATCTGGCCATCGACGGCAAGGCCAAGGACGCGCTGCGCAGCGCGCTGGTGCGCAATGACCAGGAGGACACACTGGCAATCCTGAATGGCATCTGCGCCGACCTTGGCCTGCAAACGCTCGGGCGCCTGCCCGCGGCGCTGTGGGACGACCTGCACAAGAACGACGCCATGGTGTCGACGCTACATCGCTGGTTGTGGAAACGCATGTACCTGATTCCGACCGCCGAGGTGTCGCTGACCAATCTGGTCGGCGACAGCATCCTCGAGGCCGAAGCCCTGCCGCTGCGTTTGACCGCGCATTCCCTGTGTTTCCGTGCCGAGGCCGGAGCGGCGGGTCGCGACACCCGCGGCATGATCCGCCAGCACCAGTTCGAAAAGGTCGAGCTGGTGCAGATCGCTCGGCCGGACACCAGCTATGAGCAACTGGAAGAGATGGTCGGCCACGCCGAAACCATCCTGAAGAAGCTCGCACTGCCGTTCCGCACCATGCAGTTGTGCACCGGCGACATGGGTTTCGCGTCGACCAGGACCTACGACCTGGAAGTGTGGTTGCCGAGCCAGAGCACCTATCGCGAAATCAGCTCCTGCTCCAACTGCGAGAGCTTCCAGGCGCGGCGCATGCAGGCACGCTGGCGCAACCCGGCCACCGGCAAGCCGGAGCTGGTGCATACGCTGAACGGCTCCGGCGTGGCCGTCGGCCGCGCGCTGATCGCAGTGATGGAGAACTACCAGAATGCCGACGGCTCGATCACCGTGCCCGAAGTGCTCAGGCCGTACATGGGTGGGGCCGAGGTGATCGCCTAAGCGCGAGCACTTGTGGGAGCGGGTTCATCCCGCGATCTTCGGCTAGCAGATCGCGGGGTGAACCTGCTCCCACAGGAAGCACAAGCTCGCGGGATAAACCCGCTCCCACAGAAAGTACAAGGCCCGCTTTCGCGGGCCTTGCTGTTTCCGACACCAACACCAACTGCCGACACCGGTTCTCAGTCTTCGCCGCTGAAGAAGGAGAACAGGCGCATCAGGTGCATGAACAGCACCCAGATGCTGCCGAGCAGGCTGGTGGCGATGACGATGTAGTTGGCTTCCGGGTCATGGATGAGCTGGCTGGTTTCCCACAGGATCGCGCCGGAAATCAGCAGCACCGCGGCACCGGAGATCATCAGGCTGAGGATCGGCATCTGCAGGAAGATGTTGGCCACGATTGCGCCGAGGATCACCAGCGAGCCGACGAACAGGAAGCCGCCCATGAAATTGAAGTTGGTGCGCGATACCAGCGCGTAGCCGGACAGCGAGAAGAAGATCACGCTGGTCGCCGCCAGCGCATAGACCGGAATGTTCGGATCCATGCGCAGGTAGATGCCGACGATCGGGCCGAGGAAGTAGCCGAGCAGCCCGGCGTAGACAAACGCCAGCCCGAGGCCGGCAATGCTGTTGCGCAACGCGTGGATGGCGAACGGCATGCCGATCATGAAGGCGAGGAACAGCCAGATGTTGATCATGCCGGCGCCGCTGCTGATCGCGTACCACGCGGTCATCGCCGACACGCCCATGATCAGCGTCAGCAGCAGATAGGCATTGCGGATGGTCTTGGTGGTGGAGAACGCAGCAATTTCACTGCGTGTCAGCACCGGATTGGCAGTACTCATGCGGAGTCTCCGTTGGGTAGTACAGGGATTGTAGCGATATGTATAGCTGAAACCAGCTGACGTGAAGCGAATGTGTGCACAACGCCGAACAGCAGGACCCTGGGTACGGGCCGTTCAGACTGCGACAATCCGGAGTAGCAACTCGCCGGCTTTTGCAGAGCCGAACTTGCTCGGCCGGGAGCCGCCAGAAGCAGCGGAGCAAGCTCCGCTCTACAGAAGCAAAAATGCCGGTCCCAGCGCCCGCCCTAACGCGGAGTAGCGACTCGCCGGCTGTTGTAGAGCCGAGCTTGCTCGGCTGGGAACCGCCAGAAGCCGCGGAGCAAGCTCCGCTCTACAGAAGCAAAAATGCGGGTCCCAGCGCTCGCCCCAACCCGGAGTAGCGACTCGCCGGCTCTTGTAGAGCCGAGCTTGCTCGGCTGGGAGCCGGCAGAAGCAGCGGAGCAAGCTCCGCTCCACAGAAGCAGGAATGCCGGTCTCAGTCTCAGTGCCGCCCCAACACCGCCGCCACTTCCTCTGCCAGCGCCAAGCTCGACGTCAGCCCGGGCGATTCGATGCCGAACAGGTTCACCAGGCCATCGATGCCATGCAAGGTCGGGCCCTGGACGACGAAATCGGCGCTGGGCTGGCCCGGTCCGGCGATCTTCGGGCGCACGCCGACAAAGTCCGGGGTCAGATCCTCATCGCGCATCGCCGGCCACCATTGCCGGATCGATGCCGCGAAGGCGCCGCGCTGGCGGTCGTCGAACTGGTAGCTCGGTGTATCGATCCAGCGCATGTCCGGGCCGAAGCGGCAGCGGCCGCTGATGTCCATGCCGAGGTGCACGCCGAGGCTGGCCGCGCCCGGCAACGGGTAGATCAAGCGTGTGAACGGCGAGCGTCCGCGCAGATTGTAATAGTGGCCCTGGCCGAACCACAGGCGCGGAACGTGTCGCGGATCGAGGCCGTCGATGCGGGCGGCCAGTTCGGTTGCACCCAGCCCCGCCGCATTGATCAACCGACGACAGTACAGCGCGTCGCCGCCTGCCGTGTCGATGCGGAACCAGCCAGGGCCGATCGTTACCGCATGCACCTCGGTGCGGCACAACAGGCGCCCGCTGTGGTGTTCGACGTCACCGATCAGCGCGGTGATCAATTCTGGCACGTCGACGATGCCGGAATTGGGCGAGTCGAGTGCCGCCACGCAGCGCAGCGCCGGCTCCATCCGCATCGCTTCCTCGCCTTCGATCCAGCGGGTCTCGACGCCATTGGCATCGGCTCGGGCGCTCAACGCCAGCAACGCGTCACGATCGTCCTCGTCGGTGGCAACGATCAGTTTTCCGGTGCGCCGATGGGCGACACCGCGACGCGCGCAATATTCGTACATCAAGGTGAGGCCACGCACACAGCAGCGCGCCTTCAACGAACCGGTCGGGTAGTACATGCCAGCATGGATGACGCCCGAATTGCGGCTTGATATGCCTTCGCCCGGACGATCTTCGGCTTCCAGCACCAGGACCTCCGCGCCGCGCATGGCCAGCGCACGCGCCACCGCCAGGCCCACCACGCCGGCGCCCACCACCACGGTGTCGATGTCGATGTTCATGCGCGGTTTCCGGGGGCCATAGCGACATTCTGCGTGAGCGCAAGCTTCTGTGGGAGTCACGGTCGCCCCTGTCGGTGCGCTTATTCGGGCAAAGAACACACGGAAGTAGGTCACGTTGCCTGCGCAGCAGGCTACGTGACGCTGTCCATTGTCACGTAGCCCGCTGCGCAGGCAACGTGATTCACAAATAAATGCTCTACAATCAAACGTTTAGAGGATGTTTTGTGAGGGCCGGCTTGCCCGGCGAGCTTTCGCTGCCAGAGCTCACGACGCAAGGTCGCAACCACATGAATGCCGCGGCGCTGTTGTAGCCGCACGCTCTCCGCGCGATGCTCTGACCAACACCAACCAACACCAACACCAACACCAACTCCAACCAACTCCAACCAACTCCAACCAACTCCAACACCAACGCCAACGCCAGCCATGCCGCTGCCAATGATCCTCGCCCTCGACCAGGGCACTTCGAGCTCCCGCGCGCTGCTGGTCGACGATCAGGCGCGGGTGATCGCCAGTCACAATGAGGCCTTCGATTGTCACTACCCACAGCCCGGCTGGGTCGAGGTCGATGCCGATCGGCTGTGGCAGACGCAACTCGATGCGCTGCGCGGTGCACTGGCGCAGGCCGAAGTCCAGCCCGGCGACATCGCCGCCATCGGCTTGACCAATCAGCGTGAAACGGTGGTCGCCTGGGATCGCGCGACCGGCGCGCCGCTCGGTCCGGCGATTGTCTGGCAGTGCCGGCGCACCGCCGGCGCATGCGCCGAGCTGCGCGCGTTGGGGATCGAGCCCGAGGTACGCCAGCGCACCGGCCTGCTGCTCGACGCCTATTTTTCGGCCACCAAGATGCGCTGGATGCTGGATCACTGGCCGCAGGCGCGCGTGCTGGCGGCGCAGGGGCGATTGGCCTTCGGTACCGTCGACAGTTGGCTGATCTGGCGCTTGACCGGTGGTCGCGCGCATTTGACCGATGCCAGCAATGCCTCGCGCACGCTGCTCTACAACCTCGACAGCGGCAACTGGGATCCCTGGCTGCTCGGCCAGTTCGGCATTCCTGCCAGCAGCCTGCCGCGCATCGTCGACTCCAGCGGCGTGGTGGCGCTGACCGACGCAGCGGTGGTCGGCGCCGAGATTCCCGTTGCCGGCATCGCCGGCGACCAGCAGGCGGCGCTGTTCGGCCAGGCTTGTTTCGCGCCGGGGATGGCGAAGAACACCTACGGTACCGGCTGCTTCCTGCTGCTCAACACCGGCACCGAGTGCGTGCGATCAAGCCACGGCCTGCTGACCACCGTCGCCTGGCAACTCAGTGCTCAGCGCACCTACGCGTTGGAAGGTTCGGTGTTCATTGCTGGCGCGCTGATCCAGTGGTTACGCGATCAACTCGGATTGATCACGCATGCGGCGGACAGCGAAGCGCTGGCGCTGTCGGTTCCGGATGCCGGCGGCGTCAGCATCGTGCCCGCTTTCGTTGGCTTGGGCGCGCCGCACTGGGACGCCGACGCGCGTGGCCTGATCTGCGGATTGACCCGTGGCAGTACGCGCGCCCACATCGTGCGCGCCGCGCTGGAAGCCGTGGCGCTGCAAAACTGCGATCTGCTGGCCAGCATGCAGCGCGACAGCGGCGGTGCCATCGCCGAGCTGCGCATCGACGGCGGCATGAGCGTCAATCATTTCCTGTGCCAGTTCCAGGCGGACGTGCTTGGTGTGCCGGTCAGCCGGCCGCGGGTGCGCGAGAGCACGGCGATGGGCGCTGCATTGCTGGCAGGGCTTGGTATTGGTCTGTGGTCGGGGCTGGAGCAGATTGCGGCGTCGTGGCAGCGCGATCGCCACTTCGAGGTGCGCATGGATGCCGACGAGCGGCAGGCGCGGAAGGCCGCCTGGCATGCGGCGGTGGCCAGGGCGAGAACACAGTCCCTGTAGGAGTCACGGTCGCCCCTGTGGTGCGCTTGTTCGCGCATCAAACTGGCGGCGACCATGCGAAACTGCCTTTTTGTCCGCAAAGGACGCAAAGGACGCAAAAAGAGCCAAGAACCGAGGTGTTGATGTCCGGCTGGCTTTGCTTTCCTTTGCGTTCTTTGCGGAAAGATCTTTTCTTTCAAATACGTGCGTTATGTTCGCTGAGAGCGGCGTGTACCACGCTGCGCCGCCAATCGCGACGTGCACGTCGCTCCTACAACGATCCAATCCGCTCGATCACCGCCAGTGTGGTCTTGGCGCGGTTCAACGTATAAAAATGCAGCCCCGGCGCGCCGACGTCGATCAGCCGACGGCACAGTCCGGCCACGACTTCCGCGCCTAATTCACGCACGCCCTCGACATCGTCGCCGAGCGCCAGCATGCGGCGCTCGATCCAGCGCGGAATCTCCGCGCCACAGAGGTCGGAGAACCGCTTCAACTGGCTGAACTGGCCGATCGGCATGATCCCGGGCACGATCGGAACGGTGACGCCGAGCGCGCGTACGTCGCGAACGAAATGCTCGTAGGCCTCGGCGTTGAAGAAGTATTGGGTGATCACGCCATTGGCGCCGGCGGCGACCTTCTCGACCAGATGCCTGAGGTCGTCGTCGGCGGTGCGCGCCTGCGGATGAAACTCCGGGTAACCCGCGACTTCGATGTGGAAATGGCCATCGAACTCGCTGCGGATGAAGCGCACCAGGTCGATCGCATGGCGAAACTCGCCGGCGGTCGCCATGCCGGAGGGCATGTCCCCGCGCAGGGCAACGATGCGACGACAGCCGAGGTCGACATAACGCTGCAGCAGTTCGCGGATCTCTTCGCGCGTGCCGCCCAGGCACGACAGGTGCGGCGCCACGTCGAGGCCCAGCTCCTTCAATGCGACCACGGTGTCGTAGGTGTAGCTCAGCGTCGAACCGCCGGCGCCGAAGGTGCAACTGACATATTCCGGCGCATGCACCTTGAGGCGCTCGGCCGAGTGCTGCAAGGCGTCGCGCTGTTCGGCGGTTTTCGGCGGGAAGAATTCGAAACTGAGCGGCAGCATGGGCGGTGTAGACGTCCGTAAAGTCGACGACCCGGATACTCGCCGGGATGGTGTGGAATGGGCAAGCGGGGAGTAGTTGCTGCGGGAGCCATCCGGTGTCGCGAGCGCTGGCTGCCGAAGTTCGCGACACCGGGTCGTTCCCCCCGCAAAGGCTGCTGGCAATCGCGGCGCAGCGCCCGGATGATCGGTGCCGACGAGATGGAGATCAGCGATGTCCGATCAGGACCCGAGCCCGCGTGCCACGCAGACCGAGGAGATTTTCCAGGTCCCCAAAGACACGACGCCAACCTGGGAAGTGGAACTGCTGTTGTCAGGTGCGCTGGTTTTCGCCATGTTGCAGCTTCCGGGCTTGCTCGACAGCGCTGTTTACAGCCTGCAGCCGCGCCTGGGCGGGCAGATGCTTTCGGCGGCATTCATGCTCTATTTCTATCTGAAGATCACCGCCTACGCGTTGATCGTGACTTTCATGCTGCATCTGGCCTCGCGAGCGCTGTGGGTGGCGGCGTTGGGGTTGCGCTCGGTCTATCCGGAGGGTGTGTTGTGGGAAAAGTTGAAGCGCGGGCCGATCTTTCGCGCGTACGCGCAGCAGGTCCTGCCGACGCTGGATCAGATGATCGACCAGGCCGACAATCGCGCCAGCAAGGTGTTCGCCATCGGCCTGATGCTGGCGCTGATGTCGCTGGCCATCATGGTTTCGACCATGCTGCTGGTGGCCGTCATCGGGTTGCTGAGCGCCTGGCTGAATGAGGGTCGTGCCAGTCCGTGGCTGATCGTCGTGCTGGTACTGGTCTGGGTGTTGCCGGTGGTGCTGACCACCCTGATCGACCGTCATTACGGCGAGCGCATCGCGCGCGGCGGTTGGCTGGAGCGCGTGATCCAGCGCGGCTATGCGCTCGGCTGGCTGATGGTGTGGGGACGTCTCACAAACCCGCTGATGCTGACGGTGTTCAGTCGCGTCGGGGTCGGTCGCGGCAACTTGCTGCTGGCCGGCACGATGTATCTGCTGATGGGGGTGATTCTGGTCGAGGTGATGCTGCGCACCGGCGTTCTCAGCATGCCGGGCGAACGGTATCTGCCGGAGTCGGCGCCGGGACGCGAAATTCGTGCTGCCTGGTACGCCGACAGTCGCAGCGAAGACGAAGCCCTGCTCGGCCAGCCCTACATTCCGGCGCCGCTGGTGCGCGAGCCGTATTTGCGCCTGTTCGTTCCCTACCTGTCGCGGCGCCTCGATGACGCGATCGAGCGCGATTGTCCGGCGGCGACGGTCGAGATCGCCAAGGACCAGCCCAAGGTGGCGAGAAAGGCTGCTGAGGCGGAGCGCACGGCGGCGCTGCTCGATTGTGCAGCGACATTTCTGCATCCAGTGACCATCGATGGCGCCCCGGTCCGCTTGCGCTATGAACTCGGCAAGGACCCACTCAGCGGGCTGCGCGGATTCGTCGCCATGATCCCGGTGCGCGAGCTTGGACCCGGGCGTTACCAACTGGCGATTGCGCGTCCGCAGCTACCAGACGAGGAGGAAGCGCACGAGCCGGTGGTGATTCCGTTCTGGCGCTGAGCAGCATTCGCATCTGGTGGGTCCAGGCTTGTCTGGACGCTGCTGATGTTGCACTTGGTCCTTGTGGGTCCAGACTTGTCTGGACGCTGCTGATGTTCACTTGATCCTGTGGGTCCAGACTTGTCTGGACGCTCTTCCCACGGATTGCAAGAAAGCGTCCAGACAAGTCTGGACCCACCAAGGCGAAGGCAGAGGCGACAACCGCATTGATCGCGCATCGATCAACACCGCTGCTGATGTTGCACTTGGTCTTGTGGGTCCAGACTTGTCTTGACGCTGCTGATGTTGCACTTGATCTTGTGGGTCCAGACTTGTCTGGACGCTCTTCCCACGGACTGCAAGAAAGCGTCCAGACCAGTCTGGACCCACCAAGGCAAAGGCAGAGTCGTCCCGAAGAGTCTGTTTCCACCAAAGCCGGTGCCCCCTTGCGCCGCGCTGGTTTTCAACCCCCTTGAACGAAATCAATACAACCGCATTGATCGCGCATCGATCATCACCGTAGCCGCGTGCCCGGAGACAAACCATGCGCATGGACAAGCTCACTTCCAAGTTTCAGCAGGCGCTGGCCGACGCCCAATCGCTGGCAGTCGGCCGCGATCACAATGTCATCGAACCGGTGCATGTGCTGATTGCGCTGCTCGACCAGCAGGGCGGTTCGACCAAGCCCTTGCTCGGTCAGGCTGGCGTCAATGTCGCTGCGTTGCGCAGCAAGCTCGGCGAGGTCTTCGATCGCCTGCCGCAGGTCAAGGGCAACGAGGGCAACCTCAGCATCGGCAACGATCTGAACCGGCTGATGCTGCTGACCGACAAGCTGGCGCAGCAGCGCGGCGATCAGTTCATCGCCAGCGAGTTGTTCGTGCTCGCGGCGCTCGACGACAAGGGCGAGGTGGGCAAGGCGCTGAAAGCCGCCGGGGCCGACAAGGCGCGCATCGAGCAAGCCATCGCCGGCATGCGCGGGGGCGAGAAAGTGCAGGACGCCAATGCCGAAGAACAGCGTCAGGCGCTGGAAAAGTACACCATCGACCTGACCCAGCGCGCCGAGGAGGGCAAGATCGATCCGGTGATCGGTCGCGACGAAGAAATCCGTCGCACCATCCAGGTACTGCAGCGACGCACCAAGAACAACCCGGTGCTGATCGGTGAACCTGGCGTCGGCAAGACCGCCATCGTCGAGGGCCTGGCGCAGCGCATCGTCGACGGCGAGGTGCCCGAGGGCATCCGCGGCAAGCGCGTGCTGTCGCTCGACATGGGTGCGCTGATCGCTGGCGCCAAGTTCCGCGGCGAGTTCGAGGAGCGCCTCAAGGGCGTGCTCAACGACCTCGCCAAGCAGGAAGGGCAGGTGATCCTGTTCATCGACGAGCTGCATACCATGGTCGGCGCCGGCAAGGCGGAAGGCTCGATGGACGCCGGCAACATGCTCAAGCCCGCGCTCGCGCGCGGCGAGCTGCACTGCATC